>JAVVFA010000001.1:0-61218 GCA_032251215.1 Candidatus Izemoplasmatales bacterium
ATAAGACTTTTCTTATTCAAGAAAATGAATATTTATTAGATGTTTTACGAAGAAATGATTACCCTAGCGTTAGAAGAGGTTGTGACAATACTAGTTGTGGTGTCTGTACTGTTTTACTTGATGGTAAACCAGTTCCTTCTTGTTCTGTCTTAGCTATTAGATGCGAGGATCGAGCAATAACAACAGTTGAAGGGATAGAAAAAGAAGTTGAGAAATTAGCTAAACATTTTGGTGAGTTAGGAGCTGATCAATGTGGTTTTTGCAATCCTTCAATGGCTTTGACTGTATACTCTTTAAAATTAGAGAATAAGGAAGCAAACGAAGAAGAAATAAAAAAATATTTAGTTGGTAATTTATGTAGATGCACAGGCTATGTTGCTCAACATGAAGCGATAAAAAGATATTTAGGTGATGAATTATGAAAGTAGTTAATACTTTAGTCAAGTCCGTTGACGGACTTGGAATAATGAAGGGTAGAAAAGCTTATACTGATGATTTTGCCGAAAAAAATTCTTTGATTGTTAAAGTTTTACGCTCGCCGCATTCGTATGCAAAGATTATTAAGATTGATGATATAGAAGCTAAAAAACTTACTGGTGTTGAAATGATTTTAACACATAAGGATTTTAAGAGGATTCCATTTACTAGAGCTGGTCAAGGATATCCTGAACCTTCACCGCACGATAAATTTGTTTTGGATGAATATGTAAGATATATTGGCGATGAAGTTCTAGCAGTAGTTGGTGTTAGTGATGAAGTATGTCAAAAAGCTTTGGATTTAATAAAAGTTGAATATGAGATATTAGAACCTGTTTTAGATTTTGAAAAAGCTAAAGACAATTTGGTGATAATCCATCCAGAGCCAGAAATCCATGAGATGTTTGATATTGGATTTAAACCGAAGAGAAACATTGCGGCTAGTTATGGAATGGAAATCGGTGATGTTAAAAAGACTTTAGACGCTTGTGATTATGTTATAAAAGAAACCTTCTATACCCAAGCACAAGCTCATGTGATGATGGAACCACATACAGTTAATGCAAGAATGGATTACATGAATAGAATACTAATCTATAGTGCAACGCAAACACCTTTCCACGTAAGAAGAATTATCTCTCAAGGTTTAGAAATACCGATGTCGAAAATTAGGGTTATTAAACCGAGAGTTGGTGGGGGATTTGGCGGAAAGCAGGCAATTCATGGTGAAATGCTTGTCGCTTACGTAACCTATAAAACCGGTAAACCAGCAAAGATGATTTATACAAGAAAAGAAGTTTTTGAATCGACGTATTCACGTCATCCGATGCGAATAGATATAGCTTTAGGCGCTGATAAAGAAGGTGATTTAAAAGCAATTGATTGTTTTGGATTGTCTGATACTGGTGCTTATGGTGAGCATGCTTTAACTGTTTTTATGGTTACTGGTTCTAAGGTATTACCTTTATATAATAAGGTTGATTCAGTTAGATTCGCTGGTGATATCGTTTATACTAACCATACGCCAGCAGGAGCTTTTAGAGGATATGGAGCTATTCAAGGAAATTTCGCTTTGGAAAGTGCTGTTGATATCTTATGTAAAAAAATGAAGATGAATCCGATTGCCTTTAGACAGAAAAACATGATGAAGGAAAAAGAAACTTCACCGATATTTGCGATTATGGGTGAAGGTACTGCTGGAACGGCAATGAACATGGAAACATGTAAGTTGGAAGAATGCGTTGAAAGAGGAATGAAACTGATTGATTGGAAAAACAAATATCCAAGAATCGAGACTGAAGACAAAATCAGATCAGTCGGCATGGCGATAGCGATGCAGGGTAGTGGTATTCCTTATATTGATATGGGTAGTGCAACAATTAAACTAAATGATGATGGTTTTTATAATTTGATGGTAGGAGCGACGGAAATCGGTCAAGGTAGTGATACTGTTTTGACACAAATCGCCGCAGAAGAATTAATGATTGACGTTGAAAAAGTTATTATTTATTCTTCTGATACTGACCTTACCCCATTTGATGTTGGCGCCTATGCTTCTAGTACCACTTATGTCAGTGGTAATGCCGTTAAAAGAGCAGCTAAAGAATTAAAAGAACAAATGCTTATTGAAGCTGCGAAAATCTTTGATGTTAAGGTTGAAGATGTTAATTTTGACGGTGAAACATTTAAGGTTGATAATACTGAAAAAGAAATGA
This sequence comes from Candidatus Izemoplasmatales bacterium, assembly GCA_032251215.1. Lineage (GTDB taxonomy): Bacteria > Bacillota_I > Bacilli_A > Izemoplasmatales > Hujiaoplasmataceae > UBA2289. The sequence goes on from JAVVFA010000001.1 coordinate 2,193, forward strand.
GTTTAGTTGAATTTTCTAATCAAATAACTTATTCTCATGAACAAAAGCAACTTCAAGTTACTTCAAGTTATGTTGGCCATAAATCACCACCGCCATTTATGGCAGGCTTTATCGAAATTGAAATCGATAAAGAAACTTTTGAGATTGATATCCTCCATTATGTTAGTGTAGTTGATTGTGGAACGACAATTAATCCGATGTTAGCTAAGGGTCAAGTCGATGGAGCGATAATACAAGGTTTAGGCATGGCGCATTTTGAAGATGTGATTTACGCTAAAAACGGAAAATTGATATCTGGTGATATGTTGAACTATAAAATACCGACAAGATTAGATGTTAAGAAACTAACGACAATATTTGTTGATAGTTATGAAGCAAGCGGTCCTTTTGGAGCTAAGTCAGTTGGAGAAATTGGCATTGATACTCCACCAGCAGCTTTAGCCAATGCTGTGGATAATGCTTTAGGAATAAGAATAAAAGATTTACCTATTACTTCTGAAAAAATATTTAAAGAGATGAGGAGAAAAAATAATGAATAAGCGATGGGAATTAGTATTTAAAATTATCTTCTTTGGAGCTGTCTGGGGAATTATAGAAGCAACTTTAGGTTATGCACTACACCTTTTACCAGCTCTTATTGCTGGAAGTTTGATGTTTCCTTTGGTTATGCTTGTCTTGTATAAAGCACATCAAAGTATTGAATCAAGAAAAGCAATTATGTTTGTGGGAATTGTTGCGATCTTAATTAAAGCAACAAATTTGTTTTTACCAATGTTACCACCGGCAAAAACAATCAATCCGATGATTGCGATGTTTTTACAAAGTTTATTAGTATTTGCGGTAATACCGATTTTGACTTCCGATAAACCTTTTAATAAAGTATCTGCTATTGCTTTTGTTAGCGTTACTTGGCGTTTAGGAATGGTTGGTTATTATTTGTTTAATGCAGTTACTAATGGTTTTATTGATTTTAGAATTGCTTCTTTTGATCCTGCTTTTAGTTTTATCGTGATTGAAGGATTAATTTCAGCTGCTTTAGCAATTGTTTTATTGTTTGCGACTAATCAGATAAAAGTAATGGATAAGATAAATCGCATGCGAATTAACCCAGTTGTTTCAACTGTGCTTTTAGCAATCGCGGTATTTTTGACTTTAGTGAAATTCTAGGTGAATAAATGGATATTTTTAAATTAATCAATGAGTACAAACAAAAGAATATCGCTCTTATAGCCGTGACAGCTGTTGAAAAAGAGGGTGCTGGACCAGTAGAAGTGGGTAAAAAAATGATTGTTCTTCCTGACGGTAATAGTATTGGAACTGTCGGCGGGGGAGCGATTGAGTTTTATGCACAGAAAAAATCTAAAGAATTATTGGAAAAGAGAGAAAGTTTGTTAGAAACTTATGTTTTGGATGAAGGCAAAGTTATGCCTGAATCAAAAACTTTACCGATGGTTTGCGGTGGGGTTGTGACTTTGTTTTATGAGTATATCGGTCCTAAGGCGACAATTTACATTTTTGGTGGTGGTCATGTTGGTCAAGCTTTGGTAAATGTCTTAAAAACGATGAACTTTCATGTGACGGTTATCGATAAGAGAAAGGATATAATTGATAAGATTACTAACGCTGATGTTCTAGCCAATGAAGCTTTTGTGCCATTTATTGAAAAAGATATTATCAAAGATGGGGATTATATTATTGTCTGTACTCCAAGTCATAGGTATGATTATCATGTTATAAATAAAATCTTGGAAAAGAAGATAAAGCCAAGATATTTAGGTATGCTTTGTTCACCTGATAAGATTAGAGGTTATTTAAAGTCAACTTATGAAACTTTTGGTAAAGATATTGATTTAAGTTTTTTTTACTCGCCGATTGGTCTTGATATTGGTGGAATGACACCGGAAGAAATTGCCATATCAATCAGTGCGGAAATACTAGCTATTTCTTATGATAAAACAGGGCATAAACATATGCGGGAGATCTTAGATGGTAAAGATTGTTACTGGAAAGATTAATTCTTATAAATCAACAAGATTACTTGAACTTTATAACAAAGATCATCTGGGCGATGGTTTTATTGCCAAAAAAATTATGAAAAATGATTTAGTAATGGGTTATGATTTAGTTCAACTTTCAAACAAGAAAGAAATTCCTTTTATTAGAAGAGATATCTATGATAAAGGGATTGAAGATGTAATTTACCAATTAGGTCCTTATCACTTCTTTAAATCGGCTTTTGAATATGTTGAAAAAGAAGTAGAAGATTTTTCAAAAAGAGGAGTAAGTCCAATTTACCTTGATGAGATTAGTTTGTTAGAACTTGAAGAAAATGGGTTTCATAAAGTATTAGTAAAGTTACTTAAAAAAGAAATAGACTTATGTTTAGTTGTAAGAGTTGATTTATTGGATAGAGTCTTAGAGAAATATCAGATTAAAGACAAGGTAATTATCTAAGGAGTTGAAGAAAGCGTGTTTGATAAAAGAATTATTAACGGACAAGTTTACCTAGACGGTAAATTCAAGAAAACTAATATCTATATCAAAAAAGATATCATCACTAAAGTTGATGATGCTTTGTTTACGGCTAAAGAGAGTTTTGACGTTAATAATGCTTTGGTTATTCCGGGATTGATTGATCCTCATGTTCATTTTCACCTTAATTTAGGTCATATTTATTCGCGTGATGATTTCTATTATGGAACTTTACAAGCTGCTTATGGCGGGATTACAACAATTATTGACTTTCTTGATCCAGTGGATAATGTTGAAGACTTAGTTAAAGCTTATGAAAGAAGACTTGTAGAGGCTAAAGATTCAGTGATTGATTATAGTTTTCATGCGACTATTAAAGATCCTAAGTGTGATTTAGAAGAATTTGTTTTAAAGATGAAAGAGTTGAATATTAATTCTTTAAAACTTTTTACTACTTATTCTGATAGCGGTAGAAGAACTTTTGATAATGAAATTATTGAACTTTTAAAGCTTTCAGAAAAGTATAAATTTTTATTGTTAGCGCATATTGAAAATGATAATTTGATTGATTTAAATCCAAATTATAAATATAACTGCCTTTTAAAATCAAGACCTTCAATCTCAGAAACGAAAGAAGCTTTGAAACTTGCTGGTTATGTTGATAAATATGGTGGTTATTTATATATGGTTCATTTGAGCAGCGGCCATACTTTAGAAAGACTTAAGAGTGAATTTTCACATATATTAAATAAAAAGTTCTTTGTGGAAAGTTGTCCGCACTATTTTCTGTTTACCAATGATTTTTTAGAAAAGTGCGATGGACAGTTATTTACTTTAGCGCCACCTTTAAGAACGAGAAAGGAAAGAACGCTTCTAAAAGATCAATTTAATGATGTCTTTTCAATTGGTACTGATCATTGTGCTTTTAATAAAAAAGATAAGGAACAGAAATTTTTAAAGGACATTCCTTTGGGTATTGGCGGAATAGAATTTTCTTTCGATATGATGTATGAACTATATAAAGAAGATTCAATTAATAAGATGAGTAAGAATATTGCATCATTGTACCCTAACTTAAGCTTTAAGGGTGAAATAAAGGTAGGAAAGCTTGCAAGTTTATTTGTCTATGAATTATATGATAACTTTATCGCTGAAAGTCATGGGGCTACGGATTATAATTTATATGAAAACTTTAAAAGATCAGGTGCTGTTCTTTATACCATGAACAGGGGCGAATTTGTGATTAAGAACGGTAAGTTTGTTAAAGCTGTAGCTATGAAAGTTTAGGGGTGAAGATTAATGTATTCAATAATTAATGCTAAAATTTATGATTATAAAAATTATCTTGATAATGGCTATCTTATCTTTGATGATTTTGTAGTAGAAGTCGGAAAAATGATTAATTATATTAACAAAAATTATTCTGAGATTGATGTATCTGGAAATCTCGTTATTCCGGGATTTGTGACTGGTCATACACATTTATATTCAACCTTTGCCAGAGGTTTAAATTTAGAGTTTAATCCGAAGAATTTTGTTGAAATATTAGAACAATTATGGTGGAAAGTTGATCGTTTTCTTGATAAGGATATGATATATTATTCTGCACTCATGGGTGGGTTGGACCAATTAAAAATGGGGACAACGACATTGATAGATCATCATGCTTCATTTGAAGTTGATGGAAGTTTAGAAACAATAAAAAAAGCTTTGAATGATAGGTTAGGATTAAGAAGTATTCTTGCTTTTGAAGTGAGCGACCGGTTTAATGTTAAAAAAGGTATTTTAGAAAACGTTAATTACATCAAAAATCATCAAAACAGTATAACAACTGGTTTGATGGGGATGCATGCTTCATTATCATTAAGCGATGCGAGTTTAATTAAAATCAAAGATGATTTAGATGGTAACGGTATTCATATTCATGTAGCTGAAAGTTTGATGGATGAAGAAGAATGTATAAAGAATTACGGTATGAGAGTCGTTGAAAGATTAGAGAAGTTTGGTTTGCTAAACGATAAAGCATTATTAGTTCATTGTACCCATATTAATGAAGTCGAAATGGATATCATAAAAAAATATAACGCAACGATTGCGGTTAATGTAACTTCTAATTTGAATAACGCTGTTGGTATTTCACAAATTAAGAAGTTCTTAGATAAGGGTATTAGGGTGATTAGTGGGAATGATGGTTTGATTCCATCTCAAGCCATGGAGTATTTAAATATCTATTATTTAAGTCATTTAAAGACAGCTTCACCAATCGGTTTTTCTTTGGAAGATTTAAAAAGCATCATTAACAATACATATGATTATACCAATATGTTATTAGGAACGAACTTAGGGGTTTTTAAAAAAGGAAGCGAAGCTGATATTTTAATTGTTGATTATAAACCATTTACTTTAATGAATGAGAATAACGTTTTTGGTCACATCTTCTTTGGCGTTTATCCGGGATTAAAACCTAAAAGTATTTTCGCTAGTGGCAAGTTGTTGATTGATAATTATCAGTTTATCGAAAATTATGACAATTCATATAAAGAAGCTCTTCTTGAAGCCAACAAACTTTGGGAGAAGTTAGAGAAGGAAGGTAAGAAGATTGAATTTAAATACTAGTTTCGACGGTTTAAAGTTAAGTAATCCTTTAATGCCTGCGGCAGGTCCGCTGAATGGCGATTTAGAAAAGTTGAAGTTTTTAGTCAATCAAGGTTGTGGAGCGATTGTCACTAAAACGATATCCAAAGAATTACCGCATATCCCTAAACCATGTATTTATGGTGATAAGACTTTTATTATGAATTCTGAGTTATGGAGTGAGATTAGTTATAAGACTTGGATTGAAGAAATATTGCCTGAGTTTGTTAAGATAAAAGATCGCCCTTTGATTGTTAGTTTAGGTTATTCAAAAGAGGATATGGAATTTTTAGTGCCAAAGGTCGAAGAGTTCGCTGATGCTTTTGAAATATCTACTCATTATGTTGGGACTAATTTAGATGTTATTAAGGATACTGTTAAAGCGATTCGTAAAAATACTAAAAAACCGATTTATATGAAAATAAGTCCACATATTCCTGATCCTGAAGGTTTTGCGAGAGCGATTAAAGAAGCAGGAGCTAATGGAGTAGTGGCGATAAATTCTTTAGGCCCGACAATGAAGATTGATCTTAAAACAAGAAAAATTATCTATGGTAATGAAAAAGGTTTTGTTTGGACGAGTGGACCAGCAATTAAGCCAATTGCTTTAGCTACTGTTTACAAAATCAAACAAGCTGAACCATCTTTGACTGTTATAGGCGTTGGCGGTATTAAAAGCGCTGACGATGTTTTAGAATTTCTTTTAGCTGGAGCCAGTGGTGTACAGATGTTGTCAGCTGCGCTTTTACAGGGAAAAGAACTTTATTCTAAAATTATTAAAGATTTACCAATTGCTTTAGAAAAGTATGGTTTTACAAGTATTGAAGAAATTGTAAATCACGGTTTAACAAAGAATATCGTTTATAAACAATCTTTACCGGTACTGGATAAGGATAAATGTATCGATTGTATGTTATGTCAAAAAATCTGTCCTTATTTTGCGATTGATTATCCAGGAGTGATTACTTTTAATCCTGATAAGTGCTTTGAATGCGGTCTATGCATCGCAAAATGTCCAACAGGAGCGATAAGTTTTAAATAAAGAGGTGAGTTGAACATGAAGGATATATCGACATCAATTAATAAAGTTGATAATGATGAAAAAACATCTGGTCAAGCTAAGTATGTCGCTGACATAAAACTTGAAGGGATGTTGTATGCTTTTACTGTAAGAGCGAAGATTGTTAAAGGAAAAATATTGAATATTGAATATCCTCTTTTACCAGAAGGATATTTTGTCGTTGATTACAGGGACATTCCTGGACAAAATATTGTTAAAGTTATCTTTAATGATATGCCTGTTTTTACTGAAAAAGAAATTACTTATCTTTATGAACCGATTGCCCTTTTGATTGGACCTGATAAGAATGTTTTAAGTAAATTAATTGAAGCCGTACATATCGTCTATCAAGAAGATGAACCGCTTTTTGATTGGACCGATAGTGTTGTTCATTATCATTTTGATAAGGGTGAAGGCAAGAGAGCTTTTTCAGGTAAGAAGATTATTGAATTTAATTATGAAACTTCTTATCAGGAACAAGCTTATATTGAACCGCAAGGTTTTATCGGTTATATGGATAAAGAGAAGGTTACTCTAATCGGCTCAATTCAATGTCCTTATTATGTAAAAAAAGCTGTTGTTCAAGCCTTGGGAGAAAGAGAACAAAATGTTAGAATTATTCAAGCAAATGTTGGTGGAGCTTTTGGCGGGAAAGAAGAATTTCCTTCTTTAATCGGTTGTCAATTAGCTGTGGCTTTAAAGAAGATTAAAAAACCGATTCAATTGATTTATGAACGAGAAGAAGATATGTTGGTTACGACAAAAAGACATCCTTCGAGAGTTCATTTTAAAGCGGCGATTAAAGATAATAAAATTTATGCTTTAAGCGCAGATGTGGGAATTGATGGCGGGGCTAATATCGGACTTAGTGGCGTTGTTTTATCGAGAGCTTTAATTGCTTGTACTGGCGTTTATACAATTGAACATTTGGATATATCTGGAGATGTGTTTAGAACTAATACTGTCCCAAATGGAGCTTTTAGAGGTTTTGGCGCACCACAAATGTTTTTTGCGATAGAAATGTTCATTGAACACGTAGCCTTAGAACTTAAAGTTAATCCTTTGGAGTTTAAAAAAGATATTCTCGCAAAACAAGGAGATTATACTTCAACTATGGGGATATTCAGAGATCCGGTTTTAATGCCTCTAATGATTAAAAAAGCGATGGAAGTTTCTAATTATCAAGAAAAACGTACAAAGTATGATGCTCTAGATAGTTATAAAGGTATTGGCATGAGTTGGTTTTTCCATGGTTGTGGTTTCACTGGTTCTGGTGAAAAGAATATCATAAAGGCTAAGGTAAGATTAAAAAAAGTATTTGAAACAGTTGAAATATTGATTGCGGCAGTTGATATGGGACAAGGTGTTAAAACTACTTTTAGAAAATTAGTTGCGAATATTTTGAATATCGATATCGAACAAGTAATTTTCAATAATCCTGATACTGACGCAGTCCCTGACTCTGGACCGACAGTAGCTTCGAGAACAATGATGATTGTTGGTGGTTTAGTCGCAAGAGCAACTGTAGAAGTAAAGAAAAGATGGGCGGAAGAAAAGTTCATAGTTGAAAAGGAATACGAACAGCCTTCATATATAAAATATGATGAAGAAAAGTTTAAGGGTGATGCTTATCCAGCTTATTCTTGGGGCGTTAATGTCGTTGAAGTCGAAGTTGATAAATTTACCTATCAAGTAAAGATTAATAAGAGTTGGTCTTTTTACGATATTGGTAAAGCGATAGATGAAAGAATCGTTATCGGTCAAGCTGATGGCGGTTTAGCCCAAGGATTAGCTTATGGTTATTTGGAAGTGATGAATCATAAACAGGGTAAGATTATGCAAAAGAATATGACAGATTATATTATTCCAACAGCGATGGATATGTGTCCGATGGAAACATATCTTTATGAAAATCCTTATGCTTACGGTCCATATGGAGCTAAAGGCGTTGGTGAATTATCTTTAATCGGTGGGGCGCCAGCGGTAGCTAAGGCGATTGAACAGGCGATAAAAAGGCGAGTGTTCAAGATTCCGGTTACTCCGGAATACATAATGGAGTTGATTAAAAATGGCTAAAATAAAATTTAAACTTAACAATCAGTTTGTTGAAATGGAAACTGATCCTAACAGAAGGTTATTAGACGTCTTAAGGGATGATTTTAATCTGACTGGACCTAAAGAGGGTTGTGGAGAGGGCGAATGTGGTGCTTGTGCTGTTTTAATGAACCATGAAATCGTCAATTCTTGTTGCACGCCTTTAGCTAATATTATTGAAAAAGAAATAATAACAATTGAAGGTTTTTCCAAAACGAAAAAATTTGAGGTTATCAAGGATGCTTACGCAAAAACTGGCGGGGTACAATGTGGATTTTGTACACCAGGGATGATTATTGCGACTGAAAGTTTATTGAATAAAAATCCTCATCCAACCGATTTTGAGATTAAAATCGGTCTTTCCGGGAATCTTTGTCGTTGTACTGGTTATAACTTAATAATTGAAGCAGTAAAAGAAGCAGCGAAAGCTGGTGATGGCTTATGGTAGAAGCATTTATTCCTAAAGATTTGGATGAATGTTTAAGAATTTTAAGTGAGAGAAAAGTTAGAATAGTTGCTGGTGGAACGGATATGTTAATTCAAAACCGTTCCCATACAGGAATGTCTATCGGTTATAGAAATGATGTCTTATACATCAATAATCTTAATGAACTAAAAAACATTTATGAAGATGATGCTTTTGTTTATATCGGTGCGGCTTTAAGTTTAGAGAAGATTATGCAGAGTGATATAGTTCCAAAATTGTTGAAAGATACTATTTTGGAGATGGCTTCTCCGGCAATTAGACATACTGCGACTTTAGCGGGTAATATTGGTAATGCTTCTCCAGCCGGAGATTCTTTAGTAAGTCTTTATTTAATGGACGCAGAGCTTGAAATTAGATCAATTAATAATACGAGAAGAGTTTTTCTCAAGGATTTTATTAAAGGTGTAAGAAAAATCGCTTTAGAAAGTGATGAGTTAATCACTAAAGTTATTATCCCAAAGCTTGTGTTTGAAAAAGCTTACTTTAAGAAAGTTGGACCGAGACTGAGCGATGCGATTTCAAAATTATCGTTTGCGGGGGCATATCAAACTTATAACAATAGGATAACCGATATTAGAATAGCTTTTGGAGCTGTTAATATCACCGTCGTTAGAGACAGGGTATTGGAAAAGAAATTGCTTGGGAAAAAAGTAGAAGAGATAAAAGAAATGATGGATTTGATTATTTCTTGGTACGATCCATTGATTTTGCCGATTGATGATCAAAGATCAAATAAAGTCTATCGTAAGGAAGTGTCTTTTAATTTGTTAAGAGAGTTTGTTAGAAATCTGAACTAAAAAGGAAGTGTTTTCTTGGACAAAAAGAAATTACTAGCAGTGGCTAGGGGTGAAGAATTAGCTGATTTAGTTATTAAGAATGCTAAGATTATCAATGTTTTTACAAAGGATATTGATAACGGTGATTTAGCTGTCTGTGACGGTTATATCGTTGGAATCGGCGATTATCAGGGAAAAGAAGAAATAGACCTTTTAGGTTATTATCTGTCTCCTGGTTTTATTGATGGTCATGTTCATATAGAATCAAGCATGCTTACACCTAATAACTATGCTTTAGCCATAATGCCAAGAGGCACAACTGCGGTTGTGGCTGATTGTCATGAGATAGCTAATGTCAAAGGCTTGGATGGTATTGATTTTATGCTTGAAGCTTCTAAAAATTCACCACTAGATGTTTATATGATGATTCCTTCTTGTGTACCGTCAACTGAATTTGAAACAACTGGTGCTATATTAGAAGCCAAAGACATTAAAAAATATTTAAAACTAAGTCAAGTTATTGGACTTGGCGAAATGATGGATTACCCAGGAACTATAAATGGAAAACAAGAAGTTTTAGATAAGCTAGAGACTTTTAAAAAATTAACGATAGATGGACATGCACCTGAAGTTAAAGATAAAGAGTTAAACGCCTATTGCTTAGCGGGAATTAAAACTGATCATGAATGTACAACTCCTGAAGAATTACTTGATAAGGTTAAAAGAGGGATGTATGTTCATCTTAGAGAGGGTTCACAGACCAAGAATGTAAGAGATTTGTTAAAGGGATTAGATCCTAAGTTTTATCAAAGAATCATGTTTTGTTCTGATGATTTACATCCAAGGGATATAAGAAGAACTGGTCATATTGACAATAATATAAATATCGCTATTAAAAATGGGATAGAGCCAATTAGCGCGATATCAATGGCTACTATAAATATAGCTGATTGTTATAATTTAAGAGATGTCGGGGCTATTTCTCCGGGAAGAAAAGCTGATTTTGTTTTGTTTAAAAGTTTAGATAAGATTGATGTTGAAGCTGTATATAAACAAGGTAAACTAGTTGCTGAAAATAAAAAACCACTTTTTACTTCTTCAAAAATTGATACCTCAAAAGTTATTGATACAGTTAAATTTGATGAAACAAAAATTGATTTGGAATATAAACTAAATAGTGATTTGGTTAATGTCATTGGTTTGGTTAAAAATAATGTTACAACTAAAAAATTGATAGAAAAGGTAGTATTAAAAAAAGGAATTTTCTTGACTGAAGAAAATCCAGTTTTGTTAAAACTTTGTGTGATTGAAAGACATTTTGCCAGTGGGAACATCGGTAAAGCAATCGTTAAAGGTTATGGATTAAAAGCAGGAGCTATTGCGATGACTATCGCTCATGATTCACATAACGTTATCTGTATCGGCGATAATGATCTTGATATGTTACTGGCAATAAAACAGATTAAAAATATCGGTGGGGGCATAGTTGTTGCTTCAAAAGGTAAAGTAAAAGAGTTTTTGCCTTTAGAAGTTGGCGGATTGATGTCTTTAGATAGTTTAGAAGATGTTGAAAGTAAATTAACTTCGTTAGAAAAATATGCTAGAGGGTTAGGCGTAAGTAAAGACATTGAAGATCCATTCTTACAACTTGCATTTTTGTCTTTAGCAGTTATACCTGACTTAAAGATAACAGATAAAGGTTTGTTTGACGTCAAAGAATTTAAGATAATACCATTAGAAGCTGGTGATAAATAATGAATTATGTTTTAGGCTATCGTTGCACTCTTTGTGATGAGTTTTTTCCTAACGATAAGGATATGTTTGTTTGTCCACATTGTGGAGATAAAGGAATTTTAGATATTGAATATGATTATTTAAAGATAAAAAAAGTTTTTAATAAGCATTCTTTGCTAAAGAATCATAATTATTCAATTTGGCGTTATTTACCACTTTTACCAGTCGAAGAAGAGTTTACCAAGAAGACATTGAAAGTTGGTTGGACACCGCTATTAAGAAGTAATCATTTAGAGAATAAATATCAATCAAAGGCTTTATATTTTAAAGATGATGGAATGAATCCTACTCAATCTTTAAAAGATCGGGCAAGTGTTATTGCTTGCGTCAAAGCTTTGGAACTTAATAAAACGATTATTGCTTGTTCTTCAACTGGCAATGCTGCTTCATCACTTGCTGGTAATGCAAGTAGGTTAGGTCTTAAAACGGTGATTTTTGTTCCTAAAAGAGCTCCACTTGGAAAACTTGCTCAACTTCTTGCATTCGGAGCTACTGTCATAAAAGTTGAGGGTGATTATAAAGCAGCTTACAATCTTTCGAAGGATGCAATTGAGCATTTCAGCTGGTATAACCGCAACGCAGGTATTAATCCAAACTTAATTGAGGGTAAAAAAACAGTAGTTTTAGAAATAGCAGAACAACTTGATTTTAAACCGACTGATTGGGTTATTGTCTCGGTAGGAGACGGTTGTACTATTGGTGGGGTTTATAAAGGTTTTTATGATTTGTTTAAGTTAGGAATGATTGCACACATTCCTAAAATCATAGGAGTTCAAAGTGAAGGTTGTTCACCATTTTATGATGCTTTTAATGAAGAAAGAGAATTAGTTGAAGTTGAAGAGAACACGATCGCTGACAGTATAGCGGTAGGTATCCCGAGAAATCCTGTTAAAGGGTTGAAGGCAGTAACTAATAGTAAGGGAACTTATATAGCTGTCAGTGACGATGAAATCATGGAAGCTATGAAAGAATTAGGAAGTTTTGAAGGGATTTTTGCGGAACCGGCTGCGGCAGCTAGTTATGCTGGCTATAAAAAAGCCAGAAATTTAAATGTTATTACTTCTTTAGAAACTGTGACAGTGATTATTACTGGCAACGGTTTAAAAGATACAGCTAATGCTTTAAACTATTTAGAAGAACCAATTCTTCTTGGTGACAATCTTGAAGATTTGAAAAGATATATTATAGACAAGAAAGAAGGACTTAATTAATGAGTAAAATTCCATTTGGACCAACCTATGATGAGATGGCTTATCCATCACATATTGATCTTAAAATTAGAAAAGAAGCATTAAAGAACAGAGAAAATGAGTTAGATCCAATTAACTTATTTAATATTAATTGGAAAAATGAAGACGGTGAAGTTCATAAAATCTTATTACCAAAAGCCTTAACCGGTGTTGAATGCAATATCATTGTTTTATTGGGTAAATATTTCCCTTCAGGATCACATAAAGTAGGTCCCGCATATTCAACCTTAATCGAAGGTTGCGTTGATCAAACAATTATTCCTGGGAAGCATACGATATTAGGGCCTTCAACTGGTAATTTTGGTATAGGAGTTTCATATATCTGCAATCTAATGAAATTTGATTCAATTGTTATTATGCCAGATAATATGAGTAAGGAAAGATATCAGAGGATTGAAAGGTATGGAGCGAAGTTAGATCTTACTCCAGGAACAGAATCGGATGTTATTCTAACTTTGGAAAGAACTTTTGAACTAAAGAAGAATCCAAAGAATCGTTCCTTGGCACAATTTGAATTACTACCGAATTATCGCTTCCATCGTTACGTTACAGGCAACGCTTGTGTAGAAGCTGTAAAAGATATAGGAAATGGCCGAATTGCGTGTTTTGCTTCAGCTCCAGGTTCTGCGGGAACCTTGGCAGCCGGTGATCATATCAAGCATGTTTTCCCCGAAGCTAAAGTAGCTGCTTTGGAACCTTATGAATGTTCTACGTTGATGAATGGCGGTAGAGGCCAACACCGAATCGAAGGTATTGGTGATAAGATGTGTACCCTGATTCATAATGTTTTAAACACGGATTTTATTGCCCTTATCAAAGATGAAGAATCAGTTCAAGGTTTAAAATTAATTCATGACGGTACTGATATTTTAGTTGAAAATGGTGTGGATAGAAAAGACGCTTTAGCAATGAGAGAAATGTTTGGGGTTTCTGGCATTTGTAATATTTTGGGAGCAATCAAGATGGCTAAGTTATTAAAACTTGGTCCTAATGATAATGTTGTAACAATTGCAACTGACGGTTTTGACAGATATGAAACAGTCTTAGTTGATTTAAACAAGAGATATTTAGAAACTGAAGACTTTGTTTTGAGAAGATGGTTTAGAGATGTTTTTTTGAAAGCAAATACTGATGATATAGCTGATTATCGTTCAGTGAGTCAAAAAGAAAAATTGTTTAAACAAAAAGAAAAAGATTGGTTGAAGTTCGGTTATTCAAAGGAATATTTAGATTCAATGAAAGATATGTCTTTTTGGAATAATGAATATCAAAAAATCCATCATTATGATGAATTAATCAAAAAGATGCGTGAGGAATAAAAATGAAAGTAGATTTTAATAAGATATTAGAGTTAAGTAAAAAGTACGAAAAAGATATGACTAAGTTCTTAAGAGATATGATAAAGATTCCGTCTGAGAGTGCTGATGAAGAAAAAGTTATTTTAAGAATCAAAGAAGAGATGGAAAAAGTTGGATTTGATGAAGTTAGAATCGATAAAATGGGTAATATCATCGGTAGAATTGGTCATGGTAAACATTTAATCGCGATGGACGCTCATATTGATACTGTTGGTATCGGTGAAATTAAGAATTGGAACTTTGATCCTTACGAAGGTTATGAAGATGATTTAATTATTGGTGGCAGAGGCGCCTCTGACCAAGAAGGCGGAATGGCTTCTATGGTCTATGCTGGTAAAATTATTAAAGAATTAGGTTTAGATAATGAATATACTTTACTTATCACTGGTACAGTACAAGAAGAAGATTGTGACGGATTGTGCTGGCAGTATTTGATTGAAGAAGAAAAGATTATTCCTGAGTTTGTTGTTATAACTGAACCGACTAATTTAAATATCTACCGTGGCCATAGAGGAAGAATGGAAATTAGAGTAACAACTTCTGGAATTTCTTGTCATGGTAGTGCTCCCGAAAGAGGCGATAATGCTATTTTTAAGATGGCTCCTATCTTGATTGAACTAGAACAGTTAAATAAGAGATTAATGAATAATGATTTTTTAGGCAAAGGCACTTTGACTGTCAGTGAGATTTTTTATTCTTCACCTTCAAGATGTGCGGTCGCTGATGGGTGTTCAGTATCGATTGATAGAAGATTGACTGATGGTGAAACTTATTTAAATGCCATTAAAGAGATTGAAGAATTAGAATCAGTGAAAAAAGCTGGAGCGAAAGTTGAAATGTATGATTATGCTAGACCTTCTTATCGGAATTTGGTGTATCCCACAAAATCATATTTTCCAACTTGGGTTTTACCAGCTGAACATGTCGTCTGTAAGGCGAGTGTAAATGCTTATGAACATTTATTTAATAAAAAACCTTTGGTTGATAAATGGACGTTTTCCACTAATGCAGTTTCGATTATGGGAAGACATAAAATTCCTTGTATTGGCTTTGGCCCAGGCGAGGAAGAACAGGCTCATGCACCAAATGAAATCACTTATAAAGAACACCTAGTGAAGGCTTGCGCAATGTACGCAGCAATTCCAAGCGTTTATATAGAAAGTATAAAATAAGGAGGAAAAAATTTATGGAACCACTATTTAAAGGCAAACATTTTATTACATTAGAAGAATGGTCTAAAACAGAAATTGATAAATTATTAGAGGTATCAAAAGAATTAAAAAGACAGTTTTATAATAATGAAGATACAACTTATTTAAAGAATAAAACAGCTTTTTTAATGTTTTTTGAACAAAGTACGAGAACGAGAAACTCAATGGAATCAGGCCTTGCTCAACTTGGAGGCCACGCTACTTTTTTAGATACTTCTAAAATGCAAATAGCTCATGGCGAAAGTGCTAAGGATACAGCTGTTATTCTTTCTAGTTATGGACATGGAATAGCATGTCGTAATTGTTTTTGGGGCGTAGGAAATCGGTTCTTAAGAGAAATGGCTGCAAATTCAACTGTTCCGATTATGAATTTACAATGCGATTTATATCATCCAATGCAAGGACTAGCGGATTTAATGACAATCCAAGAAGTTAAAAAAGAAACTAAAAATGTTAAGATTTCAATTATTTGGGCCTACGCTACTACTCATAAAAAACCGATTAGCGTACCGTTAACGCAGATATTGTTATTCCCTCGTTATGGCATGGATGTTACTCTAGCTTATCCAGAAGGATATGATTTACCTGATTGGGCGATTGCCAAAGCAAAGAAGAATGCACTTGAAAACGGTGGTAGTTTTAGAATAACTCATGATATGGCTGAAGCTTACCGGGGTGCTGATATTGTTATCCCTAAAAACTGGGGTTCATGGGTAACTAACCAAAGTGACGTTGTAGTTGATGATTTGTTGGAAAGTTATAAATCATGGAAGTGCACAGAAGAGATGATGGCTTTAGCAAGTAAGGACGTGTCTTATATGCATGCTTTGCCAGCTGATAGAGGTAATGAAGTAGAAGACAGTGTAATTGATGGTATTCATTCAATTGTTTATCAAGAGGCAGAAAATAGACTTCATACAGCTAAAGCGGTAATGGCAATGACTATGGGTAATAAGTAATAAAAGAAATCATGAGGATTTTTATTGCTCTTTTATTCCCTAAATTAGTTAAAGATAAATTATATAGTTATATTGAAAGTTTAAAGGAAAACTATGAAGGTAATTTTACCAATTATGATAATTTGCATTTAACGTTATATTATATTGGTGAAATTAATGAGTTACAACTTAAAAAAGTAAGTAATGCTTTAAAGAAGATTAATTATTCTGTCTTTGAATATGAAATTGATGATTTAAGCTCTTTTAAAAATTCGCCGACTCAAAGATTAGTGCATTTTAAAGTAAAACCTAATTTTAATTTGCAAGTGTTACGTTTAAAAGTGATTAATGCTTTAAAGTTAGCGGGAATTGAAGTTAACTCGACAGAGTTTACTCCTCACATCACTTTAGGAAGAAAAGTAAAAATGACTATTGAAGAATTAAGTAAGATTAAAAGTGATGTTTTAACTGTCAAAGCTAATAGAATCAGTATTATGGAATCAAAAAGATTAAACAATGAATTGGTTTATGAAGAGATAGATTATCATTGGTTTTAATTGAAAGAAAAGCGCTGAAAATTCAGCGCTTTTAATATAATTCTTTGTTTTTCTCTTGATATTCTTTGAAAAGGGTAAGACAAGTTTCTCGTTCTTGTTCTTCAAACTCGAGAATGTTTTTGTTTTTACGATTGGTTTCAATAAATTTGTAGATAAAGTCATCTCTAAAACCAATTTCATCAGCGTCGCTTTCGATGCAACCGTAATAAACTTTTTTGATGTTTGCCCAAATAATAGCACCTAAACACATCGGGCAAGGATAAGCTGTGGTATAGAGTGTGCAGTTGCTTAGGTCATGGGTATTTAAGGCTTTTGTGGCTTTTCGGATAGCGTTAATTTCAGCGTGAGCTGTTGGATCGTGATCTTTTAATACGGTGTTTGATGAAATAGCGATAACTTTGCCAGCATCATCGATGATTAGGGCGCCAAAGGGTCCGCCAAAGTCTAAATTCATCGTCGTTCTAGCTTCGTTAATTGCTAGTTGCATCAACTCTTTATGAGTGTTTTTCATGCAAATCTCCTTTAATAAGATTTAAAGTGTATTACTATTATAATGAATTAATTAGTATTTGTAAACAAACAGACAGGAAATATACGCTAATAATCAAAATATTTTTTATTTTATGTTATAATTTAATTAAAGAAGAAGTGCATTAGAAAGGTAGAGTGAGGTAGATGAAATTTGTTACTTGGAACGTTAATGGTTTAAGAGCTGCAAGAAAAAAAGGGTTTGACGATTTCTTCCATCAAGTTAACGCTGATATCTTCGCGATACAGGAAACGAAGATGCAAGAAGATCAAAAAGAATTTAACTTTGAAGGTTATCATGAGTATTGGAATTCAGCTGATAAAAAGGGTTATTCTGGTACTTTAATATATACTAAAAAAGAACCGAAAAAGATTGTTTATGGTATTGATGGTTTAGGTTATAACGATGAAGGCCGAATCATTACTTTAGAATATGATAATTTTTATTTTGTGAATACGTATGTTCCTAATGCTCAACCTGAGTTAGCAAGACTTGATTATCGGATGAAATTTGAAGATAATTTTAGAGATTATTTAACGAGATTAGATCAGGTTAAACCGGTGATTTTATGTGGTGATTTAAATGTAGCTCATAAAAAGATAGATTTAAAAAACCCAAAATCAAATGAGAAGAATCCGGGTTTTACCATTGAAGAAAGAACTAAGTTTCAAGCACTTTTGGACGCAGGATTTACCGATAGTTATCGTTATTTGTATCCTGATACAGTGAAATATACGTGGTGGTCATATCGCTTTAATGCTAGAGCTAATAATGCGGGCTGGAGAATTGACTATTTTGTTGTGTCTAACCGAATTCAAGATAGAATAAAAGAAGTTAAATTATTGAATGAGATTGAAGGCAGTGACCATTGTCCAGTCGAAATTGATTTAGATATAGTTTAAAAAAGATGAATCGTTTTATATTTAAGATAATTGCCGCTTTAACGATGGTGATTGATCATATCGGAGTTATATTTTTAGAACCAGATACTTTATTCTATTCTATTTTAAGAATCATTGGTAGGATATCTTTTGTGTTATTTGCTTATATGATCGCAGAAGGTTTCCATAAAACTAAAGATATTAATAAGTACTTGATGAGATTAGGATTGTCAGCTTTAGTTTTAGAAGTATTTATTATTGCTTATTACCTTTTTAGTGGTGATAATTTAATTTTAAGTTTTAATATTTTGTGGACATTATTTTTTGGATTATTGAGTTTATACTTATTCTTTCATAGAAATCCTTATTTAAAAATATTAGTTGTATTTATTGTGCTTGGTAGTGAATTAATTGGTTTTTCTTACGGTGCTTATGGAGTACTGATGATTGCTTTCTTTGGCATTTATCAAAATAAAGTCACCAATGTGTTACATTTAATATTTTTAAATTTATTGTTTATTGATCAACCGTTATTAGCTTTTATGAATTATCAAGAGTATGCTAAATTCCCTGTGATACAATGGTTTAGTTTAGCCGCTGTTATTTTTATCTTTTTATATAATGCAAAGCCAGGAAGATACAAACTTAAATGGTTTTTTTATGCATTTTATCCTGGACATTTGCTAGTCTTATATTTGATAAAATTAATAATTTAAGGAGATGAACTTTATGGTAAAAGTTTTTTATGCCGAAGAGATTAGAAAGATTGAAGAACTCACATGTAAAGAAAAACAAATAAATATAATTGACTTGATGTATCAAGTTGGTTATGTTTTAACCAAGGATTTTTTATCAAGAGTAATGCCTGATGTTAATGCAAAAATTTTAGTAATAGCAAACATCGGCAACAATGGTGGCGATGCAATTGTGGTATTTCAAGAGTTAAAAAAACTGGGGTATAATGTCTTTTTGAGTGTCGTGGGCAATGAGTCGAAAGCAACTGAAGCATTTAAATATTACTATGATAAAATCGAAAAGAAAGACGAGATAATTGCTTTTATAGATATTGAAAAAGAAATTACTTCATCAAAGCATATCATTGATGGGATATTTGGAATAGGGCTAAAAAAAGAGATTTCTGGAAAATTTAAAGATTTAATATTCTTGATTAATAATGCTCAAAAAAACGTCTATGCAATCGATTTGCCAAGCGGAATTAATCCCGACAGTGGCGAAGTGATGGGTATAGCTTTAAAAGCAAAGTATACTGGTGTGATTGGTAATTATAAGTTAGGTAATTTTTTGAATGATGCATTGGATTACCATGGAGAAATTAAATTATTAGATCTTGGCTTGCTGGAAGGCTATAGTGATATCTATTACCTTGATTATAATGATATTGATATTTCAAGACTTAGAACACATAATTCAAGTAAATATGATTATGGCAAAATCGCATTTATCGGTTCTAGCAAAATGCCTGGTGCGATTAATTTAGCTGCAATAGCTGCACATAAATCAGGAATAGGTTTAGCTGATGTTTTCTATGAAGAAGAAATATTCCGATATAACATTGAAATTATTTATGACCGGTTAAATGAGCACCTGGATTATAGTAAGTATGATGTGTGTGTTTTTGGACCTGGCATTATTGATAAAAGTGATTTTTACCAAAAAATAATGGATGATTTGATAGAATCAAAGATAAAATTAGTAGTTGATGCCGGGGGTCTTAAATACCTTGATTACTCAAAGAAGTACGATAATTTAATTATTACACCGCATCTGGGAGAATTAAGTCAAATACTTAATCTTGATAAATCAGAAATAAGAAAAGATTCGATTAAGCATTTAAGGCGTTTAGCACAAAACGGTATGATTTGTTTACTTAAGGGAGCGACTTCGATTATACAGGAAAAAAGATATACTTATTTAATGCAAGCTAAAAATACCGGATTAGCTACTGCAGGAACTGGTGATGTTTTGTCAGGAATAATTGGTGCTTTTTTGGTTGATGAAACCTTGTTTAATGCTGCAGTTAAAGGAACTATTGTTCATATGATAGCGGCTGATTATGCTAGAGTAAAACGTGGTGAAGTGAGTATGGTCGCGACTGACATAGTTGATAGTTTATATAAAGTTTGGACAAGAAAAAGATGAATTATGTCTATGGACCGATACCTTCAAGAAGATTAGGAAAATCTTTAGGAATTTCTCCTATTAGTAAGAAGACTTGCAACCTTTCTTGCGTTTATTGCATGTTGGGTTTGACTGATAAAATGACAAATGATTATGTCAGTGAATTTTCAGTTAAAGCGATAATTAATGAACTAAAAACTGTTTTAGATAAAATTATAGCAATCGACGTTATTACAATTGTTGGTGAAGGCGAACCAACGCTTTATGAGTATTTAGGTGATTTAATTGATCAGATTAAAGAAATGACTGATATACCTGTTGCGATTATTACCAATGGTACAAGATTTACGGAGGAATTAGTTTATCAGGCTTCTCTAAAAGCAGATATTGTTTTACCTTCAATAGATGCATATGACAAATTATCTTTTAAGAAGATAAATCGTCCTCATAAAGCTTTAGTTTATGAGGATATTGTTAAAGCTCTTATTAAATTTTCTCATGAGTTTTCTGGAGAACTTTGGTTGGAAACTATGATTTGTAAGGAGTATAATGATTCCGATGAAACAATTAAGGCTTTTAAAGAATTGTTAAAAGATATTAAATATGACAAACTTTATATTAATTCTCCAGTAAGACCACCGGCAATTGAAACAGTTAAATCAACGAGTCATGAACGATTAGAATTAATTTCGAAGGAACTAGGAGGAATCAATATTGATGTCTTGGCTGATCCTGATTTTTATTCTGATATAACGGATAGTTATCAGGCTATTCTTTCGATTATTAGAAGACATCCAATGAATCAATTTGAAATAAGTGCGTTTTTGAAAACAAGAGAATATGGCAATATCGATAAAATGTTTGAAGATTTAAGAAATAACGAGCATTTACAAGTAGTAAATTACAAAGGTTACGATACATTTCTTTTTAAGGTAGGTGAATAAGAAAAGATGAAACATATAAAATATGAACCGCTGATTGACTCAGAAGCGTTAAACTTGGGGGCAGAAATTATCGGCGAAGTAATAATTGAAAAAGATGTCAATATGTGGTTTAACGCCACTATTAGAGGCGACATGGCTAAAGTTACGATTAAAGAAGGAACTAATATTCAAGATAATGTTGTTGTTCATACCAATACAGATGCGCCGACTTATATCGGTAAAATGGTAACTGTTGGGCATAGCGCAATAATTCACGCGGCTACTGTCGGCAATTATTGTTTGATTGGGATGGGGTCAATAATTCTTGATAAAGCAGTTATCGGTGATTATGCTTTAGTTGCGGCGGGAACCTTGGTTCCGCCGGGAAAAGTAGTACCGCCACGAACTTTAGTTATGGGTAATCCGATGCGAATTATTAGAGAATTAACTGAAGAAGAGATTGAAGCTAATATTGAAAATTCAAGGAAATATATAAAACTTGCTAGAGAGTACTATGATGAAAAAAACAATTGAAAAAGCTAAGGATTATGTCAAAGAACTTCTTAGCGATGAAAGTACTGGACACGATTATTGTCATGCTTTAAGAGTTTATAATATGGCTCTTTATTTAGCTATCGGTAAAGATGTTGATTTGGACGTTATTTCTTTAGCGGCAATTTTACATGATGTTGATGATAAAAAAATAGCTCCAAAAAATAGCCACAGAGCATTAGATTTTCTAAAAGAGCATGTCAGTGATGAAATTAAAGAACAAGTTACCAATATTATCGATAACATGTCTTACTCCAGTCAAATAAAAGGTAGTGAATTACACACTTTAGAAGGTAAGATTGTTCAAGACGCCGATCGATTAGACGCATTGGGTGCTATTGGCATTGCGAGATGTTTTGCCTATACTGGGAAAATAAACCGGAAGATTTATGATTATTCAATTGATGATGATTCGGGAATCGCTCATTTCTATCAAAAGTTATTTAATTTAGATGCTTTGATGAATACATCAGAAGCGAGAATAATTGCGGAACAAAGAATAGAATTTATGAAAGAATATTTAAAAGAGTTTTTTAAGGAGTGGCGCTGATGAAAGATAAAGAATATAGTGTTAAAGAGTTGATTTTAGGTTTGGATAAAGGAGATTTTACTTCGAGAGATTTAGTTGATTTTTATCTTGAGAGAATTATGATGTTCGATAAGACTGGACCAGAATTAAATTCAATTGCTGAAATTAATCCTGAAGTTTATGAAATTGCTGATATCTTGGATAAAGAAAGAAGTCAGGGAAAAGTAAGAAGTAAATTGCACGGTATTCCGATCGTCATTAAAGACAATATTAATACGGCAGATAAAATGCATACTTCAGCTTCTTCAATTGCTTTAGAAAATTTCTACGCACCTAAAGATGCATTTATTATAAAAAAACTGAGAGATGCTGGAGTAATTATATTAGGTAAGGCTAATTTAAGTGAATTTGCTTATTTTATGAGTTTTGATAATATGCCTTCAGGATATGGATCACGTTTTGGTCAAGTCAAAAGTCCTTATAGTAAAAAGATTGACCCACTTGGTTCAAGTACCGGTTCAGCAGTAGCTGTCGCGAGCAATCTTATTGCTTTATCAATCGGAACAGAAACTAATGGATCTTTAACAGCACCAGCTAAAAACAATTCTATCACGACGATTAAGCCAACAATAGGAATGGTCTCAAGATCAGGAATCATTCCAATATCTCATCATCAAGATACTGCTGGACCTTTAGGCAGATCGATTGAAGACTGTGCTTTTTTAGTAGATGAAATTTATGGTTATGATGAAGACGATTTGTATACAAAGAATATTGAAGGGAAAAGTTATAATTTTGTTAAAGCTTTAAACCGAGATATTAAAGGAAGCAAGATTGGTTTTGTCAAGTATACTAATTGGGATTATGCTGAAGAAGAACTTAGTATTGAAGAAGAAGCTAAAAAGCTTTTTAAAAATCAAGGTTGCGAAATTGTTGAATTAAAAATTGAAAGTAAAGATATGCCTAATCATATTACTTTAATTTATGATTTTAAAGTTGAATTAAACCATTATTTAGCAAAATATAAACCTGATAATATCAGAAGTTTAAAAGATTTGATTACCTTTAATAACCAAGATACGAGAAACCGCTTAAAGTATGGCCAAAGTATCTTTACAGCTTCAGAAAAGACCAGTGGGGCTTTGACTGAACCTGAGTATCATAAAGTTAGAAAAGAGCTTTTAGTTACTGCGGGTGAGTATTCAAGATTAATTAAGGAAAACAATCTCGATGTCTTAGTTTCCGTTAAAAGAACATCGCACGCACCTATTTATGGAAATCCGGTTATCGGTATTCCTGCAAAAGCTTTAGTGGATGATGAGCCAAGAAGTTTATTCTTTATCGGTGATAAATATTCAGATGAAAGCATATTAGCATTCGCTCATTTATATGAAAAGACGACAAAGAAACGAATTAAACCAGATTTAGAAAATATTAGATAAAAAAAAGGCCTAACTTTTCAATTAAGTTAGGTCTTATTTTTTAAAATTAACTAATTAAGCAACTACAGGGATTAAAGCTAAAGCTCTAACTCCGTCTTCGAATTCAGCAAATACGATGTAGTATGTGCCAGCTTCAAAAGCGATAGGGTTGTCATTCCAACCACCAGCACCGTCAACGTTTTCTTCAACAAATGGAGGGATGTATAATGTTTCTGGTGTTAAGTTTACAATTTCACCAGATTCAGGACTTTGTGCCCACCAATCTCTAGCGTCTGGATCTCCAGCTGTAGTTCTAATAACTTTTACAGTTAAGTTTCCGTCAACAGTAGTTTCAGTTCCGTCGATAGTGTAAGTTGCTGTCCATCCAGCTTCAGTAGCAGGAAGTGTAGCTTCTAATAAATATAAAAATTCAACTCCACTTAATTCGCCTTTGATAGATGCAACTCTGTCATCGTTTTTAGCGATAGCAACCATTTTACCAGCTTCAACAGTATCCCAACCATTGAAGTTACCAGTTGCATAGTAATCTTTTTCAGCGTTAGCTAATGGTTCGCTTGAACAAGCTACTAAACCAAAAGAAAATACTAAAGCTAATAATAAAACTAATAATTTCTTCATTTTTCTCTCCTTATATATTTTAAATTTTTATTTAAAACTTATCATTATTATATCACTGTGATGTTTTTGTGTCAATTGATTTAACAGTTTTCACAAAAAAGATGTAACCGCTTTTATTATTTTAAAATTACGGAAGTATAAGCGCCAATTGTCAAGGTTTGACCGCTTAAACTGGCGGAGTTAACTCCAACGTATGCGCGGATGGTTTCAAATTCATGATTTGTGTAATTGCTTAAGTCAATGACTAATTCTTCGTCGCTTAAATTATGAAAGACACCGACAGTTGAATTTTCATATGTTGATAGGAAACCACCGAAGGAATAATAACCGTTAAAGATGATCGGTGTATAGGTTCCTCTGGCAATTTCGGGATTGCTTTTGCGGATCATTATTAATTTTTTATAATGGTTCAACAGACTTTCTGAATCTTTTAATTGTGACTTAACGGTACCGTTGGTTTGATTTTCTTCATTGTAAGTAGTTCCAATCGGATCTTCAACTGTATCCTTATCGCCCCAAAGCATTGCTAGCCTTTTGTTAGCGTCTGTCATTTCGGTCGTTCTTGACCCCTTCATCCCGATTTCTTCACCGTAGTAGATGAAAGGATTTCCATAGGTCAGTATGTAAAGATTCGCTGCCATCTGCATTTCATAATCATCTAGACTTAAATAACCTGCTGAACGGTTCATATCGTGGTTGGAGATGAAAGGAGTAAGAATTGCTTCCGGATTATAGTTTTCAACTAAATTGCGGTAATTGTTAAGATAAGACACATACCAATTAACATCATCTAAACCTTGAGCAACCAAGGAAACAGCACCTTGAAGTTGTGACATCCCGAAATCGAAGTTGCTGAAGGATTCGTAATATGGAGCGATTAAACTGTCTCCTGACCAAACTTCACCGATAATATAAGTATCAGGATTGATGTTTTTGCATTCTGTGACAAACCAATTCCAAAAATCAATATTTTTATCATCTTCATTTAAGTAAGGGTATTTAGCAGCATCCAATCGGAAACCATCAACGCCTAAGTCATACCAAAAACTGACGATATCGACGATTTCTGCTCTTACATCAACGCTATCAAGATTAAGTTCAGGCATGCTGGAAGAGAAATTGCCTTCGTAGTAATATTCTCCAGTAAAAGGATAATAGATTTTACCAGGTTCTTTTTCCTCTTTAGTTACTAAAACATAGTAATCAAGATATTTACTATCTAAATCACTTGCCTCCATAGCTTGTTTCGCCGCTTTAAACCAAGGGTGTTGGTTTGAGGTGTGATTTAAAACCAAATCAATTATTACATAAACATTTCTTTCTTCAGCTAAATCGAGAAACTCTTCAAACTCTTCTAGAGTTCCATATTTTGAGTCAATTTCTTTATAATTTGTTACATCGTATTTATGGTAACTAGGGGAGGGCATGATTGGCATTAACCATAATCCCTCAATCCCTAAACTTTTACCACTATTGCTGTCACCGTCATTAAGATAATCAAAGCGGTTAATCATTCCTCTGATATCACCGATACCATCGTCATTACTGTCGGAAAAAGAACCGACAAAGATTTCATAATAGACGCGGTATAAGTCATCAGGTTGATTAGCAAGAAGTAATGGATCTTCAATTTTATATTCTCTCATTGAATTACATGACATTGCTGTGAAACTGAATAAAAGCATTAGTACAATAATCAGTATTTTTTTCATGAATATCGTCCTTTCTAACCTTTAACAGCCCCAGCAGTAACTCCTTCAATATAGTATCTTTGCATTGATAAGAATAAGGTAACGATTGGTATAGCAACAACCACACAACCGGCAGTAAACATCGTAAAGACGTTAGAGTCAACGCGTTCACCATAAATCATGTAGTATAAACCAACTGCGACTGTATGGAGCTCTCGATTGGTTTCGCCTAAGATAACCCTAGCGAAGATAAAGTCCATCCAAGGTCCAATAAATGCTAATAGTGCTGTGTAAATAATAATTGGTTTAGATAACGGTAAAATAATTTTTGCGAATATTTGCGAGTTAGTCGCACCGTCTAATCTAGCAGATTCCAACAAGGAATTAGGAATAATGTCAAAGAAGCCTTTGGCAACATAAAATCCTAGTCCGGCACCAGCTGAATAGACTAACATAAGTGCAAATAACGTTTGAGTTAATTGTAAAGCTTTTAAGATGTAGTAAATAGCAATCATTGACATGAATCCAGGGAATAAACCAAGGATGATGGCAATGCTTAAAAATTTCTTTCTTGCGGAGAATTTCAGTTTACTCATAACATAAGCAACTGAAAGTGTCAGTAAGGTTGATAGAACAAAAGAAACAGAACTTACCATCAAGGTATTTAAGAACCAACGTGGGAAGAGTGTTTCTGTGAACAATCTTCTAAAGTTTTCTAAACCGATTGATTTAGGGAAGTAATGACTGACAACAATCCCGATTAATTGATTCGAGGAATTGTATTCCACGCGAATTGAATTTAAGAAGATCCAAAGAATTGGATATAACCAAATTATTGTTAGAACCACAAGGAGAATATAAGAAACAATCAATGATGTTCTTCTAGAAGCTTTAACGCTTTTTGGAACTTTGGCTTTTTTGCCGATTACTAAATTTGATTCGACAGCTTTATTAGCTGGAGCTGATGTACTTATCATTGGAAAGCATCCTCCTCTTTAAATGATTTACTTCTGCGGTAAGAAATCAATGTTGCAGAAGCAGTGATAATAAAGGTTAAAATCGCAATTACTGAACCAATGTTATATTCACTTTCATCAATTGTTAATTTATAGAGCCAGGTTACCAAGAGATCGGTTTCCCCAGCTTTATATCCCGGAACACCCGGTCCACCTCCGGTTAAGAGATAGATGACATTGAAACTAGTGATGTTACCGATGAATGATGTGATTAGATATGGAGTGGTAACAAATAAGATGTAAGGAATAGTAATATTGAAGAATGCCTGTTTTTTCGTTGCACCATCAATTTGGGCAGCTTCATAAAGTTCTGTAGGAACATTCATTAAAATACCACTTGTCATTAGCATCGTATATGGAACACCAATCCAAATATTAATAACAATAATCGTAATTCTCGCAGTCCATGCACTTTCAGCGTTCGATAAGAAACTGATAGGTGCATCAGTCAATCCCAGTTCTAAAAGCATGGCATTAATTGGACCATATTCTGATAATAAATTTCTCATTGCTAGAAGAGAAATAAACTGTGGTAAAGCGATTGTTAAAATGAATACCGTACGCCATAATTTTTTAAGCTTAATGCCTTTTTTATTAATTAAGAGCGCTAGTAAGATACCGCCGATATAGTTAGTAGAAGTGGCAAAGAAAGCCCACACTAAAGTCCAACCTAAAACCGGGCCAAATCTTACAGAAATTTCACCAGTGCCAGAGAAGATGTCCGCAAAGTTTTTAAGTCCAACCCAATCAAAGAGAACTTGTCCGGCGGGATGTTGGGAATCAAAATTAGTAAAAGCGATTAAAATCATAAAGATTGTTGGTAAAATCGTAAAGATTAAAATACCGATAATCGCTGGAGTTAACATCGCAATATGGAATCTTTCGTCTAAAAGTAACTCGATATCTTGTTTAAACGTTGTTGGTTTTTTGCCCTTTCTTTTATCTAAATCAGCTTTATATGAACTTTTGATATTTGAACTATAAGCCGCTAAGAATAAACCGATTAATCCAAAAACGATTACTCCGAATAAAAGCATTAACATCGAGTTGTCGGTTGGATTGAAGATATCTCCTTCTTCAGTACCTAAAGTTATGAAGTTGATGATTGATTTAAAACCTAAAGGCGTAGAGTTAACTTCAGGTGAAGTTATGAAGATAAAGAGAAAAGCTATTTGTAACACTAAAAAGATAAGACCTTTAGCAATTTGCTTGTGATAGAGGTTACCAGAACCCATAATTAAATGTGAGAGTTTAGTACCGATACTACCATCTTTAAAGCGATTGCCAAATTTAAGAAAACCATTTTTAATTTTTATTCCTAAATTTTTGAAAAAAGATAAAAAGCGAGATATTTCACTCGACTTTTCATTTTTTGTTTCGCTAATTTGACTCATAATATCTCCTTAGAAAAGTGACTTATTTATTCAGGTTGTAACCCTGTTTTCCATAATGATTCTACATTTTGCATTTGTGCTAGAATTGCTTCATGGGTTGTTAAATCTCCGTCAGGGTTTTCTAGGATTTCTAGGATTAATTCAGGAGCGCCTTTTGAATAGTAATAAGTATTGAATTTACTTGAGAATCCAAATGGCTGTGGAATTCCAAATTCAAACATTCTTACTTGAGCTGCAGCTAGCTGAGCATCTAAAGTATCTTCTTGGAATGCTGCAAATTCATCAGCTGCGTTTTTGTAAGCAGGTAAGTTTTGAACTTGTTCGAAAGATTCTTCTTGAACATCTTTGCTTGTTAGGAATAATAAGATGTCTTCTAAATATTCTTGATAAGCACTACCTTTTTTCATGAAGAATGCTTTTGTATCTGCGAATGTACCTGATTGGTATACTGTTCCAGAAACGGCATCTCCGTAAGCTTCAGTAGCGTCAATTGTAAAAGTTGGAAGAATTGTAATTCCTAAGTCATCGCCTAAAGCAGCTTTAGCAGCTGAATAATGCCATGCGCCACCGATGAAAGAAATTGAGATTTTGTCTTTTAGTTCAACTTCCCATCCTGAATCTGTTGGTGCTTTAGCTCCGTTTGAATGATTGAAGAAGTTTTGACCCCATTTAAGTTTAGCAATTGTATCGTCACCAGTACCAAAACAGTTTTCTTGAACTCCATTTTCATATAATTTTAAGCTTGTATCTCCAGTTTCAGCTTCAGTAGCTAAAAGGATGAAAGAGTTATTGAAACCATCTGTTCCAGCTAGTGATAATGCTTGTTTGTCGTTATCGATAGCTGCTTGTAAGATACCTTCCCAAGTTTGAGCTTCGGTTTCAGTTATAAAAGCTTTGTTGTAATATAGAACTAAAGATTGAGCAACATAAGGAATACCAAAAGTGTACTCTGTTCCATTGACATTTCCTTTGATGACTTCTAAGAATGAAGCAGGATTTTCGTTTTGAATTTGATCAAGTAAAGCTTGAGATTGTACTGGAGCTACTGAACTAGAACCAGCAATCAATCTACCTAAATTATCATGAGCAACAGTAAAGATATCAGCGCCAGCTTCAGTATCGTCTAGGAATGTTGAAGCCGCAGTACCTGTATCAACTCCCTTAACTGCAACTTCATGAGGGAATTCTTCGCCTGTCGTTTCTAGGTATAAGGCTTTGTATTCCTCCATTTTTGCTGTATAGAATGCTTCTGATTCGGATCCCACCCAAATCGTTAATGGTGCTTTTCCACCACAACCAGCAGCGGTGAATAAAACCACCATAGCGAGTGCCATTGATAGTAATAATTTTTTCATTTTCCTTCTCCTTTTATATATATATTATATTACTCATAATTTTATCACTTAATAAAAGCGTTTGCAAGAGCCTTGGGAGTGTTCGAAAAACAAATGCCTAATTTACTGGATGTGTTATCGTTTTCATTTTTTAAATGTAATCCCTTACAAACATAATTGATATGATATAATATTATTGTAAATGAAATAATTTATGGAGGAAAAAATGAAAAAATTATTAATTTTAGTTTTGATGTTTTTAAGTGCATTTTCACTTGTTTCATATGTTAAAGCTGATGAAGCGGTTAGCGAAATCTATATCCATTATTACCGTTATGGAGGAGATTACGATAACTGGAATATTTGGGGTTGGCAAAACATGCCAGAAAGTTTAGAAGGACAAGCATTTGAATTTGAAGACGATCAAACTGGAAATGAGTTCAATTATGGCGGGGTAGTTACGATAATCGACGTTCAAGAAACATTTCCTGATATTACAAGATTAGGTTTGATTGTAAGAAAAGGCGATTGGGTCGAAAAAGACGTTGACGGTGATCGATTTGTTGATATTCCTGAAATGACTGCTAATGGTGAATTTCATATTTATCTAGTAGAGGGCGATTCAAGAATAGGAACATCACTTACTGATCCTGAAGGTCCAGATAAGAGTCCTAAGTTTAAAAACGCTTATTTTACTGATTTAAATGTAATCTACTTTACTACAACTGAAGTTATTAACGAAACAAGCGTTGTGGTGAAAGAAGATGATGTTGTAGTTGCAACAACTAATGTAGTGATTGATGAAAATAGCGGAACAGTTACTTTAGCAAATGATTTGGATTTTGCCAAATCATATACTATCGAAGCAACTTTCCCATCTGATTCTTCAGTTAATGATTATAGTGTTACTTTTGACGGTATATATGATTCAGAAGAATTTGAAACGGCTTTTGGTTATGAAGGTGATGATTTAGGAGCTGTTGTCACAGAAGCTTATACAACTTTTAGAGTGTGGGCACCAGTTTCACAAAGTGTAAAACTTAATATTTATGATACAGGAACACCTCTTAGTTTAGGTGGAACTGACACTCCGGTAAGAACGATAGATATGGTTAAAGACGTTAAAGGAACATTCTATTATGAAGAAGCAGGAAATCTTCATGGTAGTTATTATACGTATAGTGTTACTAATGGTAGTGTTACCAATGAAACAATTGATCCTTATGCTAAGAGCGCAGGTGTCAATGGCATTAGAGGTATGGTTGTTGATTTTTCACAGGTAAATCCAACTGGTTTTACTTACGATAACAGATCTGATACTATTGAAAAAGCTACTGATGCGATTATCTATGAACTGCACGTTAGAGATTTGACAAGTCATTCAAGTTGGAACGGTACTGAAGCAAATCGTGGTAAATTCTTAGGATTAACTGAAACAGGAACTAGATATGAAGGTTTTAAAACCGGATTTGATCATATCATTGATTTAGGTGTAACTCATGTGCAAATCTTACCATTCTTTGATTTTGGTGTAGTTGATGAAAGCAAGTTGGATGATGAAAGTTATAATGCATTTAACTGGGGTTATATGCCGCTTAATTTTAATGTTCCAGAAGGTTCATATTCCAGTAATCCATATGATGGAGAATCAAGAGTTAGAGAATTAAAACAAATGATTATGGAATTTGGTGAAGCTGATATTAGAATTAACATGGATGTTGTTTATAATCATCATGGTTTAACAGCTGATTCAAACTTTGAAAAGATAGTACCAGGATATTATTTTAGAAAAACAGCAAGCGGTACTTTTAGCAATGGGTCGGGAACCGGTAATGAAACGGCTTCAGAACGAGTCATGATGAGAAAGTTTATGATAGATTCAGTTAAATTCTGGGCTTATGAATATAATATTTCTGGATTCAGATTTGACCTTATGGCACTTCACGATACAGAAACAATGATTCTTTTAGAAGAAGCTTTACATGAAATTGATGAGACGATTTTAGTCTATGGAGAACCATGGATGGGTGGGACATCGCCTTTAGATTCATCACTTCAAGGCGGTAAGATGAACTTAGCGGAAATGTCGACAGTCGGTGCTTTCAATGATGATTTAAGAGATGGTATTAAGGGTTCAGTTTTTGCTAGAGATCAAGGTGGTTTTATCCAAGGTGGTTTTTCTACTAATAACATTATGAGAATAAAATATGGTATTGTCGGCGGTATAAATCATCCTGCAATTACTGGATCAAATCTTACAGCACAAAAAGTTTGGCATACAGTTCCAACCAAAACTATTAACTATGTGACAGCTCATGATAATAATACTTTGCATGATAAATTATATTTAACTTTAGAAACGACAGATCGCTTATCTTTGATTCCGGCTTTACAAAAACAAGCTAACGCAATTGTTTTAACTTCGCAAGGAATTGCATTCTTGCATGCTGGTGATGAACTCTTAAGATCTAAACCATTAGCTGATGGCGAAGGTTTTGACCATAATAGTTATGAGTCGCCTGATGTAACAAACCAAATTAGATGGGATTTAATGACTGATGAAACAACACAAGAAGTTTATAATTATTATAAGGGTCTAATTGCTTTAAGAAAAACTCATGAATCATTTAGAATGGCTGAGACTCAAAACATTATAAATAATATAAGATTTATCGAAGAAGAAATGGACGGCATAATTGCTTTTGAAATCACTAATAATGCAAGTGGTGATGAGTTTGAAACAATTGTTGTTTTCCATAATGTCAATGAAAAAGAGGTTAAAGTTAAACTTTTAGGCGATGGCAATTATTACGTTCTTGTTAATGGCGAATTGGCTGGAACTGAAGTTATTGATGAATATTCTGGTGGTGATATCATCACTTTATCAGCTAATTCAACTTACGTAATTCACAAAGATGTAGTCGATATGAATGCTGAATATGACTTTTCAATGTCTAGTAACTTAGGAATAATCATCGGTAGTATTGTTGGTGGTGTTGCTTTGGTGGCAGGCGTGATTGTGTTTTTTATTTTAAATAAGAAAAAATAAATATAATTCATTTTAGAAGCGCTTTTTTAAGGCGCTTCTTTTATTTTTCGTAAATTATAAGTTGTTCTTATTGCAATAAAATTTGTTTCGTGATAAAATAAAACAAACAAAAACAAACATAAGCAAACAAAGGAGGCTATTATGATTAGTAACAATCGTCAGTTGGAAATTCTTTCACTTTTAAGCGAAAAAGGTAATGTATCAGTTGAAGAATTAGCAACTAAATTTAATGTATCAAAAATGACTATAAGAAGAGATTTAGAAAAGCTTCAAGAGAACAACCTTTTACAGAGAACTCACGGAGGAGCTTTAATGAATCGGGTGCTATTACAAGAAATGGCATATAACGATAAGCGAGAGGAAAATGCTGAAATCAAGCAATGCATTACTAGAAAAGCAGTTACTTTTTTAGAAAACAATAAGATTATTTACTTAGATGCTGGTACCACTACGTTTGAATTAGCGCAAAAATTACCAACTCAAGATTTAACAGTTATTACTAATGATATTAGGATTGCAGCTCACTTGATGTTGTCAAATAATCAAGTTATCTTTTTAGGTGGGATGATTGGTAAAGAAACTGGTAGTGTTACTGATGTCTATGCTCAAGAAATGTTAAAAGAATTTAATATTGATATTGCTTTTTTAGGAACATCTTCAGTTGATAACGAAATGAATCTATGTACACCGGATATCAACCGTATGAAGATGAAAAAAATCGCTTATGAAAGTGCTAATAAATCTATTCTTTTAGTTGACTCATCCAAGTTTTTTAGTAAGTCTTTATATAAGATTCTTAATATCAATGATTTCGATGTAGTAATTACTGATTTTGATATTTATGATTTGACAAATTATGATTTGAAATCAACCGAATTTATCAGCGTTAAATGTGCTAGAAAAGAGGACTAGGAATGTTAAAAACCTTATTTATTTGTGATGACTCGACTGGCGCAAACGCTAGTGCGATTCTTTTAAATAAGTTAAAATTAAGAACCTTAAGTGCTATCAATCAGTGTGACTTGCCTGATTATTCTGGATATGATTCTCTAGCAGTTTCAACTGACTCAAGAGCGGTTGAAGCAGGTGTAGCTAAGCGGAGAGTTTTAGATGTGTTGAAGCAATTTGAAGAGGAAGAAATTTTGGTTCTTAACAAGAGAGTCGATAGTACTTTGAGAGGTAATTTGGGGTCGGAATTAAATGCTTTTAAAGAGGTATTCCCAAATAGGAAAATCGCTATAGTACCGGCTTTTCCTAAATCTTGTAGAGTTTGTATAAACGGGCAAATTTATGTTAATGGCGTAAGTCTTGAAAAGACAGATGTAGCTAAAGATCCGAAGATGCCAATTGATACATCTGATGCTTATACATTATTCAAAAAACAGTTTAAAGGTTCACTTGTCAATATCTACAAGGATTCATATGTTGATAAATTTGTTTTATCTAAAAAAATTGCTAAGGCATATGAAAAAAATGATGGAATAATTTTTGATGCAGAAACCAATGAAGACATTGCTCTTATCTCAAGAGTTTTGGTGAGTATTGGGTGTGATGTTATTACTGTTGATCCAGGTGTTTTTACTTTTTACTATACAAGAGAAAAAATCAAGACTGGCGTAAGTGAAGAAAAATTTTTGTATTTAGTAGGTAGTGTTACTGATACAACTTTTAATCAATTGAAATATGTTAGAGGAAAAAATACTATTAAAGTAATCGCTCTTAATCCGCTAGATTTACTCGAAGAAAAAAAACTTGACTATATCAGTAAAGATGTTTTAAATAAAATAGTTAATTCAACCCATAATCATATCGCTATCTCTACTTTTGATATTGATAAAAGAGTAGTTTTGGATTTGTTTGAGATTGCTAGAAAAAAGAATATAGAAGTTGACGAAGTATCTAAGATAATTAATTTAAGTTTAGCTAAGATTGCTAAATATATCCTAAATAATCATAAAGTTAAAGGAGTATTTTCCAGTGGTGGTGACACAACGCTTAGTTTCTTGTTAGATAATGTTGCTAAAGGAATCGAGTTAATTGATGAAGTTATGCCTCTTTGTGTTTATGGCAAAATAGTTGAAGGCAACTTTGCCGGGTTACCAATCATTACCAAAGGCGGAATGATTGGCAATGAAGATGCTTACTTATTAATAAGTGAATATTTTGAAGGAGAAATGTAAATGAATAAACCTATTATCGGAGTCCCTATTGGCGATCCAGCTGGTATTGGACCAGAAATAGCAATTAAATCAGCGCTTGACGAAAGAGTATTAAATGTCGCTAATCCATTATTGATTGGTGACGTGAATGTTTTACAACAAATAATTGATCTTTATAAACTTGAATGTTTGCTTGAAGAAGTTAATGATCCAAGAAATATTGAGTTTAAAAAAGGTGTTGTCTATGTCTATCCAGTGAATAATATTGAGATGGACAAATTAGTTTTAGGTAAAGTTGATGCTATGTGCGGTCATGCGGCTTTTGAGTATATTAAGATGAGTGTCGAATTAAGCGATAAAGATTTTATTAATGCTATTGCGACAACACCGATTAATAAAGAAAGTTTAAAAGCAGCTAATGTACCATTTATTGGCCATACAGAAATATATGCCTCACTGTCAAACACCAATGATCCATTGACAATGTTTGAAATTGAAAAATTAAAAGTCTTTTTCTTATCAAGGCATGTGAGTTTAAGAAAAGCAATTGATATGGTTAAAAAAGAAAGAGTAATGGACTATATTAAACGCTCTCACGAAGCTCTAGACCATTTAGGAGTTAAAGGGAGAATTGCTGTAGCTGGATTAAATCCTCATTCAGGCGAACATGGTTTATTTGGTTGGGAAGAAGTCGAAGAGATTGTTCCGGCAATAGAAGAAATGCAAAAACAAGGATATGATGTTATTGGTCCGGTCCCAGCAGATTCAATCTTTGCGATTGGTTTAAGCGGAAAATGGGCTGCTATTTTATCGCTTTATCATGATCAAGGACATATTGCTACTAAGACTTATGATTTCCATCGCACAATTTCAATTACTAATGGAATGCCGTTTTTAAGAACTTCAGTTGACCATGGAACAGCAATGGATATTGCAGGAAAAAACATCGCTAATAAGATTTCGATGTCAGAAGCAATTATTCTTGCAGCTAAATATGCGCCATATTTCAAAAAAAAATAAAAAAAGAACAAATACGAACATAAAAGCGTTGACAACAATGCTTTTTTATTTTATAATACTAACGTAAATTTACAAAAGAACATAAACAAACAAATGAAAATAAAAATATAGGAGGATTTATAATGAAAGCAATTATTTCTGGAGACCCAATGATCACGAGCGAAATGTTCAAACCAGCATATGAAAAACACATCAAGAAGTTTTTTAATGAAATGGCCATGGAGGATTTTGAAAAGGATTGGTCTGCTTTACAAGACAGAAGACTTAAAGTGGAACAACAAGGGCCTGAGATTGAAGTAGTTCCTGATGTTGTTTTAAATGAAGGATCTGATGCAGAATTATTAGCGGGATTATTTGTCCCAGTATCATCTAAGTTAATGGATGCAATGCCAAATTTAAAAATTGTCGGATTAGCAAGAGCGGGCAAAGAAAACATTAATTTAAAAGAAGCAACAAATAGAGGGATTTTAGCTTTTAACGTTATGGGAAGAAATGCGGAAGCAGTATCTGATTTTGCGGTTGGTTTAATACTAGCTGAGTCAAGAAACATCGCTAAAGCTCATTATTCAATTAAGAATAAGGGTTGGCAAAAAGAATTTTCTAATGTTGATTTTGTGCCACAGTTAAAAGGTAAAAAGATCGGGATTACTGGATTCGGTTATATTGGTAGATTAGTTGCACAAAAACTTCAAGGTTGGGATTTGGAAGTTTTGGTTTATGATGCTTTTACTCCTGAAGAAGATATAAAAAAAGCTAATTGTACACCGGTTGATAAAGAGACATTGTTTAAAGAATCAGATTTTTTAACTATCCATTTACGTTTAGTTGAAGCAACTAAAGGTTGGGTTTCTAAAGAATATTTAGATATGATGAAACCAACATCATATATTATTAATACCGGTCGTTCAGGATTAATTGATATGGATTATTTATATGAAGTCTTGAATAGTAAAAAAATAGCTGGAGCTGGTTTGGATGTTTTTGATGAAGAACCAATAGACCCAAATTCTAAATTTATCGATTTAGATAATGTGACTTTAACAACTCATATTGCCGGAACTACAACAGAGGTTTTAACTGGATCACCTTATTTATTATTTGAAGATATTGAAAAATTCTTATCAGGAAAAAAAGCGCAATTTATTTTAAACCCTGAAGTATTAGAAAATGAAGACTTTAAAGAATGGCTTGCAGGTGTTAAAAAATGATTGCGAATTTGAATGATGTTTTATACCAAGCTTTAGATAATAAATACGCAGTTGGAGCTTTTAATGTTTATAATTACGAAACAATAAAAGCAGTTGTTAAAGCGATAAAAGAAAATAAAACTCCAGCTATTATAGCTTTCGGAGAAAAATATTTAGCTAATATGGAATTAAAAGAAGTAGCTAATCTTGTAAGAACGATGACACTTGATATGGATTTGCCGGTAGTGTTACATCTTGATCATACTAAAGATATCGATACGATTAAAAAAGCAATAGATTCTGGATTTACTTCAGTGATGTATGATGGTTCTCACCTAAGCTTTGAAGAGAATTTAGTTAACACAAAGCAAGTTGTTGAATACGCACATAAGAATAATGTGACCGTTGAAGCGGAACTTGGTTCTATTGCTTTAGGAAGTCATTCTAATGAGGATGAAGGTGTAACTAATTATACTGATCCTTTACAAGCTAAAGAATTTGTTGAAGCGACAAAAGTTGACTGTTTGGCGGTTTCTATTGGCACAGTTCATGGAATGTATAAGGGAGAACCTAACATCAGTGTTAATCGTTTAAAAGAAATCAAAGCTTTAGTAAATATTCCTTTAGTATTGCACGGTGGTAGCGGAACACCGAAAGATACTGTTCATGAATGCATTAAAAACGGGATAGCGAAGATTAATGTCAATACGGAAATTTCTCGTCAAGTAGTGCAGTTATTCGCAAAAACTATTGCGAAAAATGAAGAAGTGCATTTTTCACAATTAAGCACAAAAGCAGTTAAAGTCGCTAAAGAAACCATCATTGAACACATGGAGATGTTTAAGGTTTATGAATAAAGATAAAGCAATTGCAATCGTTGATGTTGGTACGCAAAGTATGAGAACCATTCTTTATAACAAGAAGGGTGAATCATTGTTTACTTCGCAGTTACCATATTCGCCATTCTTTAATAACATTGAAGTAGAACAAGATCCAAGAACATGGAAAGATAGTTTGTACGATACTTTAAAAGATATCAATGATTATGCAAAAAAACATAAAATAACAATCGAATCAATTTCTTTAACTTCACAAAGAGCTTCAATCATTCCGGTCAATCGTCAGGGCAAGGTGTTATATAATGCCATCACTTGGCAAGACCGAAGAAGTTATGAAGAAACAAGAAGTGTTAAAGAAAAAATGTCTATGCAAGATATCTATCAAAAAACAGGGTTAAGATTAGACTCATATTTCTCAGCACCGAAGATGAAGTGGGTTAAGAATAATATGCCTGATTTATATGATGAAACATATAAGTTTATCGGTGTTCAAGATTATGTGGCTTATCTTTTAACAGGAAGATTTGTGACAGATGTTACTCAAGCAGCGAGAACACTTTTGATGGATATTCATAAGTTTACTTGGGATGATGAATTGATTAGCGCTTTTGATTTAGATAAAGAAAAGTTAGTTGAGATAGTTAAACCAGGAACTGCAATCGGTACATTGAATGATCATACAGTTGAAAAGACTGGTTTAGCTAGAAATATTGATGTAATTTTAGCGGGTGGTGACCAACAATGCGCCGCAGTCGGACTCAATGTTTTAACTGAAGGAACGCTGGAAGCTAATATCGGTACTGGTTCTTTCATCATCGCGCACGCGGACAAGCCTGTGTTTGATGAGAATATGCGCGTATTGTTAAGCGCAAGTGCAGTCCCGGGTAAATGGGTCGTAGAAGCGGGTCTATTGACGAGCGGGAATATCTACGCATGGTACCGCGATCAGTTCTATAAAGACGATACGTTCGATAATATTAACGCCGAAGTGATTGCGTCGCAACCAGGCGCTAAGGGGCTTTTACTGGTACCGCATTTCAAAGGTAGCGCCGCTCCTTATTGGAATCCGTTATCCAAGGGTGTGTTCTTCAACGCGACATTAGAACATCAACGCGGTGATTTTGCAAGAAGCGTACTAGAAGGCATAGCGCTTGAGATGGCAGAAAATATTGAATTGATTGCTAATTTGATCGGTTATGTCGATATTATTCATGCGGCGGGTGGACTGACAAAGTTTCCAACCTTCAATCAAGTTCAAGCTGATGTTTTTAATAAAGCAGTTTCGGTATATGATTCTTCCGAAGCAACAGCTTTAGGCGCTCTTATTTCCGCTTTAGTTTCTAAAGGAGAATTTAAGACTTTCCAAGAAGGTTTTGTTTGTCTAAGAGGCAAAGCTAATAAGATTACTTATCATGCGAATCCTAAAAACAGATTCTTATATACGAAAATGTTAAGAACGAAGAAGCAACTTTATCATGCTTTGAATGATTCACAGATTTACACTTATATGTCTATGAAATAACGAAAAAAGAACAAAAAAGAACTTTAAATTTGTATATTTACTAAATTAAAGAAAGAAAACGCTTACAAAAACACTAAATAAACATAAAAGCACAAAAAACACTTGTTTTTTCGTGAGAAATATTTTATACTAAAAAAAGATATTTATTAATTAAATATAAAAAAAAGAAAAGGAGATTTAAAAATGTTTAATGCGTTATTTGCAGCTTTTGATCCAAGTTTGATCAATCCAACACAAATGATGATCGGACTAGCTGTGGGTGTTGTGGTATTGGTATTGTTAGTAACAATGACTAAAGTCCCAGCATTCGTTTCAATCATTCTTGCCGCATTGTTAGTAGGTCTTATCGGTGGCGTACCTGGTGGAGAAATCCCAGGAATCATCGCAAAAGGATTTGGCGGTACATTAGGTACTATCGGAATCATCATTGGTTTCGGTGTAGTTATGGGACAAATTTTCGAAGTCTCGGGTGCTGCAGAAAAAATGGCAAGAATCTTTATCAAGTTATTTGGTAAAGGTAGAGAAGAACTAGCTTTAACATTAACTGGTTTCATCGTTTCAATTCCTATTTTTTGTGACTCTGCTTTCGTAATTCTTTTTCCAATTGCTAAATCAATCTCACAAAAAACAAGAAAGAATTTAGTTGTATTAGCTGGTGCTTTAGCTATGGGTCTAGTAATTACTCATACAATGGTTCCACCTACACCAGGTCCAATTGCTGTGGCTGATCAATTCGGTGTTAATCTTGGCACAATGATTCTTATGGGCCTTGTTGTTTCAATCCCTATGACTATTGCTGGTTTATTCTACATCAAATGGGTTGGAAAAAGCCTAATCTTAGTTCCAGATGAAAATGGTGAAATCCAAAGATTAGAAGTAGCTGGACAAAACTTAGTAGATTTCGATCTAAGTTCTGAAAGAGATAAAGAACTTCCTAGTGGATGGTTATCTTTCGCTCCAATCTTTGTACCAATTCTTTTAATCGTAGTAACTCAAATTCTTAAAGCTTCAACAACATTAACTGGTTTCTGGGCAAGTTTCTTTGGGTTTGTTGGACATCCAATTCCTGCAGTTGCAATCGGTGTTTTAATTGCAATCTACGGTTTAGGATTAAGAATGCCTAAAAATGAAATTATGCCTCATATGGAAGCTGGAATCAGACAAGCTGGTATCATTTTATTAGTTACTGGTGCTGGTGGTGCTTTAGGTCAAGTTATTAAAGATACTGGTCTTGGAAATACAATCGCTAACGCTATCGTTGAATGGGGTCTTCCTGTAATATTATTACCATTTATCGTAGCTACAATCGTTAGATTTATTCAAGGTTCTGGTACTGTTGCTTTAGTTACAGCAGCTTCAATTACTGCTCCAATCGTTTTAGCAGCTGGTGGATCACCTGTATTCGGTGCTTTAATGGCTATGGTCGGTGGTGTATTCTTCGGATACTTCAATGACTCATACTTCCACGTTGTTAACCGTTCTATCGGTATTACTGATTCT
The DNA here is from genome assembly GCA_032251215.1 of Candidatus Izemoplasmatales bacterium. Lineage (GTDB taxonomy): Bacteria > Bacillota_I > Bacilli_A > Izemoplasmatales > Hujiaoplasmataceae > UBA2289. Next base: position 43,148 of record JAVVFA010000001.1, read on the forward strand.
AAAGAACAATTAAAGTTCTGGTCAGGAACTACTACAGTAGCTTGGGCAGCTGGTTTCGTAGTTATCTTAATCCTTAACGCTATTCTTGGCGGTGTAATGTAATAATATTTTTTAACAATAGTAAGTTTTGATAGGCAGTTCATTTGAACTGCCTATTTTTTTTGTAAAAATAATCTTTAATTTAAGAGTTTAAAAAAATATCATAAATGATATAATAGATATGGTGATTTTCATGAAACTTTACATTAAAGAAAAAGGCGCTTTGATGTTGACCTTTCTCGTTTTTTATCTCTTAATTGAATACATCACTTTCAAGTGGGTTGATTTTGATAATTTCCCTCAGTCTTTTATGATTGATTTTCTTTTTGCATTGGGAGTAGGATTTTTAGCTTTATTATTTCGCTCAAATAAGGCGTCAATTATTTATTTGACGGTAATATTAGGGTTTGTAATGACGCTTTTTTTGATTAATGCGACGATGTATTCCGTGTATTTCGATCTTTTTACCTTACAACAACTAACATTAATTGGTGAAGCAACCAATGTTTTTAACTTTGAATTTTTATCGATCCCTTCAATTTTAATAGCTGTTGTGATTACTTTTTTATATTTTATGGTTATTCGATTTTTGTGGTTAAAGATGTATCGGTACTATGAGCATATTCCTAGTTATTATAAATTGACAGCAATCATCCTTTTATCTGTCTTTTTAGTTATTTTTACGGTTTTTTCCAGCGGAATAAAAGTATTTAGTCGTTTTAATAATACCAATAATATCACAACTTTCAAAAGGGCTTCTTTAGAAGAGTATGGTATATTGGGTTATTACCTAAAAGAAGCTAATATCATTGTTATGGGACTTAGTTTAAATAATAATTCAAATATCAGCAATGATTTAATTCCGGTTGAAGCATCCACTCCAACTGAGTATTTTGGTTTAATGGAAGACGCCAATATCTTAACAATTATGGTTGAGTCCTTACAACCATTTGCGGTCAATGAAGTTTTAACACCAAATCTTTATCGGATGACGAAAGAAGGTCTTTATTTTCCTAATAATTACAGTGAAAACAAAACAAATATTTCGGAAATGATTGGAATTACCGGCAATTACCCAAGTATCCAATTATTGCATAACTCATATGTTTATGATTTTTCGCATTCTTTACCTAGTATATTAAGTAAAGGTTACCAATACGATACCGCATATTTTCATGATAATCATGGGGATTTTTACTCTAGGGAAAAATTAATGGGACCTTTAGGATTTACTGAGTCTTATTTTCATGATGATTTATTTCCAGATGTTGAAAGATGGACTTGGAATGGTGATTATACTTTAGATAGCGTAACAGTAGAAAAAGTATTAAATGAGATGAGTTTTAATGATGGACCGTTTTATTATTATTGGTCTAGTCTATCAATGCACGGACCATATAATTATGGACCGATGAATAAATTGTTGTTTGATGATTTAGGGTATTTTGGGTCAATCGATCAAGCGAGCGCAAATGGCGATTGGATTAATCCTTTAGAAGAGGGCGCCGAAGCTGATAGATTAAGAATTAGACATTATCAAGCAGCGGTTATGGATTTTGATGTTGCTTTAGGAAGAATTTTACAAGAATTAGAAGATGCTAAGGTTTTAGATAATACAATAGTAGTTTTGTTTGGTGATCATAACGTATATTATCATGATTTACATTTAGCCCTTCATGATGCGGTTGCTTCTGAGTATTACAATATGGATCTTTATCAAGCTTTCTTAGGAATTTATAATCCAATTCTTACGGAAAAGTATTTAGAAACTCATGAATCAAATGAGATAAGTAAGTTTGTTTCTCCTTATAATATCGTTCCGACATTATTTGATTTATTGGGACTTGTTTATAATCAAAAAATCATGTTAGGTGAATCAGTTTTTTCTGAACAAGAAGGGGTATTTTATTCTCATAAATTGACAGGCTTCTTTAATGATAAGTTATATAGTAATGATGGCTATGATATCGTCTATTATAAAGAAGAAGTAAGCGAAGAGTACGAAAGTGCATTTGTGGCTATTTGTGAGGAACAAAGAGAAAGATTAGAGATTATTAATTATTGGTATGACACCACAAAAGAAGTCAGAAAATAGAGATTTTTAAAACTCTGACTAACTTTGGTAAAAATATAAAATTATTTTACTTGTAGATAATTTTAATTGTAGTATAATATCTTTTGTTTGATAAAAAGAGGTGGATTGAAATGTGGAGTGCAATTTGGGATTTCTTAACTTCAGTTCCATTATGGGAAGTGTTGTTAATATTAGTGGCTAAAGTATTTGAAGTATCAATTTCAACTTTGAGAATTATCTTTATTGGTAAAGGGCTAAGAAAACCTGGGACTTTTCTTGCCTTGGTTGAGATTTTATTGTGGGTGTTCATTGCTTCAAGAGTTATTACTGGGATTTCTGAAGCTCCGATGAAGGGAATCTATTATAGTATTGGTTTTGCGCTTGGGGTTTATCTTGGTTCTATCTTGGAAAACTGCCTTGCAGTTGGTAAAATATTGATTCAAGCTGTAATTATGAAAGATGAAGCTAATACTGTAATTAATGCTTTAAGAGATAATGGCCACGGGGTCACAAGTATTGATGCTCATGGTAAATATAAGGAGCGTGAAGTATTGATGATTTTTGCGAATCGGAAGAATAAAAATACGATTTTAAAATTGATTTGTGATAATGATGATGATGCTTTAGTTGTAGCTCATGAAGTTAGTTATTTACGTGGCGGTTTTGTCAGCCCTTGGCGAAAACTAGCAAAATAATAGTGTGATATATAGGTAATTGAATAGAACAAAAATTTATAAAAATAATTCTTGAAATTTTTGTCTAAATCATTTACAATATATATACGAACTGCAGGTGTAGTTTAATGGTAAAACATCTGCTTGCCATGCAGAATATGGGGGTTCGATTCCCCTCGCTTGCTCCAGTTCATAAAGTGAAAGAGAAGATTAATAGTCTTCTCTTTTTTCTTTAATTTGCTTGTATAATGTTTCAGATTTGGTAAAATAAAGGGTAGAGGATTGGAGGAGTTTAAATGGTTAAGGTTAAAGAGATAAATGACTTTCGAATTATAGCAATCAAGAAGAAAGAATTAGAAGTTGAATTGATGAATTACGGTGCCACAATCTATGGAATAAAAACAAAAGATTATCTGGGGAATATGCAAGATATCGTTTTGAAATATGAAAATATCGATGATTATCTTAATAACAACATCTATTTAAACGCTACTATTGGACCAATTGCTGGTAGGGTTAAAGATGCTATTATTAAGACTGATGATAAAGTTTATGAGTTGGATAAGAATAGTGACAATTTACATACTTTGCATAGCGGTTCTTTAGCTTTGTCATATAAGTGGTTTGATTATGAGGTTAATGAAGAGATTGATTATACAGAAGTTGTTTTTCTCTATGAAGAAGAAGAGTTAGTTAATTATCAGGTTAAAGTCATTTATCGAGTATTTGATAATAAAATAGAAGTAATGTTTGAAGTAGATACAGATCAAGATTTTGTTTTTAATTTAACTAATCACGCTTATTTTAATTTATCAGGTAATTTGAGTAGTAATATCAGAGATCATCAAGTGTTGTTAAACAGTGATTTGCGTCATGAATTAAATGATGAATTGGTAATAACAGGAAAAGTGATTAAAGAAAATGGTATTTACAATTTTAAAGATAAACAAGATTTAAATTTAGTGATTAAAGAATTAGAAAAAACTCCTAAAGGCGGAGTAGACGATATTTATTATTTTCCTAATAACGATTTAAGACATGCTATGGCTGTGGTTTATGAACCGTTAAGTAATAGAATGATGAAAGTTAGATCAAGTTATGATCATTTGGTTTTTTATACTCATAATAATATTAATGATTTAGAACTTAAACATTTAGGTAAGCATAAATGGCATTATGCTCTTTGTTTTGAATGCCAAAAAAGTCCTTATGGTTTTAAGGATAAAGATTGCTCAAATCCACTTTTAAAGAAAAACCAAACTTATCAAGAAAAAATTATTTTTGAGTTCTCTATAAAATAGAGTGGTTTAATCGCTAAATATCAGGATTTTAAGGGAAGAAAGTTCCATATCTTTTATTTAAAAAAATTAGTTTTTTGAAAAATTTTATTTTACAAATGGTATTTACAATTATATAATTAATATTTAATAAGCAAAACTATGCGAAAGTAAGTGCTTCAAAGCTATAGGGCCTTCAAAACAGATGGTTGCCAGTTGCCGTTAATAAGAATATTTAAAGTATTTATTATTAATATCAAGTAGGTTACCATTTTTTTAGCTTTTACAACAACCAGCGTAGTAGCTTACTGGTCAACAGTAGTCTATACGGAAAATGTTGCGGTAGAAGTGACGAATCAACAAGCTAACTTACAGATTCTCGACTTGAATGAAGAATTTCATGGTTGGCTAGTGTCTACAGGGTATGACTTTATCTTAGGCAAAGTAACAGAGGCTGAGTTTTTATTATGAAGATTTACTTGATAAGGAATTAATTAGGACAATGAATTTAGTTGTTGAAAAAATGAAGTCACTATTGGTGGACAAACAACTTACGCGCACTTAGTTGAAGTTACCATCGGTGATGAGCAACATTTAAAAGTTTTTGATATCTATAATGATATGGTCACGATTGTTATTAGAGTGTATTTACAAGAACTAATTGACTTAGATGAAGCAAATGAAAATAGTTTAGATTTATCTAGTGTCAATGTTGAAGATCCACAGGGGGCTTACGAGGCGATTAGAAATCAAGAGATTAGAATAGAACTTGACTTTAGGATTTAACCGAAGACAAGAGATTAAAACAAAAAAATTTAAAGAAAGAAAAATTTAGTTTTATTCAGGTTATTGATAGAACATTATACGTACCTAATGTTCCAATATATCCAATTTTACCTCCAGCTCCTGTTAATCCAGTGCCTTATCTAACTACAGTTATTTCAATGCTTATGATTTGTTAAATACTTTAACAAATAATGTTAATAGTATTAGGTTGAACTATGAAGCGGAAATGACTTTAACTAGTCTACTTTCTAATGTAACGAATGAGACTGTATCATTTTATGGATATCGTGGATTACATTCTACTTCTGATTTAAATACATTTGGTAGATTAGGTGATTTTCCATTAGCAACTAAAAGAACTTTTTCCGTCTCAGTTAGTGAGTTAGTTATTACACAATAACAAAATAAAAGTATTATGGTTTTTTGTAAATATAACTTTTTTCACGATTATTGTATTGTTGTTTTTTTCGTTGCCTTTTCTTTTTCCTAATGTTAGTGTAAGAGTTTTTAACGGTCATCAAGAGTTTGCAGTTCCTTATGATAGTGAAGTAGTAGATAGCAGGGTTAAGAGAAGAGTGGTTTGTCTTAATGAAGTTGCTCTTGATGGAATAACAGTTAACCAATTGGTAGCTGTTAAAGATAGTGAATGGATAATTTGGATTGAAGAAGTTTTGGCAATCGATTCTCTTAACAATCAAGTTATAACCAGTTTCGATGGAGTTATTGCAAAACATATTGATTTTGAGAATGTTGAAGGAGCTTTTATAAGAGAGGCTAACATCATAGGGATTTTTTATTACTGTGCATCAATGCCAATTTGTTTAGCGATAATGACATTTTGTTTTGCTGGAGCGATTTTTGTTGGATATAATGGCTTTGTAAAGAATAAAAGAGATTTCATAAAAAAATTTAAGGAAAATTACGCAAATGATGAAGAAATTCAGCTTTAATTTGATTAGAAATATCCTTTTTTATATTCTAATAGTTTTTTTGCCAGTTATTTGGTATTTAACGTTATAGCTCCGGAAAAGACTGTTGAAGTTTATGGATTTAAAACTTTCGTGATTATTTCTCCAAGTATGGAACCAACAATAAATGTTAATGACGCTGTTATGGTTAGAAAGATAGATCAGGATAAATTAAATGTTGGGGATATTATCACTTTTGAAGTTTATTTAAGTGATTTAGGCGCCAGTTCTTTTGTAGCTCTTTATTTGGGTGCTAAAGAAGAAGTTGATGGAGAACTTATATTTAAAACTCACGCTGAAGGAACATTAGAGTTCGATGAGTGGAAAGATAAGTTTGATAATCCTGTTAAAATCACTAAAGACTTTATAATTGGCAAAGTCGCTTTTAAGATACCTAAGGCAGGGTATTTGATAAATTTTTTAAGTGATCCGATTATATTGTTACTATTGGGATTGAATATTGGAATTATTGTTTATATTGTTTATTATATAAAAACAAGTAAAAAAAATAAGAATGAATAAATTGTAGATAAGTGAGTTTAAAAATAAATCACTTTTTTTTATGGAAATCTTGATTTTTAGGGGTTTATATAATAGAATGTTTACTGATAGGGGTGATTCTCAGATGGAATATGTTGTTAAGGATTACAATACAAGATATTTTGCGGGGATTGAATTGATTGGTGGTTTAAAAGTTAACACAAATGACTATGATAAGATCCCTGGACTTTGGGACGATTTTCGTGAGGTTTATTTGCATGATATTCCTAACAAAGTTGTTCCTAACAGATTTATCGGTTTAGAGATGTATCGTTTTGATTTCATGGAGTCTAAGACTTTAGATTATTTTGCTTTGGTGGAAATTAATGAGTTATTTGATTGTGAAGATGATGATTTAGTAACTAAGAAACTCCCTAAGGGCAGATATATTAGTTTCTCGATTAAACATGATGATTTAATGAACGAAGTTGAAAGAGTTTATAAGTATGTTGAAGATGAAGGACTTAATGTTCATTTAGGTTTTGATGTTAAAGAGTATTTGGATACTGAAGATTACAAATTTCCAGGAGCAAAGTTATTGCTGACATTCAAACTTGAAGATAAATAAAAATTTACTTTTTAAAAGGAGAAAAGAATGAAACAAGAAAGAAGTTTTTACAGAGATGAAGCAAGAAGTAGACTAGTAGGTAGATATGGAGAAGTTATTCTTTATACCATCATAGTCGCTGTTATTACCGGAATTATTACGTCGTTGACTGACACCTTTAGACCGGAGATTCAAAATGGTGTAATCGTTGATCAAGGTATTCCAGCTTTAGTTGTATTGTTCATTTTTAGCGCTATTAGTTTTTTAGTTAGTGCTGGGATAACTTATAGTACAACAAGTCTTTATATCGATGTAGCTGATGGTGGAGAATTCGAAATTTTTGAAAAGTTAAAATCAGGATTTGTTGAAGAGTATGGTAGAAATATCGTATTGGTATTTATGGAAGGTTTATTTATTTTCTTATGGTCATTATTGTTAGTGATTCCTGGGATTATAAAATCTTATGCTTACAATATGTCAATGTATTTAGCTGTTAAGGATAGAACTCTTGGTGGTGTAGATGCTATTACTAAATCAAAAAATATGATGAATGGTAATAAGAGCGATTTATTCTTGTTGGATTTATCTTATATCGGTTGGTATTTGTTATCAATATTGACTTTAGGTATTTTGCTGTTGTGGGTCATCCCTCGTCATCAAACAGCGAGAACATTGTTCTTTAACGAAATATATTATGGTTCTATTGATTACAAACCTGAAGTTGAAGAAGAAAAAGTAGTTGAAGAAGAAGCGTTATTTTAAGCATTGATTAAAAGGTCTTTTTAAGGCCTTTTTTTTGGAAAATTCTTTAAAATATTTTCGCCAAGAGTTATGTTTTATGTTATAATGATTAATGATATAAGCGTTTGTAAAAAAGGAGAATAGTAAATGACGGATTTTACAAATTTAAAGGAAATCGAAATGCAAGCGGTTGTAAAGGATAAACCTGAAAAAGGGTTTTCGATAGTAAGAAAGAAGATTAGTACTGAGTTAAAACTAGGTGAGGTTTTTATTAAAATTAACAGTGTTAGTTTTTGTGGGACGGATTCACATATTTATAATTATGATAATTGGGCTAAAAATAGACTTAAATTACCTTTAACTGTCGGACATGAATTTACCGGTGAAGTTATTAAAATCGCTGATGATGTTGATAGAGTTAAAGTAGGAGATATCGTCAGTGCCGAAACTCATATTATTTGCAATGAGTGTGAGTTTTGTTTAAGAGGTGAAGGACACATCTGTAAAAATACTAAAATTATTGGTGTGGATGTTGATGGATGTTTTGCTGAGTATATTAAGATTCCGGCACAGAATTGTTTTAAGAGCGATAAGAAAAATAATCCTTTGCATTTATCAGTTCAAGAGCCTTTAGGAAATGCGGTTCATACAGTTTGTCATTTTGAAGTAAAAGATAAGTCAGTGGTTATTTGTGGCGCTGGTCCGATTGGTTTAATGGGTGTTGATGTTGCCCTTGCTTGTAAAGCGAAAACTGTGATAGCGATAGAAGTTAATGAATATAGAAGAAATTTGGCTAAGGAATTGGGAGCGACTTATGTGATCAATCCTTTAACAGAAAATACTTTAGAAAGAGTTATGGAATACACTAATGATGCTGGAGCGGATGTTGTCTGTGAATTTTCAGGAAACAAGACTGCGATTGAAACAGCTTTTAAGTATATTAAAGCTGGTGGCGGTATGGCAATGCTTGGGTTACCAAGTGAAAATGTGTGTTTAAACGTTTCTGATGATATTGTTTTTAAAGGTATTCATATCTATGGAGTTGTGGGCAGAAGAATTTATGATACTTGGTATAAGGTTAAAGAATTAATCGATAATAATATGTTGCATTTAGATAAGATTATTACCCATCAGTTTCCGTTGAGTAAGATTAACGAAGCCGCAGAAGTAATGAATAATAAAAATTGCGGTAAAATAATACTATTTCCTTAGAAAGTGAGGTTTTTATTATGAAAGACAGTTTAAAGTATTTACATGAACAAGTTGAACAGTTGAAGAAGGATGGAGTTTATCGGGAGTTACCGATAAATTATGGTCCTTGTAGTAATGTAATTGATTTGAATCATCATGAGGTAGTTAATTTATCCAGCAATAACTATTTAGGTTTAGCTGGACATAAGCGGGTTAAAAAAGCGGCGATAAAAGCTGTTAAAAAATATGGCGCTGGTACTGGTAGTGTTAGAACCATTGTTGGTAATATGGATTTATTGGAAGACTTAGAAGTTTTATTAGCTGAGTTTAAAAGAGAAGAGGCAGTGACTTGTTTTCAATCTGGTTTAAATTGTAATATCGGGGCAATCCAAGCAATTGTCAATAAGGATGATTTAATTGTCAGTGATGAATTGAATCATGCTTCGATTATTGACGGAGTCAGGTTATCAAGAGCTGATAAGGCAGTTTATAAACATTCAGATATGGAAGACTTGGAAAAGGTCTTGAAGGAAAAAAGAGAAGGCTATAATAATGTTTTAATCATTACTGATGGTGTGTTCTCTATGGACGGGGATTTGGCTAAATTACCAGAAATTGTTGCGTTAGCTAAGAAGTATGATTGTCTTACTTATGTTGATGACGCTCATGGCAGCGGTGTCTTGGGTGAGAGCGGAAGAGGAACAGTTGATCACTTTAAATTGCATGGTGAAGTTGATTTTATTATCGGTACTTTATCAAAAGCAGTTGGTGTAATCGGCGGGTATGTCGCTTCGAAAAAAATTGTAAAAGAATGGCTTTTACATCGAGCTAGACCGTTATTATTCTCAACTACTTTACCGCCAGCTGCTATTGGTGCGACAATAGAATCTGTTAAAATGTTGATGGAAAGTACTGAGTATACTGATAAGTTATGGAGTAACGCAAGGTACTTTAAAGATAAATTAAAAGGATTAGGTTTTGATATTGGTCATAGTGAAACACCGATAACACCGGTTATGATTGGTAATGAAGCAAAGACAATGGAATTTTCTCGTGAACTATTAAAAAATGGTGTTTTTGTTTCAGGAATTGTTTTTCCAACGGTTCCGGTTGGAAAAGGCAGATTAAGATGTATGATCAGTGCGATGCATACGATGGATGATTTAGATTTTGCTGTAAAAGTATTTGAAAAAGTAGGAAAAGAATTAAAAATAATTAATTAGAAAAGATAAAAATAAGTGAGAATATCACTTGTTTTCCTTAATGGGTGATGAATATGAATTCTTTAAAAGTGAAGAAATCCTTTATCTTTGACATTATTGTTTATGTAATGTTTATTTTGTTGTCGATTTTTACCTACCTTCAAGTAGGAGAAGGAATTCATTTGATGCTAATACTTAATATGACATTAGCTTTTGTTCCTTTAGGGGTAATATATCTAGCTGAAGTGATAAAAACAAGAAGAGCTTGGGTAATGGTTCTAGGTATCATATGGTTTTTCTTTTATCCTAACAGTCTCTATTTAATTACAGATCTAATCTATCTTGATAGTAATAACTATATGCAGAGTTTAGGTGTGTATCAAGGATTACTTTACTTACAAAATACAGAAGCTTATTTAGCGCTTTTCCATTTAGTTGTAGCTGTTATTATCGGCATAATGATAGCAATTAGGAGCTTTAAATATTTTTACTTAATTATATTAGAACAATTTCCTAAGTATAAATATCTATTCTTGATATTTGTTCCTATCTTTGCGAGCACAGGAATTTATATTGGAAGATTCTTAAGGTACAATAGTTGGGATGTTTTAAATTTTTATCAGCTTTTAATTAATTTTTTTGGAAGTTTAAGTTGGTTTTCTTTAATCTTTATTTTGATTTTTACTTTAATACAGTATTTAATCTATAGTTATATTCCTATAAATAAAGAGGTTAGCTAGAAAATTAGCTAACCTTTTTCTTATAGAATTTAGCCAGTCCACCAACACTAGTCTCGCGATATGAATCCAATAAATCTTTTCCGGTTTCTTTCATTGCTTCAACGACTGTATCAAAAGATACTAAACGCGTATCGATTAATAAAGTTGCTAGTTCGCCGGCATTCATCGCTCTTACTGAGGCAACTGCGTTACGTTCTATACAAGGTATTTGTACATATCCTAAGATTGGATCACAGGTTAGACCTAAGTGGTGTTCAAGGGCGATTTCAGCAGCGTATTCGATGACTTCTAAAGAACCGTTTTCAAGTTCGCTGTAAGCAGCCGCTGCCATAGCGCAAGCAGTGCCAACTTCGGCTTGACAACCGGCTTCAGCGCCACTGATAGAGGCGTTGTTTTTAACAATATTGCCGATGATGCCGGCAGTAGCTAAACCGTCAATAATTCTTTTGTCAGAATACTTTCTAATGTCCTTAAGAAAATATAAGATGCTTGGCAAGACGCCACTTGCACCACATGTTGGTGCAGTTACAATTACACCACCGCTGGCATTGACTTCACTAGTAGCGTAAGCATAAGAACTTAAAAGTCTTAGCTCGATTGAGACTTTATTTTTTTGATTGTATAAAAGTGATCTAGCTTTCCTTTTAACTTCTAAGATTCCTGGTAAATATCCTTCTTGATGTAAACCGGTGTTAATGGTGTTTTTCATAACATTCCAGATACTCCTTAAGAAGTCTTTAAATTCTTTGTCTTCGTGAAGATAAACATACTCATGTAGTTTAAGATTATTTTCGAGACAATAGTCTTTTATTTCTTGAAAATTATTGTGAGGATAGACATGATTCTTTGGCAATTCTTCATCACCTTTTCGTAAGATTGAACCACCGCCGATACTGTAATAACGCTCTTTACCAATAATTTGTTTATCTTTATAAATTGTAATATCCATAGTATTTGGATGTTCTAGTTTTAATTCTTTGGAAAAATAGACTTCAGCATTTTTTAAAGTTTCTCTAATAATCGTATCAGTTAAGTGACCAAGTCCGGTAAAACTCAAGGAACCATAAAGTGTGACTTCGAAAAAATCACCGTCATAGTTTTTAAGGATTTCTTGACATATTTTTTCCGGTCCCATTGTGTGAGAACTGGATGGACCTCGACCAACTTTATAGAGTTCTCTTATCGATTCCATAATTTTAGCGGTGCAGAAGCAGAATCATTTCTCTTAATGCTTTAGCTGCAACAACAGTAGAAACATTAGAATTATCTAACATCGGAGAAAGTTCAACTAAATCAGCGCCGACGACATTATTTAACTTTTCAAATTTTTTCATTGCGTCTAACAGTTCGTTGAACGTTACCCCGCCTGGCTCAGGAGTTCCAGTGCCAGGAAAAATTGATGGATCTAAAACGTCTAAATCTATTGTGATGTAGACTGGTTTATCTTTAATTTTATTAATGGTTGATTCTAAGGTATTAAAATTAAATTTTTGCATATAGGTATGACCGTTTTTAGCAAATTCAAATTCGTGCTTATCGCCGCTTCTAATTCCAAATTGGAAAATGCGGTTATCGCCTAATATGTCATAACATCTTCTGATAACAGTAGCGTGCGATAATCTTCTGCCTAAAAATTCATCTCTTAAATCCGTATGAGCATCCAAGTGAATGATATGCAAGTCTTCATATTTTTCCATCAAGGCTTTAACCACTGGAAAAGTTACAAGATGTTCACCACCGATCATCATCGGTTTTTTATTGTCAGAAACAATTTTTTTTGCAGTTTCATAAATGATATCTAAAGATTCTTCAACTAAACCCATCGGTAATTCTAAATCACCGATATCAACAGTTGAATAATCTTTAAGGTCCATATCTTTATATGGTGAATACCATTCAATCCCAATCGATTCTACTCTGACAGCATTACCGGCAAAGCGTGTACCTGGGCGATATGATGTTGTGTTATCCAGTGGTGCTGAAAATAAAATCACAGGACTTTCTCCGTATTCAGCTCTACAGCTTTGAAATGATAAATCTACTTTTTTCATATTAAATCACCTTCGTATTTTTCCCAATTTTCTTTATCAACGATTTGTACATAATCGATATCGGTATCATTGTCAATATCGCTTTGTAAAGAACCGCTTTTTTGTTTATAAAACTTAATGTCTTTAACCACGTCTTCAGTTATAACTTCTCCAGGGATGATAATTGGAATCCCTGGTGGATAGATCATAATTGATTCAGCGGAGATTTCATCGATTGCATCTTCTAATTTAACTAAATTTTTTGGTGCGTGATAAGCGTCACGCGGTCTAGCATAAGTATCTGGGAATTGATATCTAAATTCAATTTTTGGTAATTTGTCTTTTAATTTATAATATTTTTCCGCTAACTTTTTAAAAGCTAAGACTAATCTTTCTAAGTCTTGTTTATTAGTACCAATAGTTAAAACGCATAAAACGATATGCGATTCAGCTAGTTCAAGTTGAATGTTATAATTCTTCTTCATCATTTGATAAATATCAAAACCTGAGATTCCGAGTTCGCTAACTTTTACCATCAATTTGGTTTCATCATAGTCAAAGCAGCCATGGTCTAGCAGATATTCTTTATCGATAACGGTTAAGCCAGGAATAGTTTTAATCTTTTCTCTAGCTATCTTTGCTAGTTTTAAAATGTTGTTTATTTTGGTTTTACCTTGGAAATACATTGTTTTTCTCGCAACGTCTAAACTCGCCATTAAAAGCGAACTTGGGGATGTTGATTGTAGCATATTTAACGTCGCTCTTAAGCGTTGATGATCAATTCTTTCACCTTTAGTGAGGATGATAGAACTTTGCGTTAAACTACCAGCGGTTTTATGCATGGAGGTAGCACTGATGTCAGCGCTAGCTTCCATAGCAGAAAGCGGTAGCTTTTGTGAAAAGTAGAACTGTGCTCCATGGGCTTCATCCACCATAACAATCATGTTATGCTCGTGAGCGTAATCGGTTATTTTTTGGATATCGGAGACTACTCCGAAATATGTTGGATTAATGACGAAGATTGCTTTAGCTTCAGGATTTTCGTCAATTGCTTTTTTAACGGCTTCAAAACTCACATCATTAGCGATACCGACATATTCATCAATGTTTGGTTTGACAAAGACTGGCATCGCCCCTGAGAGGATAAGACCGTTGATTACTGATTTATGAACATTTCTTGGCAAGATGATTTTGTCGTTTGCTTTACAAACGCTCATAACCATAGCGAGGATTCCTGTGGTAGTGCCGTTTGTTAAAAAGTAGGATTTGTCAGCGCCCATGGCTTCAGCCATTAATTTTTGAGCTTCATTAATTACTCCTGTAGGGTAATTTAAATGATCAAGTCCCACTGGTGAATTGGCATCAAGTAAATACATTTTCTTACCAACGAATTTTTGTAAGTCATTTTCGATTCTTCCGAGCTTGTGCCCAGGCACATCAAAAGGTGCCACATGGCTCATTCCATATTCTTTAAGTTTAGTAAAAAATGGAGTTTGATTTTGATTTGGATTTCTCATTAAGCATCCCTTTCTTTTGTTGTGATATCTATAGAGAAATAATACCACAAATTAGGTAAAAACAAAAGGAATTTCACTTTGGTTATTTTGGGTTGTCTTAACAAATAAAAAAATTTTTTATTTTAAAGTTTATTTTGTGAAAGTATATTGATTTAAATTGAAATTTAGATTAAATTATTAATAAGTGAGGATATCTTTTGTCAAGAATTAAAGAGTTCCAAGGAAAGATGAAACAAAGGACAAAATTTGAAATAATCAAGTCTTTGTTTCAAGCAGTAACTGTCACTGTTGTTGCGGTTGTGGCAGTCACTGTTTTTATACCTAGTAGTCCCAAAGCTCGCTTTGATGAAGTCAAGGCTTTTTCGCATGAAATCATCTATCAAGTAAGTGTTACTGATCAAGATTTAGTTGTTGAAGATAATCAACTTAAATTAGTTCTGGAAAGTCAATTTGAAAGAATTGAACAATGGATTTCTATCGGACAAAACTATGGTAGTTTTAGTGAGCTTGATCAAAATACCCAGTATTCTTTAAAAGTAGTTTTTGATAAGGGTTTTGGTGAAGAAGTATTAGCTAAAGAGACCGTTACTACAAGTAATGATTTAGTAGCTGCGATATCTAGTATCAGTATTTCACCTAATTCACTTTATTATGAACCAATTTATGATATTGGCATTAGTTATGGAAACATCGAAAACTACAGCAACTTCCAGATAAGATACGCGACAATTTATCAAGATTTTGAACAAGAGATATTTTATGACACTTATGTACTAACAATGCTTGAAAATAACGTCGAAATGCAGTTTTATGATTCCTCACATGTGGAGTTCGTTATTATTTTGGAAGCGATGTTAGATGGTGAATGGGTTATTTTAGATGAGGTTAGATTTGCGCCACCTTTTAGCGTTGACGCTTATGTATATCTTTCCAGCTATAATGATTCAGAAGCGCATTTTAATGTTTACGTGGAAGGTTCTAGTAACGTGGAAATCCTTTATCAAATGGAAGTTTATTTGAATGATTATTTAGTCAATAAAGTTGATTATATTCCTAGTGCGAATGTGGAACAACATGGCAATGAATTTGTTATATCAGGGTTAAAACCAGATAGTGATTATACATTTTCGATGAAGGCTTGGTACACAAATCCTGAAACTTTAAGAGAAGAACATGTTCTGATTGGTGAAGCCTTTATTCATACATTGCCTAGTTTTATTTATGAGATAGAGGTTGTGGAATATACCACATACTATGAAGTTTTTATAACAACTAATTCGAGTGAACTTAATCAAGCTTTTTATGAGATATATTATTATGAAAGTGAATTTTGGTATTATTATCTGGCAGGAACCAGTGCTTTGGTAAGTGATGGAGAAAATTATACAACGAGTTTTATTATTGATAAAGTCATTTTTGAAGAATTTTATATCGATATCGGTATTGAAAGCAGTGTTAATTATCAAGAAATTAAAATTATTAGAAGAATAGAAAGTTGAGGGGTAAGTTTATGAATTTTAAGGAAAAGTCTTCAAAAGAAAAAGTACATATTATTGTTGTTATTAGTTTAGTATTTTTATTATTGTTGGTGAGTATTTTAGGACCAATTATTTTTCCTGGGACTGGGTTCGCTAATATCATCAACAATTCTGTTGGAAAGTTCTTTAATTTGTTTAACTTCTTTAAGAATAACTATGTAATAATTATTGAGTCATTGACGATAATTTTCTTTATGTGGTTGATCAATAAGTTATTGTTAATATTTGTGAGTTTGTTGAAGATAAAGAGTTTTAGAGGTACGACCATTGCTAATTTGGTTAATAGTTCAATTAAGTATCTTTCGGTAATAATAGCTTTGTTCCTAATCTTGAGCGCTTGGGGAGTCCAAACGCCAACACTTTTAGCAGGTGCTGGAATTATTGGATTAGCAATCGGCTTTGGGGCTCAAAGTTTAATTGAAGATATTTTTAGCGGTTTATTCATTATCTTTGAAAAACAGTATTCTTTAGGAGATATCATTCAAATCGGTGATTTCCGCGGGACTGTAAAAGAGATTTCTTTAAGAGTTACTAAGTTTGAAGATATCAACGGCGATATCAAAATTATTAATAATTCTGATATCAAAGGCGCGATTAATACGACTTCTTCTTTATCAAAAGCTATTTGTGAAATAGCGATAAGTTATGGAGAAAATTTAGAGAGAGTCGAGAAGATAATTCATGAGAATCTTCATGAAATCAAAAACAATATTCCGAAGATTGTGGAAGGTCCTTATTATTTAGGTGTACAGACTTTGGCTGATTCTTCAATTATTTTAAGAGTTATTGGTATGGTCCATGAAGGCGATCGTTATACTGTTTCAAGAAGTTTAAATCGTGAGATGAAAATTCTTTTTGATAAGAATAAGATTGAAATTCCTTTTCCTCAACTTGTTGTTCATAATATAGAAAAAGATAAAAATTAAATAAAAAGTTCAAATGTTTAAAATACCTTCATTTACGGAGGTATTTTTTTTAAAAAGTTAGTTTTTATCGCAAAAAAAATATTCAAATTAAAAGAGTTTATGGTATAGTATTTAATATGGGAGTGATGATTATGAAAAAGTTGGTTGGCAATTTAATGTATGGGCAATCAGGTGGTCCAACTGCAGTTATTAACTCGAGTGCTTATGGAGTGATAACGGAAGCGAGAAGACAAAGTGAATTCATTAAAGATGTTTATGTTATGAAACATGGGATTGAAGGAGCTTTAAATGATGATTTAATTAAGATTACTGATCAAGATGGGGAAAATATTGATTTATTAAAATATACTCCAGGATCGGCTTTTGGTTCTGTTAGACATAAATTACCTGATTATAAGGAAGATGATTCTAAATATGTCAGGTTGCTTTATATGTTTAAGAAATATAATATTCGTTATTTTCTTTATAACGGTGGCAATGACTCAATGGATACCTGTGCTAAAATAGCTGAATATATGGATACAATTGATTATGATGTAAGAATTATTGGTATACCAAAGACAATTGATAATGATTTACCTTTTACTGACCATACTCCAGGTTTTGGTAGTGCTGCCAAGTTTATTGCGAATACGATAATGGAAGTTCATTATGATATGTTAGCTTATCCTAGCGGTAAGGTAACGATTGTTGAGATTATGGGACGTCATGCTGGATGGTTAACAGCATCAAGTGCTCTAGCTAATCTTGGTGGATTTGGCCCTGATTTGATATATTTACCGGAAGTACCTTTTTCAATCGAGAAATTTAAGAGTGATGTGAAAGAAGTTTATACTAAAAAGAAACAATGTTTAGTAGCTGTCAGTGAAGGCGTTATGAATGCGGACGGTGTTTTCATTTCTTCAAGTTCAGGAATGAAAGATGCTTTTGGGCATTTTCAATTAGGTGGTGTAGCATCTAAACTTGCATCAACTGTATCTAACGATTTAGGTATTTCTTCCAGATCAGTTGAGTTTGGGTCAACGCAAAGAGCAGCGGCGCATTTACAAAGTTTAACTGATGTGAATGAAGCTATTCAAGTTGGAGTAGAAGCGGTTAGAGCAGTGTTAAATGGTAAGAGCAATGTGATGGTTGTAATTCATCGAGTGAAAGAAGAACCTTACGAAGTAGAATATCATTTTCATGATTTAAGAGCTTGTGCTAATGTTGAAAAGAAGATTCCTGCAGCAATGATTAATAAGGATGGAAATGGCGTTAATAAGGCTTTTATTGATTATGCTT
>JAVVFA010000002.1:0-31996 GCA_032251215.1 Candidatus Izemoplasmatales bacterium
CGCTAATCTGGCAACTGTTGTTAGAGAAGATATGTTAAATAGCGGATTAAAACAATGGTTAGGCAACTATCCTGCTTATAACAATTTTTATGATGATTTTTTTAAGCAAGGATTATATGTTTATTTCACAGATAAAATTATAGTTGGTTCGATTTCGATTTTACCGGAAAATGATGAAGCTTATAAAGAAGTTATTTGGGAAAGCGATAAAGCATTGGTTGTTCATAGGATATTGGTTAATCCTAATTACCAAGGACAAGGTATTGGTAAAGCTTTAATTAGTTTTTCTGTTGAAAAGGCAATAAGTGAAGGTTATACTGCAATAAAGATTGATACTCATCCGGATAATCTGAAAATGCAAAAGATGTTAAAAACTTTAGGTTTTATCTACCGAGGCTATTTAGCATCAATTAATCGATTGGCTTATGAGTTGGTATTATTCAAAGATAAGGGAGAGTAAATAAAAATGTTTATAGATGAAGTAAATGTAGTCGTTAGATCAGGTAAAGGTGGCGATGGGATTGTCTCCTTCAGGAGAGAAAAACATGTACCTTTAGGTGGACCTAACGGTGGAGATGGTGGTAAAGGCGGATCAGTGATATTTGAAGCAGATGAAGGCATGTCTACCTTAATGGATTTAAAGTTTCAAAAACATATTTTCGCTAAGACTGGAGAAAATGGAAAAACGAAAAATATGCGTGGGAAAGATGCAGAAGACGTAATAGTTAAAGTGCCTTTAGGAACTACCGTATATGATGCTGATAGCAATGAAGTGTTAGCCGATTTGGTTGTTCATAGTCAAAGAGAAGTTATTGCGAAAGGTGGAAATGGTGGTCGTGGAAATAGCGGTTTTGCGACTTCGAAGAATAAAGCACCACGAATACAAGAAAACGGTGAAATGGGAATTGAGTTGAATTTGCATATTGAGTTAAAACTTTTAGCTGATGTGGGGATTATTGGTTTTCCTTCAGTAGGCAAATCTACTTTAATAACCATATTGTCAAATTCTCGTCCTAAGATTGCGGATTATCCTTTTACAACACTTATTCCTAATCTAGGAGTAGTTAACCGTAATAATGTTAAGCCGTTTGTGTTGGCTGATATGCCGGGATTAATAGAAGGTGCTTCTCAAGGGCAAGGATTAGGAATTGAGTTTTTAAAACATATTGAAAGAACTAGAGTTTTAATTCACATGGTTGATATGTCTAAAGAATCATTGAGGGATCCTTATAATGATTTTCTGATTATCAATAAGGAATTAGAAGAATATAATCCTAGTTTACTTGAAAGACCGCAGATTATTGTCGCAAGTAAGATGGATACCGATCATGCAGAAGAGAGGTTAGCTGAATTTAGGAAACATTTTAATAATGATACTGAGATAATTCCTATTTCAGTAATGACAAATGACAACCTAGATAAATTAGTTTATCGCGTAGCTCAATTGTTAGAAGAAACTCCTTTCTTTTATAAAAAAGAAGATGTTATTGATGAGTATGTAGAATATAATTTTGTTGATGATCAATCGGAAATCATTATCGAGAAAAAAGATAAAAATAGATATGAAGTTAGCGGTAAACTGGTAGAAAGAATGATTAACAAGTCTAATTTCATGACTGATGAATCCGTTATTATCTTTCTTACAAGGTTAAGAAAAGGCGGACTTGATGATTGTTTAAGGAACGCTGGAGCTAAAGAAGGCGATACGATAGTGATTGCTGGAGATGAATACGAGTTTATTGAATAATATTTTCAAAAATAAATATGATGGTATTTTGATATTTATATGGTTATAATATATTATATATATATGTAATATATGTGTATTATGTGATGGTTTATATTTGAAAAAAATTCATGAGGAGTGATTTAGATGTACAGTTATATCAAAGGAACAATAACCGAGATAACACCAAATTATGTTACATTGGATAATAATGGGGTTGGTTACAAATTATTGACACCAAATCCATTCAACTTTACCCTTGAATCAAAAGTTACAGTTTACATCTACCAAAAAGTAAGTGATGATAATATTGCTTTATATGGTTTTAAGTCCAGTGAACAAAGAGATTTGTTTACTAAGTTAATCTCTGTTAATGGCATTGGTCCTAAGAGTGCAACAGCTATATTAGCTAGTGGATCAGTAGGTTCAATTACAAAAGCTATCGAAGATGGTGATGCTAAGTATTTACAAAAGTTTCCAGGGATTGGCCCTAAAGCTTCACAGCAAATCATCTTAGATTTAAAAGGTAGAATTGATTTTGAAAATGTTAGCATACATACACAAAATATGGTTGAGGTTGAGGAAGCTTTAATTGCTTTAGGTTACAAAACTAAAGAAATTGAAAAAGTTATCAAAAAACTTGATAACTCGAAAACTACTAATGATTTGATTAAAGACGCTTTGGCAATGATGCTAAGATAACTACTTACTGTTTTAAAAATATATCTTACCGTGAATTTATTGCTTGAAAAAAAATTTTTATATAATATGCTCAGCAAATAAAGAGGAATTACATGGAAAAATTTAAGTATTTAACATTATTATCATCCCAAGTTTATATGTTGCAAGAAATAACTTTGGAGCTTATCTTTTTACATCAGCTTGGTTGATATATATACTAATGATTGTCGTTGGAATTATCTGTGGAGTCGCTTTATATGTACTAAACAAATGATACAAAGAAAAGGTTGATCATCTCAACAAATTGCTTGAAGAGAAGAAAAAAGAGGAGTAATTTGAGCAAAATAGTTAATTTAAGATTAATACTAAAAAACAGTGTTAAAAATAAAATATAATGAATATTGCTAGATTTAGACCTAAATTAAAGAAATAGCCCAAATAAACTTTCGTTTATACGGGCTTTTTTTATTATACCGTGAATAATCCCTTTAAAAAATCTCGTTCAGACGACTTTGTTAGGGCCAACATTAATAAAATTCTTGCTTTTTGACCATTTAAGGAAGTTGCCATGATACAACCCAGATCAGTTAAGAACTTACCACCACCTACATAACCATAAGAATCAAGGGTTCGACCAGAAGGACATCTTGAACAAATTATGATTGGAATATTAGTTTGAATTGCTCTTTCAATACCGGAAATCATTTTTGGTGGTAAATTTCCACGACCTAAAGCTTCAATAACAATTCCTTTAACTTTTTGATCAATTAAGAAGTTGATCAATAAAGAATCTGAACCGGCGAAAGCTTTTATAAGATGTACATTAGATTCTATATCATCGATATCAAGTTTATTTCGTTGTAAGGTTACGGATCGATGAAATAAAACTTCCTTATTATCAACAACACCTAATGGACCATAATCTAAAGATTTGAAAGTATCAAGTGATAAAGTATTTGATTTTGTAACTTCACTAGCAGCATTAATTTGATCGTTCATCACAACTAACACACCACGATCATGTGACTTAGTTGACTTAGCAACTAATATTGAAGAGACTAAATTATTGATTCCATCGAAGCCTAATTCCGAGCTTGACTTCATAGAACCAGTAACAACAATTGGAATTTCTGTATCAATTGCAGTATCTAAAAAGAATGCAGTTTCTTCCAAAGTATCTGTCCCGTGAACGACGACGAAGCCAATTGGATCTTCAAATTTAATTAATCTTTTAATCAATTTTGATATTTCCAACATCATCTCAGGGCTCATAGAAGGTGATGGAATTTCAGAAAATTCTATAACCTCAAGCTCATGATAAAGTTCAGAGTGCAATAAAGATTGCATAATTTCCTTAGCTGAAAGTGCTGGCTTGACTGTATGAGAAACATCATCAATTTTCATCGAGATTGTTCCTCCGGTAAAAATCATATATATTTTTCTCATGGGTTCTCACCTCTTGCTAAATGTATTATATCATAATAAAACAAAAAGTAAGATAGCTAAAAACAAATTTTACCATGTTTGTCTGAGCAATTTTCAAGGGTGTTTTGAAACACTGTTTTTCTAAGGTCTATTTTTGTGGATATAACAAGTAAAGCATAATTAACAGTTTCCACACCGGACTTCTTAACTGCGAGATTTAGATGTTTGTATTTAGTTAACATAATATACATTATAGGAAGTTAAATAAGTAAATTAAAAGTAGTGGAATTCTCCACAAAACATAGTCATTTGAAATAAATGATACGATAATCCGCTTGGTAACCTTCTTTTATCGTATCTTAATTATATTCAAAACAATACTGATGAGTATGTTTATTTCCATTCATGGCTACTTGTTCTTTTTTCTCTAAATCCAACCGAAAATTTGGCTCATTTTTTCCCTTTTTTTACACGACCATGTATAAATACCCTAGTAATTCATAAAGAACTCGTAGATTTGAATTTAAAAAATTGCTTCAAATAAAAAAAGAATTAGTTCATGACTAACTCTTCTTCTACTTCTATGCCAATGTCCCTTGCAAATTTATAAGCTTCTAAAATTGCTTCATCAAATAAATATTTTGGTTTGTGAGCATCAGACGAAATTATGGTTTTTACATTTGATTGTTTTACCAATTCCCAAAATTCTTTTCGAGGATAACGATACCTTGTTTTTTTATTGACAGTAAATTTACCTTTACGAATTCCGTTAGCATTTATCTCTAAAGCAACTTCATATTTTCCAGCTGCTTGAATTAAGAGTCTACTTAGATATAACATTTCTCCGGATATTTCTTTTTGGTTGAAAAGAAAAATATCTGGGTGCGAAATGAATTTGAAGTAACCAGTCTTCATTGCTGCAATAAGTGTCTTGATATAAATTTGTATATCTTCAATTTCTTTTATATGATAAATACTTTTGAGTTTGTTTTTGGATTCAATGTAATGTTGACCTAATGTTAAATAGTCTAAATGAGTCAATAATTCTTCGTAGTGTTTTTTTTGTTGAGGAAAATATTCAATCTCAAGTCCCTTATAGATATTTATTTTGTCTTTGTATTTATCAATTGCTTGTTTTAATTCTTCCAAGTAGATAGGATATTCTTCTATACTCATTCTGACAGAACGGTCTTGAAGGAAAATAAATGGTGCATGATCTGATATTCCAATATTTTTTAGATTAAACTCAATTGCTTTTACTACATAATCTTCAACTGATCCTTCTGCATGGTTGCAAAGATAAGTATGAGTATGGTAATTTGACTTCATTATTTTATTCTTAAGTGGCATCCGATACTTTCCTTTCTTTCAAGAGCTTGTTTTGTGATTAGATATGCAGTTGTAGCTAAATTTAGGGTCTCATAGTAGTTCTTAGTAAGATTAGGGTATTTTTGAAGATTTTTGACAATATCCTTTATCACTTCATAAGCTAAGGTCAAACCTTCTGTGTTCCGTACAATATGTACATGTTCATCCATATAATCTCCTATTTTCTTACGAATAGGCTTGTAGTTATAATTATAGTTTGGATAAGTTTGCGATTTGAAATCTTTTATCCAATCATCTTCTTTGATAGTGTTGGTGATGTCTTTAGCACATGTTTGAGCAAATACTAAGCACTCCAATAAAGAGTTTGATGCTAAACGGTTAGCTCCATGGACATTGGTGTTAGCTGTTTCACCTACAGCATAGAGATTCTTTATGGTAGTTCTTGCTTTTAAATCAGTTGTGATGCCACCACATAAGAAGTGTTCGCATGGAGCGACAGGAATTAAGTCTAAGCCTAGGATGTAACCTTCGCTTTTACAACGATTGAAGATTGTAGGGAATCTTTTTTCTAGGTTCTTCGGATTTAAGTGTCTTGTATCTAGATAAACATGGTCAGTCCATGTATCATACATTTCTCTGTATATTGATTGCGATACGATGTCCCTAGGAGCAAGTTCTTTAAGTTCATGGTATTTTTCCATAAAACGTTCATTTTCAATATTGACTAAATAAGCCCCTTCGCCGCGCATTGCTTCTGAGACTAAAAATCTCTGACGTGAAGGGTGTTTTTCTGAGTAAAGGGCTGTTGGGTGGAATTGAATGAATTCCATATGATCAATCTTAGCATTAGCGCGGTAAGCAATACCTATACCATCGCCAGTCGCGTTCAAGTCATTAGTTGTGGCTCCATAGACTGAGCCTACTCCACCAGTTGCTAGGACTACTTTTTTAGAGTATATTGGATAGTATGAAGAATTGTTTTCAAGGACGATTAAACCGCCAACTTGGTTGTTCTCCATTATAACATCCAATGCCATGGTGTTACCTAGAAAGGTGATGTTTGGTTTTTGATTTAAGTATGAAATTAGAGCACTGGTAACATTTTTACCTGTAGCATCGCCACCACTGTGAAAGATGCGATTATGAGAGTGACCACCTTCTTTAGTGACTAGAAATTTATTGTCGGAATCAATGTCAAATTCAACCCCAAAAGAGATTAATTTTTTCACTGCTTCATACGCATTTTCCACTAAAAACTTAACAGCTTCTTCATCATTGAGATATGACCCTGCTTTTAAGGTGTCAATGACATGTGATGAATGGAGGTTGACGTTATCATTATACTCGCAGGCGATACCGCCTTGGGCAAGGCTAGAGTTGGAAAAAGTGATGTCGGTTTTTGAGATTATCACGACATCTAAGTTTTCGTCAATATTCAAGGCTGTAAATAAACCGGCTAAACCGGTGCCAACAATCAACACATCACTTTTTTTTATCATTTAACTTAACTCCATCATCCTATCTAAAGCAATAATCGCTTTTTTTCTTACTTCTTCATCAACTTCAATTTCATGAACTTCATCTCTTAAGGAAATATAGAGATCTTCCAGCGTGATTCTTTTCATATTGATACAGTTTAACCCTCGTGATAAAAGGTGGAATTTTTTATGCGGATTTGCTTTTTCTAAGGCATGAATTATTCCCTTATCAGTTCCGATAATAAATTCTTCGAAAGAATCTTTAGTAGCGTAATCTAGGATTTGTTTGGTTGAACCAACAAAATCAGCTTTTTTAAGTACTTCAAGTGGCGCTTCTGGGTGTACTAAAAGTTTAGCGTTTGGAAATTCTGTTCTTTTGTTTTCTACATCCTTTATTGTCAGTAGTTCATGGATATAGCAAAATCCTGGCCAAACATCGATGTTGTATCCAAGTTTATCTTTTAAATATAAGCCAAGATTTTTGTCTGGAACATACATAATATGTTTATCTTTATAATTTTTGACGATTTTTTCTGCGTTTGAACTAGTTACGATAACATCAGATAAAGCTTTGATGTTGGCTCTTGTATTTACATAAGTCACTATTACTGTGTCTAGATGAGCATTTTTATAAGCTAATAGTTCATCGTAATCAGCCATGGCTGCCATCCGGCATAAAGCGTTAGCTTTCGGCAATAATACTTTTTTAGTAGGTGATAATAATTTGGCAGTTTCTGCCATAAAGAACACACCACAAAAAACAATGATATCAGCATCAGTTGAAGCCGCTACTTTACTTAGAGCTAAAGAGTCGCCAACATAATCTGCAATATCTTGAATTTCTTCATTTTGATAAAAGTGCGCTAAGATAACTGCGTTCTTTTCTTTTTTTAATTTTTTAATCTCTTCTATGTACATAATTGTCCTCATTTCTTAAATGTAGTTATCTATTAATATTATATGCTTTTTTCCGTATTTTTCCAAGAATATGATATAATTTATAATGAAAAGAGGTGCATAGACTATGTATCAACCTTTAGCTGATAAAGTAAGGCCTAAAACCTTTAAGGAAATGATTGGGAATCAGAAACTTATAAACACTTTAGATCAACTTCTTAAAAGCGATAATTTAGTTTCGTTAATCCTTTATGGACCTACTGGTGTTGGTAAGACAACAATTGCCGATATTATTGCCAGTAAGTATCCATTGAATCATTTCCGTTTTAATGCTTCGACTGATAATAAAGCGACACTTAAACAAATTGTCGATACAGTTAAATTATATCATTCTGTTATTTTAATTATCGATGAGATTCATCGGATGAATAGAGATATTCAAGATTACCTGTTGCCATATGTGGAAAAGGGAAATATTGTGATGATTGGGCTTACTACTGAAAATCCGTATATCTCAGTTAATCCTGCCGTAAGGAGCCGGGTTTCTATCTTTAAAGTAACAAGACCTAAAACTGAAGAAATTGAGTTATTTTTAAAAAGAATAGATTTTAGTGATTATGAAAAAGAACTTTCTATTAAAGATGAAGTTTTTAAGAAGATTGCTTTCGCGGCTAATGGTGAGGTTAGAACTGCGATAAATATGTTGGAATTATTGGTTTTAGCTGCTGAGCAAAAAGATGTTATTGATTTTAGTTTTATGGAAAAACATTTACCTGAATCGCAGATTTCTGCTTTTAAAACCGGTGATGACTATTATGATATATTAAGTGCTTTTCATAAGAGTGTTAGGGGTAGTGATGTTAATGCCGCTCTACATTATTTAGCTAGATTGGTTGTTGCCGGAGATTTAAAATCTTTGGTAAGACGGATTAGAGCCATTGTCTATGAAGACATAGGTTTAGCTAATCCGATGATGGGTGTTAAAGTTGAAGCTGCATGTAGTGTTGCTGAGAGTGTTGGTTTTCCTGAAGCAAGGAATGCTTTAGGTGCTATCGTTATTGAAATGTGTATTTCACCTAAATCTAATTCTGTACATCTAGCAATTGATAAAGCAATTGCTGATGTCGAGACTGGTAAGACTTTCCAAGTTCCTTCTCATCTAATTAATAACCCAACCTATGATGATAAAGAGGATTACAAATATGCTCATGATTATGAAAACCATATCGTTAAACAAGATTACTTACCAAAAGAGTTACAAGGTGTTGTTTATTATGAACCGCAAACTCATACTAAGCTTGAAAAAGCTTATTCGGAAGAATATTTAAAAAACGAAAAGATAATTAAATAAAAAGAAAGCCTGGACTTACTAATGAGTTCAGGCTTTTTACTATTTGGAAATATTGAGATATTTATTAGGTCTAAAAATTAGATATAGTAGAATAATTAATAAAATGATTCCAATAATTGACCAACCATTGAACAGACCAGTGAAAATTGACCCGACTTGGAAAATAATCAACGAGATGGTATATGCCATCAGGGTTTGAAAGCCGATTGCTATCCATGTCCATTTTTTACTACCCATCTCTCTTTTTATCGTTGCAACCGCTGCTATACATGGAGCGCAAATAAGATTGAATACTAAGAATGAATAAGAACTAAGTGGGGTAAAATCAACTGATAATAAAGTCCAAATTTCCGCACCGCTTTCTGACACTTCAGCAAATCCATAAAGCACACCAAAGGTACTAACGACATTTTCTTTGGCGATTAAACCAGTAAAGGTTGCGACTGTTGCTTTCCAATTACCCCAACCTAAAGGCGAAAATATTACATCAATCAGTTTTCCAGCACTTGCTAGAATGGATTGGTTAGGGTCAGATATCATAACAAATGACCAACTGAAATTTGAAAGAAACCAAACGATGACTGAAGCTAGTAAAATAATAGTCCCAGCTTTTTTAACAAATGATTTCAGTTTATGATAAACATGGAAAGCGAGTCCTTTTACGCTAGGTAAATGATAATCAGGTAATTCCATTATGAAAGGTGATTCCTTGCCAGCAAAACCTTTAAATTTTTTTAGAATAATGCTTGATATAATAATCATAGCAATTCCTAATAAATATGCAGATGGGGCGATTAACCATTGAATACTTGAGCCTCTGAACATTGCACCAGCAATTAAAGCGATGATTGGGAGTTTTGCTCCACATGGCATGAAAGTTGTGGTCATAATCATTAATTTCCGGTTATTCTCTTCTTCGATTGTTCTAGCAGCCATTACTCCAGGAATACCACATCCAGTTGACATCAACATTGGAAAGAATGATTTTCCAGAAAGTCCAAATCTTTTAAATATTTTATCAAGAATAAAAGCTATTCTTGCCATATATCCACTTTCTTCTAAAATTCCTAAAAGCAAAAATAAAACAAACATTTGCGGTAAGAATCCTAATACAGCACCAACACCACCAATGATACCTTCAACCAGTACCCCTTGAAGCCATGGCCAAGCATTGATTGAAGCTAACCAGCCATTAACTAAAGCTGGCAAACCGTTATCACCGAAGATTGTATCATTGACAAAATCAGTCATGATACCGCCGACTGTCGATATCGACAAATAATATACTAAAAATATGATGATTGCGAAGATTGGCAATCCCAAATATTTGTTGGTTAAGACTTTGTCAATCTTATAACTTATGGATTGTGTTTTGATTTTATTTTTTAGATAAACCCTATCAACAAATCGATTGATGAAAGCGTATCTTTCTCTTGTGACTAATGACTCGCTGTCATCATCTTTTAAAGCTTCAAAAGCTTCAATTTTTGCAGATATATTTTGCGAAACTAGTTGATCTAGATTTAAATCTTCCAGTGCTTTTTCATCTTTTTCAAATACTTTAATTGCATACCATCTTTTTTTATCGTCATCAACTTTTGATTTTATTTCTTCAGCTATCTCGGAAATTAGTTTTTCAATCTCTTGTGAATACCAAACAACAGGATGATATGTATAACCTTCTTCTTTTATCTTGATTACTGCAGCAATTAATTGTTCAGATCCTTGACTTTTTAAAGCTGTAATCTCAACTACCGGACAATTGAACATCTTACTGATGGCTGAAGATTTAATTATATCTTTATTTTTAGCAATCACATCCATCATGTTGATGGCAATTACTACTGGAACACCAGTTTCAATCAACTGAGTGGTAAGGTAAAGGTTTCTCTCAAGGTTACTGCCATCAACAATATTAATGATGACATCTGGCTTTTCATTTAGGATATAGTCTCTAGATATTACTTCTTCTAATGAGTATGGAGATAACGAGTATATTCCGGGTAAATCGATAACTGTAATATCCTTATAAGAGCGAATAAATCCCTCTTTTTTTTCTACTGTAACACCTGGCCAATTGCCGATGTGTTGGTTATTGCCTGTTAGGCTATTAAATAGCGTGGTTTTTCCACTGTTGGGATTACCTGCTAAAACTATTTTCATCTTCATAAAAATCTCCTCATTAAGTTAGCGATAACTAACTCTAGCAACATTATTAATGCCAAAGAATTAACCTTCGGCAATAACTTCAATCATTATATTTAAAGCGTCAGCTTTTCTAAGTGTCAGTTCAGTACCTCTAACCATTATTTCCATAGGATCTCCTAATGGCGCAAGTCTTTTAACAAAAACTCTTGTTCCAGGAATTAGCCCCATGTCCATTAATCTTCTTTTAATCGGTTTTTCACCGCTGACTTTAACAATTATACATTCAGAACCGATCTTTGCTTTGTCTAGTGAACTCATCATCAAATTGATTGTCTTTTCTTTTAAGACTCTCCTTTTTATTAGAAAAATGCTTGTTAAATAAACTGTGTAGTTAGACAATGCTAACTACACAGTATTATAAACGATTTTTGCTATAAAAGTCAAGCAAAGGTGTAAATAAATAAGTTGCTTATGATATAATAAATTTATAAGGAAGTGAGATAAATGAAAATTCATGAATCAGGTGAAAATTATCTAGAGGCAATTCTTATTATCAAACAACGTCAAGAGACGGTAAGATCGATTGATTTGGCTAAAGAAATGAATTTCACTAAAGCAAGTGTCAGTCGTGCCGTTAACAAACTTAAAGAGGATTTATTTATAACCGTTGATGATAACGGTTATTTAGAATTAACTGATAAGGGGTTGGAATTAGCTACAAAGATTTATGATCGTCACCGTTTTTTCACTGACTTTTTAATCTATATAGGCATTGACAAGAATATCGCTACTCAAGATGCTTGTAAGATTGAACATGTTTTAAGTGCTGAATCATACCAAGCAATGAAGAACTATTTGACAAAAGCCAAAAAAGAGAATATATAAGAAATAAGACGAGCCGATTTGGCTCGTCTTTTATATAATATCGCAAGTATGTTCTTTAGAAGTATCGATAATTACTGGTATAACAATTGGTTTTCTTTTTGTTGAATTATAAAGATATCTTTGGATTTGATAACGAAGATTATCTTTATATTTCTGCCAGTCGATTGTTTTTTGTGAAAACTGTCTTTTGGTTTCAAGTTGATAAATTATTTCTATTTCTTTAACAACATCTCCATTTTCTTTCATATACATAAAACCACGGCTGACTATTTCTGGAGAATTAAGCATGGTTTTTTCTTTGGCATTAATATTAGCTATTACTAGTAAAAAGCCATCTTCAGCTAGTAGTTCTCTTTCTTTTAAAACCTGGTCGTTGAGATCGGTTTCAAAGGTACCATCTACCATTAATGTGCCATTTTCAACCATATCGTGGAATCGGTCTTTTTCGCCATTGGTAAAGGAAATTACTTCTCCGTTATCCAACAAGAAAACTTCATTTTCTTGATAGCCATATTCTTTGGCAATATTAGCTTGTAATAATAATTGGCGATATTCACCATTTATCGGGATAATGTATTTAGGCTTTAGTAATGTGTACATGAATTTAATATCTTCTACTGATGCATGGAAACGAGAAAAGTAATATTTTTGAACCTTTATCATTTCTACATCAAGTTTTGCTAGTGCATCATAGGTTTTAGCAGCTATTTTTTCAGTCCCTACTAATGGTGGACATAATAGCATTATTGTATCCGATTCTATTAGTTTAACCAAACGGTCAAATCCTTTAGCCATTCTTTGTAACATAAAGAATGGTTCATGACGTTCACCTGTGACTAAAAAGATGACATCATCTAGTTCGTTGTTGTTTTCACTATCAAGATATTTTAAGTTAACCAAACGATCTTCAGGGACTTTGATGTAACCCATCATTTCAGCTATAAAAAGTAATCTTTGGGCTTTTCGTCCAATAATAGCAATTTTTTTATTTACTCTGATAGCTTCATTGATAATCATTTGGATATTGGATAATTCTGTTGAATACATTGCAACTATAATTCGATTTTTTGCTTTAGCGAAATTATGGCGAATTAGTTTTTTGAGATAGTCATCTCCAGAGGACTTTTCATGATTAAGCGAACCTTTTGATTCATTTAAGAATGCTAGAACGCCGTAATCAGCAATCTTTGCTATTTTTTGAAAATCAGTGCGATAGATTTCTGGAACGTCTTGATTGAAATTATAGTCAGTAGTATATACAATAGCGCCATCTTTGGTGTAGATAACGATACCAGCACTTAATGGGACTGAATGAGTCGTCGCAAAGAATTCAATATAAAAATCTTCAAACTTAATGATTTTTTTATATTCGACAACATTTAATTGGAATTTTTCGGGATTAATTTTATTTTCTCTTAAAGAATCCCTGACAACAGCTATTGTGAAGTCAGTTCCATAAACCGGTTTATCCATTTGCAAAAGTAACATTGGTAAAGCACCGATGTTTTTATCATGAGCATGGGATAAAAAGATTCCTTGCACATCATCTTTGCGGGTAACAAGGTAATTTATATCAGGGACTAAGGCATCAACACCTAATAAATCGCCAGAAGGATGTTGAAGTCCACAATCTAAAATGATGATTTTTTTATTAATTTCAATACAATAAAGGTTCTTACCGTTATCTCCGAGGCCACCTAGGGCATAAAATTTGATTTGATTCATTATATTGTTCCCTTTTCTTAAAAATTTCATTCTTATTATACCGTATTTTTGGAAATACTAAAAGGTAAATGAAATATTTATTTTATCAAAAGACAAATAAATCGCCATATGTTACAATAGATACTGGTGATATAAATGATTAATTATCCTAATAAAAAGAAATTAAGTTCCAACAAAATTACATCAAACGCTAACCGGGGAATGAATTTCGAAGCAATGATCAATCAAACAAATGATTTTTATTTAGATAATGAAATTGCAGTTATCTATAAAAAGCCGATTCCAATTCAGATTGTTTCAGTTGATTATCGTTTACGTTCAGCGGCTAAGATTGTTGAAGCATATTATAAACTTCCATCTACTACTGATTATAATGGAATTTATAAAGGAAGATATATCGATTTTGAAGCTAAAGAAACAAAGAATAAAACTTCGTTTCCGATGAAGAATATTCATGAGCATCAAATCATACATTTGGAGCGAGTAAAAAAACATGGTGCAATTAGTTTTGTGATTGTGTATTTCGTTAGTTTAGGAAGGATATTTTTACTTGATTCTCAGTATATTTGTGAGTTTTATCAAAGATCTAAAGATACGAGGAAATCCATTACTTTAGCCGAGTTTGAAGAATTTGGTTATGAAATAAAAGAAGGTTATCGTAAACCTGTAGATTATCTGAAAGTCATCGATGAATTCTATTTATAAAACCTCTCAAAAAATATGAGAGGTTTTCTTTTATTAAGAAAAAGTATTTAAATGATTAATAATCATATTCCAGCTGTTTTTAACAGCAATAGTAAAAGTATCAATTTGTTTTTCAGCAGGTATAGTGGACATGATTTTTCCATCAATCACTTCGTATTTAAAATTCTCTTTAATACTTGGTATGAGATCAGGATCTATTACTGGTAATTCAAGATTTTTATTTAGATTTGAAAAAGCATAACTGATAAGTTTATCGTTTTTGTTATCCAATTTAATTTGATAAGTAATCTTAACATCAACAGCTACCGCTTCTTTTAAGTAAATAAAATCAATTTTAAGATTTTTCTTGCGATTTTTGGTGTTTGGTAAAACCGTTAAAATTTCAATATTATTACTTTTTTGATGTTTGATTTTTACCTTGTTTTCCTTAACGAAATCAGAAAATTCTTGTTTTATCTTTTTAAGAACTGGGTCCATAAGATTATTTAACTTCTTTCTTCGCAGCTTTGACTAAAATTTTAACCATTTTGTTAGAAAAACTAACAGGGTCTTTAATTTCTAAGCCTTCGATTAATAATGCTTGATTATATAATATCTCAGCGTAATCATCAATAGCTTCATCATTATTCTTATATAAACTTTCAATTGCTTGAAAGAGTTCGTGCTGTGGATTTATTTCTAATATCCTTTGTGCTTTTAGATCTTTGTCTCCGGGTAGTTGACTCATTACTTTTTCCATTTCGAATGATAGACCTTCACCACTGACAAGGCAAACTGGTGAATCTGTTAATCTGGTTGAAAGTTTAACGTCATCAACTTTACCAGTTAAGACTTCTTTGAGTTTTTCAAGCAAACTCTTGTTTTCAGTTTCAAGATTTTTGATAGCTTCTTTTTCGCTTTCATCAAGTATATCTAAGTCTCCTTGGTTAATTGATTTAAATTTCAATTTGTCATACTCATTGAGTATGCTGATCATAAATTCGTCAACGTCATCGGTTAAAACTAAAACATCATATCCTTTTTCCTTTAATACGTCCATTTGCGGGGATATTTTAATGGCATCTTTTGAATGAGCCGAACCAAAGAAGATATCTTTTTGATCTTTTGGCATCTTTTCAACATATTCTTTTAAAGTAACCATTTGTTCTTCATTGACTGTTTCAAATAATAATAAATCTTGAAGCATTTCTTTATTCAAACCAAAGTTATCGTAAACGCCATATTTGATATTAACGCCAAATTCTTTCCAGAATTTAACGTACTTTTCTCTATCATTCTTTAAAGTTTTTTCTAATTCATTAATAATCTTTTTCTCTAAGTTTTTTTGAATTAGTATTAATTGTCGGTTTTGTTGCAAGATTTCACGAGATATATTTAAATTTAAATCAGGACTGACAACAAGACCTTTGATAAATCTTAAATAATCAGGAACTAGTTCTTTGCATTTATCCATTACAAATACACCCTTAGCATATAGTTGCAAGCCTTTTTCGTATTTTTCTGAATAAAGGTTTTGTGGGGCTTTTTCTGGAATAAATACTATTGATTTATATGTTAAAGCGCCTTCAATATTAGTCCAAATCGCAAATGAAGGATTGGTATATTCATAGTAAGTAGTTTTATAGAATTCGTTTAATTCTTCTTCTGTAACTTCTGTTTTATTTTTTTTCCAAATAGGTGTCATGGAATTAATAGTTTCTTTTTCAATGATTGTATCAAATTTATCTTCTACTTCATTTCCCTCTTCATCTTTTACAGGAATGGATTTTTCATGGTCCATTGTAATAGGGTATTTTACGTAGTCAGAATATTTTTTAATTAAAGAACGGATTTTATATTCTTCAAGAAATTCATCGTATTCTTCTTCATTTTCATTTTTTCTAATAGTTAGAATGATTTCCGTACCAACTGTATTCTTGGTTGCTTCTTCTATTGTGAAGCCATCTTCTCCTTTGGAAACCCACTTATAGGCTTGATTGCTAAGAGCTGATTTTGTTACCACTTCTACTTTACTTGATACCATGAAAGCTGAGTAGAAGCCAACACCGAATTGGCCGATTAGGTCATCGTCTTTCAATTCTTTTTCTTTCATTGTCTTTAAAAAGTCTAAAGTACCACTTTTAGCAATAGTTCCGATGTTTTCAATAAGTTCGTCATAGGTCATACCGATACCGTTGTCAATAACTCTAATTTTACGATGTTTTTTGTCAATTTCGATATGAATTTCATAATCATTTCTTTTTTCCATATCATCATTGGTTAAACTCATCAGATGATATTTATCAATTGCGTCTGATCCATTAGAGATTAGTTCTCTTAAAAAGATTTCCTTGTTAGTATAAATAGAATGAATCATTAAGTCTAATAGTCTTTTTGACTCGGTTTTAAATTCCATAGTTTTTTTGCTCATAATATCCTCCTAATGTTTAATATATTCACTAAATATTATAACACAGAAATTAGCACTGTCAAGTTTTGAGTGCTAATATTTTATTAAAAAAACAGGAGAGATTTTTCTCTCCTTGTTAAATTATTGCTCGAGATTGGTCGTTAATAAATCTCTTTTAAACATAATCACACCTACTAAGATACAAAAGAATAGTGATGCGACCATGTACGGTAGATTATAAACTACAAAAGAATAGATAAATGGACTGACATTCGTTCCGTAAGTTTCGTTGAACCAACTTGTATAACTTCCCCAAATTAAGACGCCTGATATTCCGTGTGATAGATAACGGATAACTGAGGCAAGTACCATTCCCATGATAAAAGGTTTTATTTTTGTTAATGCATTTTTAAAAAGACCAGCTAAACCTAATAAAGTAAAAGGAATGATATAATCTAGTAAATATACTAAGATTAATTTTAACCAACTTGGTCCGATATAGTTTGATTCGGGAATAGCAGCAATTACACCACTCGATATCATACCTGCAATCATCAACTGAATTACAGCAAAGATAAACCCAGCAAATAATCCGCTTTTAACTCCTCGCCTGTAAGCAACGATAAAAATCGGTAACATTGCTGGAGAAATACTACCGCCCCAAGGAAATATTCCTTGAGATAAAATACCAAAAACAACATCCAATACAACCGCTACGCCCACTAATATAGCGATTTCAGCATAAACTCTAATTTCTTTTTTCATCTAAAACTCCCTCACTTTCTTAGGGACAAAAAAAGCCCCTTAAAAAAGGGACCTAATAAGTATCAGTATACTCCTACGCTGGCATTATCCAGATCAGGTAAGGTCTATAACAGAATAGTTATACTCTCAGCCCGGTTCCCCAAGCTCCCTAATTCATAATTTAATTATAGCACAATTTAAAGAAATAACAATAAATTAGATTTATTATGAAATTATTTCTTTAATGATATCGCTGGACTCGATTTTTTCAGAGACTATTTCATAAGCATCACTGAGTAAATCATAGATATCTTGATTTACTGTTTTATTTGCATAGATGTATGCTAATGTTTCATCTTTATGAACTTTGCTTCCGACTTTTTTATTTAGAACAATGCCTACCATTGGGTCAATATCATCTTCTTTTGTGGCTCTACCGCCACCAAGTTTCATTGATGCTAAACCAATATTTAAGGCTTTAATGTTTTTGATATAACCGCTTTTTGAAGTTTTAAAGGGGATGATTTCTTTTACATTAACAAACTCTTCTAAATCTTCTATATGACCGCCTTGGCTGTTGATGAATTCATAGAATTTTTTTAAAGCTTTTCCGTTACGAAGATTTTCTTTAGCTAGTTTGATGGCTTCTTCCAAACTTTCTGTTTTGTTAGCGTAATAAACCATGTTTCCAGCAATAGTTACACAAAGATCTTCTAAATCTTTAGGACCTTTTCCTTGTAATGTTTCAATTGCTTCTTTCACCTCTAAGCGATTGCCGACAGCTAATCCTAATGGTTCTTCCATTGATGTGATAAAGGCTGAAACTTTTTTATCAAAGGCTTTGCCGATAGCTACCATGATATTTGATAACTCTCTTGCTTCTTCGATAGTCTTCATAAAAGCTCCATCACCAATTTTAACGTCAAGACAAATCACATCAGCACCACTGGCTAATTTTTTGGACATAATACTTGATGCGATTAAAGGAATTGAGGGAACAGTAGCTGTTACGTCTCTAAGGGCATATAATAGTTTGTCAGCGGGGACTAACTTTTTAGTTTGACCAGCTACAGCAATATTGATTTTGTTGACTTGGTTGATGAATTCTTCTTCGCTAAGATTAATTCGCATACCAGGGATACTTTCCATTTTATCTAATGTTCCACCAGTATGTCCTAAACCTCTGCCGGATAGTTTCGCTAATTTAACTCCCAAAGAAGCAACAAGCGGGCCTAGGACTAGTGTTGTTTTGTCGCCAACACCTCCAGTTGAATGTTTGTCTACTTTAATTCCGGCAATTTTCGATAAATCAATAATATCACCGCTATAAAGCATAGCTTTTGTCAAGGAAGCTGCTTCTTCATTATTCATTCCTTGAAAATATATTGCCATTAACAATGCACTGATTTGATAATCAGGAATATCGCCTTTTACATAGCCGTTAATCACAAAGTCAATTTCTAATTCAGTTAAAATTTGACCGTCTCTTTTCTTTTCTATTATATCTACTACTCTCAATCTAACTTCACCTCTTTTAAGTAATAATATTATACACCATCAGTTCTTTTATGTAAATAAAAGTTATGTAAACATTTTCATAGCATTTTATTTTAAATACATGATTTATATAGTATAATACTTATGGTGATAAAATGACTGAAATCTATCTTTTGCGACATGCTGAAACTGACGCAAATAAAAACTTCATAGTACAAGGAAGAATGGATAATCCGATTAATGCTACTGGTATTAAACAGGCTTTAGAAACTGGGAAATATTTAAAAAAATTAAATATCAATTTTGATTTAGTTATTTCTTCCCCGTTGAAACGCGCTTATAAAACTGCTGACTTAATAAATCATGGAATGGTAATCTCAAGACCGATAATAATGGATAAGAATTTAATTGAAAGAAATTTTGGCGATTATGATGGTAGGAAGATTAGCGATGATTACTATGATTTAACTAGAAACGGCTTAATTCCTAATATGGAAACTGATGAAATGCTGGAAGTAAGAGTATTGAAAACCCTTAAAGAAATTGCTGAGAAATATGACAATAAAAGATTATTGATTGTAACTCATTCACATGTTATCAAAGCTTTCTTAAATCATTTTATTGAAGATTTTACTTATATGACATATTTACATAATTGTTCTTTAAATAAGATTAATTATGAAAATGGGGAGTTTAAGATACTTGAGTACAATATTAATCCGTTAGAAAATGAAAAGGCTTAATTTTTTAAATTTAAGCCTTTTTTATATAACTAAACGAAATATCTCTTGATAAAAATAATTTAATGGTTCAGTGTAATTTGTGCCGTTATAAGGACTGAAAGAGTTATTACTATTTAATAAATCTTGAACTAAAAAATCTCTGATTAGTACACCTGTATTAGTAATATCAAGACCGTCAATAAAGTCATATTCTTTTTTATCAAAAATATAATCTACAGCACCGATAGTATAATATTCTGTAGGATTGATGGCAATATCGTTAAGATAAACTGTAGTACCATCAAAACTTACACCATCATCAAAAACAACATCGCCACCGTTGTAATAGATGTCTTTATAGAAATCAATTACTTGTTGGCCAGTAAGTCTTGATGTTTTTATAAAATTATCAAATGGATATATTACTATTAGTTCCCCCATCGTCAATTCACCGTAATTCATTTCCGTTCTGAAACCGCCTGAATTAACCGCTCCAATGTCAATCCCTAGGTAATCTCTAATAACTGAAGCTCCCCATGGAGCGAGATCATTACGATAATAGGTGCCTTGAGAAAAGGTGAGTACTTGATTGACAAAGTTTAAATATATTGGATTACTTTTATAAGTGTCAAAAATATTGGTAACTTCGGAATCGTAGTTATAAACTTCACCATCAGAGTAATTTTTTCCTTGAGAAAAAGTAATAACTTTATTTACTAAATCATATGTGAGTTGAATTCTTACAAATAACGAATATTTGTTTGAGGAAGCTTGTGCATATATTAAATCTGTTCCTTCTCTTTCAATAGTACCTATTTCGCTTTGATGAGTATGTGCATTAAATACTACATCAACACGGCTATTACCAGTAAGATTAGCAATATCATAATTGAAGTATGAACCAGAATGAGCATAGACCACGATAATATCTGCTTGCTTTTCAGACCTTAAATAATTAGCGTAATCTGCAATTACAGTTACTGGGTCTAGAAATTGAATATTTTCTACTCTAGAGACACTGATTGAATTTATAACATTACCTATAACGCCAATGACTCCGATTTTAACGCCATTAGTTTCATAGAGTAAATATGGTTGAGTAAATTCTAATGGTTCTTGAGTATCTTTATAAACTATATTAGCGGCTAAAAAAGAAAATTCTGCTTCGCCATTTGTCTCTATTTCATCATTGTATTCAAGAATTTTTTCGATTCCCCAATCAAATTCATGATTGCCGATAACAAAGCCATCAAAATCAACAGCATTCATCGCTTCAACAATTGGTCTACCATAATAGTAATTTGATATCGCTGTGCCTTGAAAGATATCACCATTAGCAAGGGCAATTACATTATCATAATTAGTTTTCATATATCTAATTTCATCACTTATTTTCGCAAAACTTTCAAAATTTAAATAAGCACCACCATGAAAGTCATTAACTGAGTAAAGGTAAATATCTTGAAGTGGTTCGCTGATAATTTGAGTGGTTGTGGTATTATCTGATGTCAAAGTCAAGGTTGTTAAATCAGTAGTAGTTTCTGTAAACGAACTTTCCGTTGTTGAAGTCGAAGTGTTTGTTGTAGTGAAAGTTGTTAAAAGTGTTGTACTTTCAGTTGTTTTAATACTACAACCAAGTAAAAGCGTCAAAAACATTAAAGATGTCAATATAAGTAATTTTTTCATCATGAACTCCTTTTAATATTTAGTAAGCATCATAATTATATAATAAATATCGATTTAATCAAAGAAAAACTTACCACAGAAATTCAAGTGGTAAGTTCTTTTTAAATTAATTATATTTATTGTCACATTCCATAATTAGAGAAAACATTATTGATTCCCACTTCTGTTAAGAAAGTTAATGGATCACTATTCATGTAATCACTATTTGCAGGCCAATAAGGATCCGGATCAGCGAGCATCATAGTTTCAAGTTCATCTGTTAAAATATTTCTAACGATCATGGAATCTAAAACTATATCTCTTTGTGCAGGTGTAAGTGCTGTAACAGTGGTCACGTTAAAACTTACATTTGTGAAGTCAGCTCCTGTAAATTGTTGAGTTGCGAGAATGAAATTTTTAACTGCTGATTTGATAGTAACTGTTACTGTGTAAGTTGTCGTATCTTCAGCTAAGGCAGGTATTGAACCAGAAATTGAGGCGTTTCCTCGAAGCATATTGTCTATTGTTACGTGTAAAGAATTACTTAATAAAATCTGGTCAATCTGAACGGATGTTAGATTAGTAATTATGTTTGAATTAAAGGCATCATTATAATCAACTAAGCCTAAAGTAGAGAAACCGTCAAGCATATTAATTAATTCAGTTTTGTTTATTACATTTGAAGAAAGACTATTAACTGTAATAGCAGTTCTTTCTGTTGTTGGAACCAATAAACCAGTTGTTCCAGGAAGAGCAGTTTCGTCGCCAGCAACATCTAAGAAATAATCTGAAACCGTAGCTTGCATTATGAATGAATTAAAGAAAATATTTTTATCAACAGCTTGGATTTCAGTTGGTCCAATAGA
Source organism: Candidatus Izemoplasmatales bacterium (assembly GCA_032251215.1). Classification (GTDB taxonomy): domain Bacteria; phylum Bacillota_I; class Bacilli_A; order Izemoplasmatales; family Hujiaoplasmataceae; genus UBA2289. The sequence continues at coordinate 22,234 of JAVVFA010000002.1, forward strand.
GAAAGTATCAAAACTTAAATTAGGAATAGCAAACAAATCAATGGAAATGAAGAAATTCTTTAATTCGGTTTTTTCAATATAGGTTACGTCAGTATAAACAATACGTATATCTTGACTTGATAAATCTTGATCAGGAATAACGAGTGATGTTGTAGCTGAAGTCAAAATCATATTTGAGACTGTCGCTTGCATACTTGCAGATTCTAAGGCAAGATCCATATTGTCAATAAATGTTTGAGGATTGATTTCGAGATTTAAATCATTGACATCAGTGTATCCCATGGCAATCATCGTTGCTAGAATTGCTTTAATTTCCGCTTTTACAACATATTCCACTACTACTGTTCCCGTTTCAACTATTAAGTCGTTTCCGGCTTCATCTTGTTCTGGAATGAATAGTAATGAAGAAGCTAAACTTAACAATTGGTCAGAAATTGTTGCATGAAGAATCGCTGATTCAAGTAGTTGTGTTCTCTTTGCATCATCATTAAGACTTGTAAAGTTAAATGATGTAAAGGTATTAGGATCAGTAACCCCTAATAAGTCCAAACCATCAACTAAAGCTTGTAGTTCTGTTTTTTCAATATAAGTAGTTGTTCCGACCACTGTCAATATATCAATATTATCAACATCTTTTTCAGGAACAGTTACTGTTGGGCCGATATTAATAATTTTATCAGAAACAGTTGCATGTATTATAGCAGAATTCATTAAAACAGTAAAATTATCTTTTAAAAGTGATGTGTCATCTAAATTAACTAAATTAAAATCAGTAATATTAAGATGATATAAAGCTCTAAAAACATCGTAAATTTCTGTTTTATCAATATAATCTATTGAACTTATGGTAGTAACTATTGGATTAGATAAGTCATCTGATGCAGGAACGTTTAATACTCCGCCTTTAGAAGTATCTAAACCAAGAATAACATCTGAGATAGTTGCGTGGATGATTTCTGAATCTAATAATGTAGTGACTTTTGCTGGATCAACATCATCTAAAGTGCTATTTTCTAAGCGGTCAATAAATGTTGCGTCAAACCCAACGCCAGTAAAATCAGTTAATTGTAAAACGTTTAAAGCTTTAAACATATGTTTAAGTTCTGTTTTAGTGATTACATTTTCTAGAAGTCCATCAACTAAAATTGTTGTATTGACTGAGTTTGGAATGATGAAATCACCAGTTGTTAAAGTATTAAAGTAATTTCCAACTGTAGCGTAAATGATATTTGATGTAAAGAAAGTATCGATATCAGTTTCAGTTAATTCTAGTACTTTGATTGGATCAAATGTTGGTTCTATTCCAGATGTGTCAATTATCAGTTTAACCGAACTTATTGTTGCGACTAATTCATCTTTTGTAAAATAACCATTTTCATCATAAATAATATCTGGGAATACTAAAGGCATATCGCCAAAGTCCATTTCTATGAAAAGATCGGATATGGTTGCTCTTATGACGTAAGAATCAAAGAATGTTGTGATCTGAGCAATTTCCATATCGGTAATAAAACTTATATCTAGATTTTCAAAATCAAGAGTATCTGAGATATCTAAAAGCGTATTAAATGCTTCAAGAATTCTTCTTAACTCACCTTCAATTACACCCTCATCGCGCCAAACTACATTAGCTGGAATTGTGAACATTGACAAGGCAGCAGTTTCTGAGGTATCACTTAAAATGCTGATAAGTGCTTCAGTTACAAGCTGAGAATCTAAAAGAATAGTTAAATCGATATTGCTGACAGCAGCTAAAGTTACTGTAATATCATCATTCATTAAGTCTTCAAAGCTGATATCTGCTTCAATTATTTCCGCAAATATTTCACCTAAAGCCAAAAATTCAGTTTCTAAATCCAAATCATCAGGTACTGTAATGACCAAAGCATTTTCTCCTTCTGGATTTTCAAGCATTGGCAATAATAGTGTTTCAGTGATTAAAAGAATAATATCGGAACCAGAGATATCTGTAAATAGGTCTCTAACTGTTTCGCCAGTTACTTCAATTTGTTCTAAAGATCCTTCACCACCAATGAAACCAGCACCATTCAAAATATCAAATAAAGCTCCTCCGATTCTGCCCATTGTTGCTAATTCTTCTTCAAAATCAATTGATCCATCATAAAGTGTTTCAACATTGATTGGTAGCTCTTGTTCGTATCTTTGAGCAGCATACTCGATTGCTAGAGGTACAGCTGATAATACTAGTTTAGAATTAGATATAACTTGGAAGATATCTCTAATTTCATCACCGGTCAAATCAGTTAATTCATTGGTTTCTTGAAACTCAGATTGGGAAAAAATCACAAAAGCTTCCGACAAAACCATTAATTCATAGCGGAAAGCTATGGTGTTTTCATTATAATCAAAGGATAATACACTATCAAATAAATTGATATGCATTGGTACTAATACATCTTCATCAATGACTGATGGAACTTCTATTTTATTAGCTAGCATAACGAAGATGTTATTGTTATATTCTGTAACCATCTGTTCCATAACTGTGATGGCTTCATCGAGATTAGGCTCAGTTGGTAGTGGGTCTACATTAGATAATACAGAATAATTGGCTTGATAGATATTATCTCTAGGTACAAAGGTTAGATTCTGAGTATCTTGGCTAAGATTTGCTTCAGCTATCAAGACTGACATACTATCAACAACAGAAATCATTCCACCCATAACTATCAAGGTGATAAAAATAGCCATAAAACCATTCGCTGCACCAACTAACGCGCCAAAACCACGCATTTTATTAGCGGCAGGTTTAGTTTTAAAGAATATAATTCTAATAATGAAACAGATAATTTTATAAACAATGAGAATGACAGTAAAGTAAAGAATTGTCCATACAATTTTAAGTGCAAATAACATTATGCCCATTGCCAGTTCTAAAAACTCTCCAGACATTTGTGATAAGTCGACTTCTTCTCCTACTAAAACTTGTAATATATTCTCGTATCCAGCAGCAAATGTGGTGAAATTCGCTAAACTTGGATCAAGGTTATTTCCAAGAATATTTCCTAAAAATGAAAAGTTAGCATTCCAAAGAATATTAACCGCCATGTTTAATGTTAGGAAGAATGCTATATAGAAAATAGCCATCGTTATAAATGTAAAGAATGATTTTTTAAACCCTTTTAAAAATCCAGAAAGGACAGCTATACCCAAAATGATATAAAAAATCAAGTTAAGTGATAACAGAATCCCAAAATCAAATGCTAAAAAATACATATACTTCACTTCCTTCGCATGTTTATTATAAGTTAATTATACTATAGTATTATAAAAACAAGTACTTTGATGCTATCATATTACAAAAAATAATAAAAAAAATAATAATCCACACTAAAAAATAGTGTTTCAAACTTCATTTTTTACACATTGGAAAATAAATTTACACTCAAAATACTGTTTTAAATCATTAAAATATTATATAATATAAACAGTTTAAAGAAACTTGGTGATAACTATGAAAAAATTTATTGCTTTTACATCAATTTTAATTTTAATGTTTTTTATGGTTAGTTGTGACTATTTCATCTTACCTGTAGTAACAACTACCAGTGAAAGAACTACAGTCTTACCTACTAAGATTAATGGGACAATAACCTTTGAAGATAGTGAGTATCAAGAATTAGCAGTTTATCATTCTGATACTTATGACTTAAGCGATGTTGATGCTTATAATGATATTTTACTAGAAACAAAAAATTATATTAGACATGCTAATATCCAAGTTAATATGGTGCTTTATTCACAGAGTTTACCATGGTCTACTGAAACAGATAGAAATGTTGTTAGCAGTGGTTCAGGAGTAGTTTTTCTCGCCGATGAAGATTATTACTACGCTTTAACCAACTATCATGTAATTGACCAAGAAGAATTAACTTTAGTTTTAGAAGTTAAAGCTTTTGGCGATACAGAGTTTGTATCCGGTGAAATCGTTACGTTTGATGAAAATCTCGATTTAGCAGTTATTAAGTTCGCGATTGGCGAAAGAACGGATATTACTATTATAGATATTTATGAAAGACTTTATTATCAGTTTAATCCTGGTGAAATTGTTTTAGCAGTTGGAAATCCAAGTTCAGTAAGCAATAATGTAACTTTTGGCGAAATCAAAAACATGGAATCTTTAAATGATGTCAGTTACAAGGTGATTTATCATGATGCTTCAATTTCTAATGGTTCTAGTGGTGGTGCTTTAGTAGATATTGATGGTAATCTTTTAGGTATTAATACCTGGGGGTTTGAAGATTCAGATGAGTATTCCTTTGCAATACCTAATTATATTGTTTATACTTTCTTAATAAATAATGGAATTCTAGATTAAAATTCTAGGATTCCTTTTTCAATATTAAAAATAATTTCTTGTGAAGGGTAGTTATTAAAGTTAAATTTAACTTTTGCATTCGGATTTGATTTTTTGGTTTTTAAATAGATACCAATGCTTCCAGCATATAATGAAACACTTTTAGGACCTACAACCTCAAAATTTTCATCTGTTTCAACGGTAAAAACCTCATTAGCATAATCTAACACATTATCAAACTGATCAACTAACTTAATTATGACTCTAATCATATCATAAGTTAACCCGTGCGATAAAGTCGTCTTATCTGGTTCGATAATAATTTTTGACTCAGTCATATGACCTTTATAAACTGTTTTTACTAGTTTATCATTGAGATATCCTTCTATTCTAAAAACAGTTGGTTTTAAATCTTGATTTGATAAGTATTTACCAAATAAATTAACTGCATCGTTAAAGTCTATTACTTTTCTCATCATGAGATTTGCGATTTTAATTTTATCTTTAAACGGCATGTTTGTGCCGTTTTTTTGATAACTTAATAGTACGCTTTTAATTTTTTTAGCATCTTTTTCTTTAAAGTCTTCATTTTCTTTTAAAGATTCCCCAATCAAATCATTGATAATAACTGGTGCGTGAGGTAAAAAATCATAATTTTCAGTATCTGGGTAATATGTATCAATGAATTGGTCATTACGATAGACTTTGAGATAATCACAGTTTGTGTAAACGATAATCTCCGGTAATTTAAGTTCATCATAATCACCGGCAACAATGTTACTGGCAATAAACAAAACAACTTCTTCTTCTGGATCTTTTTGAGATTTGTAAGGGTAAGCTGCATATTTTTCAATTCGATGCATATCCAAAACACCATGATGACAGATATGATCATTGGAGCCGAATTGAAAATGGGTATTATAATCAGCTAAACACCAACCGATAGCTCCCGATATATTATCATAATAGTAATTGTATTCTATTACATTTAGATGACGTAAAGAATGTTCAATTCTTCTATCTTCGGAATCATGTTTTTTAGTTGGGAAAACATGACCATTATATTCAGTAACTAGATATGGAGATCTTGATTTCGTAACTTTTTTCGGTGATTCCAAACCATCATTTTCACCAGTATGAGAAAAATCATTATATGTGTATACGTCTTCAAAGAGATGGCTGTTTTTGAAGTTTCTTACCCCACCAGTTTGTCTTGTAGGATCAAGAATCTTAGCCAATTCACTTGTTTTTTGATACAGCTCGTCATCATCTTTAGATTCATTTATTCTTGTACCCCATAGACATATTGATGGATGGTTAAAGTGATGATTAATCATTATAGTTAAGTTTCTAAAAGTCAATTCTTTGAAGTTTTCATCACCGATATAATTCCATCCAGGTATTTCTTCAAAAACTAATAAACCAATTTCATCACAACGATTGATAAAATAATCGCTTTGCATATAATGAGATGTTCTCACAATATTACATCCTAGGTTTTTCAAAATATCTGCATCCATTTCTTGCAGTGACTTTGGTGCCGCATAACCGATGTATGGATAAGATTGATGGCGATTTAATCCCATAAGTTTTATTTTTTTGTTATTAAGTAAAAAGCCGTTTTCTGTGAACATAACGGTACGAAACCCAAATTTCTCGGTTAGACTGTCTAATTCAATATCGTCTTTAATTATACTAACCTTTATATTATATAGTTTTGGATTATCGATTTCCCACCTTATTATATCTTCCACTTTTGCTGAAAATATCGCTTCATGTACTAATTCATCTTTGAATATATGTTCTTGAATTAAGTTTTTTTGATCATAAATCTCAGTTTTTACCATAAAAGGCCGTGTTTCTTCATTAACTTTGATATTAATATTTAGCAACATTTCTGATTGATTTAAAACATTGATTTCGTCTGTAAATAAATGTAGTTTTTCAATGTGAATTTTTGGTTTTTCAACAAGAAAAACTTCCCTATAGATACCGCTATAAGGTAAATAATCAACTAAATTGCCAAAAGGAGGAATATTTTTTATTTCATTTCCATCAACAATAACTTTTAAAATATTTTTACCACTTTGCACACAATCGTTGATTTTAATAGTAAAAGGTGTATACCCGCCTTCATGCACAAAGACTTCTTCGTTATTACAGTAAATGGTAGCTTTTGTCATGACACCCATAAATTGAAGATAAAGATTATTGTTTAAAGATGATTCATTAATTTCTATTTCTTTAAAATAAGTGCCGATGAATTGAGATGCTTTTTCATTGAAATAGCTATAAGGAAGTTCTTTCATAGTATGAGGAATATCCACTTGTGACAATTTGGTAAAATCAAAATTTGTTTTAAGATATTCTTCCTTGTAATCTGAAGTAAAATACCAATTAAAATTTAAACTTTTAGTCGTTCTTTTCATTTTCTACCTCATTTATATAATATAATCTAGAGCCAAAATCTCCCATTAAACGAATTTTATCGTTATATCCTGTACCGATGAATTTTTGTTTAGGAATAAAGCCATTTTCAATTAATGTGTCACCATTAATAATTAAATCTTCTTCCTCAGTTTTAAATAAATATCTGTTTTTTAGGAAATGGAATAGTATTCCTTTAGCGTTTAATTTAATAGGAAGAGCATGTTTTACTAAATAACCGAACGTATCAAGGTTAAAATATTGATCTCGTTTAACTATTCGGTAGGTTTTGTTTTTATCAAGCATTGGTAAAATTATTTTCTGAAATTTTGCATTAGGTTCTTGTAAGGTTTGAAATATACCTAAAATTGCTTCTTTTTTATCATTTGAAGTTACAACAAGTTGCATTTCATTAGTTTCAAAAGGACTTTTTAAGCGATATAAATCTCCGAATTGTAAAAGTTTACGATGATTTTTGTAATAAGCAATTTGGTTTTTGATAATTTTTGTTTCAAATTTTGTTAATTGAGTAATATCTAGTTCGTATCCTAAAAGACCAAATGCGCTTATGTTAAAACGAGTTTCTAAAGGTGTATGTCTTAAAACTTGAGCTGATGGACTATCACTAACATGGGCACCAATTACTGATTGTTTGTATCCATAGTAGGTTCCATACTGGATGAGGAAACGAGAATGTGCATCTGTGTTATCTGATGTCCAGATTTGCGGCATATAATATAGCATACCTAAATCAAACCGATTTCCACCACTTGCACAAGATTCAAAGAGAATATGAGGGAATTTTTTTGTCAACCGATTAAGGAGATCATATAGTCCAAGATAGTTAAGATGAAGAAGTTTTCCTTGATTGTTATGGTCTAAATCACTTGAATAAAGGTCTGAGAAGTTTCGGTTCATGTCCCATTTACAATAGCTGATATTAACTGACTTAAAAAGGGTTGAAAGTGTTATTTCTAAGTAATCAACTACTTCTTTTTTTCCTAGGTTAAGTATTAATTGATTTCGTCCCAAACTTGGTTTTATTTTAGGGTGACTGATAATCCAATCTGGATGATTTTGATAGAGTTCGGAATCGTAGTTAATCATTTCTGGTTCAACCCAAATTCCAAATTGCATGCCCAACTTATTGATTTTGTCTGAGAGCGATTTTAAGCCGAGTGGTAATTTCTTTTTGTTAACAAACCAATCACCTAAAGATGAAGTGTCGTCGTTTCTTTTACCGAACCAACCATCGTCTAGAACAAAAAGTTCAATTCCTAATTTTTGTGCTTTTTTAGCTAATTTGAGTAGTTTTCTTTGAGTAAAATCAAACATAGTTACTTCCCAGTTATTAAACAAAACCGGACGCTCTTGGTTTTTAAAGTCCGGTTTGATTATATGGTTGTTAATTATATTGTGAAAATTTAAGCTAAGTCTATTAAATCCTAGGTCGCTATAACTTAAAGCTACTTCAGGTGTAATGAACGTTTCTTTTTCTTTTAAATGCCAATAAAAATCAAAAGAGTTTATCCCCATTTGAATTCTAACGATTGAAAATGGATTTCTTTCAATATTAGCTTCGAAGCTGCCGCTGTAGATTAAAGAAAAGCCATAACATTTGCCAAATTCTTCAGTAGTTTTTTGATTATGTATAACTATATATGGATTATGATCAGCCGATGAGACCCCTTTTTTTGAATCTATTTTGATAATTCCGGGGTTAATTTTTTGAGTGTTTAACTGTCTTTCGTTAATCCAAGTGCCGTCAAATGTAGTTAAACAGTAATCATCATTGTTCAAATCAAGATTCATGCTTAACGCTTTTTCAATCATTATATCTTCATTGCTATCATTAGTAATTAAGGCTCTTCTAGTGATTATATCTTCTTTTGTGAATATAGAATAGTACAAATCAATCCTGATTTCAAAAATACTATCTACTAAAGTAATTATCAAGGTTTCAGTTTGTTCATCTCTTGTTTCAGGCATTATTGGAAAAGAGGGTTTTTTTTCCAAAATTTGGTAAGATTGATATTTAAAATCTGTTATTCTTGAGCCATCAAATAGTCGAAAATGGCACATTGGTTCACGAAAATCACCTTTTCCAAATGTAGGCATTTCTAGAAATGCAGTATTTAAGTTAAAGGTTTTATCTGATTCGTTATATATTACTTGAGATCCAACTTCAATTTCATTTTTAAGAACTAAATTTTTATAATTTTGATCCTGCGAGAGTTTCTTTCCATAGTATAAAGAGCCAAGATGGCCACTTGACAAAACGTTCATGATATATGAGGTGTTTTTAGTTTGCAAATGAAATATTTTATCTTTGGCAAGATAATTAATCATGTTTTATTTCACACACCTTGTTAATATGATTTTGATAAAAAGGCTTTATGAAAAACCAAATCAAAAGTCCAGAAAATAATAATTGCAAAATAATCGCTAATATAACAAGTAGTTGTTCTGAATAAAGATAACCAAAGATAATATTTTGAAATAAAATGCCTGATAAATATGCTGGTGAAAATATAAATAGGTATTGAATAGAATCGCGGATGTAATTCATCAAAGATATAAAAGGTAAGAAGGAAAAAAGAATTATATAACCGACATACATCAATAACATTTTAACGTGTGTTTTTGAGATTATTGTAATGACTAAGCCAACTGTAACGTGAATAATTAGCCCCAAAAGGTATGTCAACAAGAATAACATGATACTAAAATTCATATCTAAAACAAACAACATCACTAATATATATAATATAAAAGGGACTAAATGTAATGTTATTGCAGCTAGAATCTTAGCGATTATCACTTCATGGATTTTTGATTCACATAAAGATACTGGTAAGGGCGAATCTTCTTCTCTCTCAATAAAAAGAATAATAGAATGTATTATAACAGGGAAAATGAAAACCGAAACGAAGACAAATAGCAAAGAATCGATGTCACTAAAAAAACCCATTGCTAGTGCAAATAAAACAGAGATAATAACTGTCATATGTAAAATAC
>JAVVFA010000003.1:0-28202 GCA_032251215.1 Candidatus Izemoplasmatales bacterium
GAAAAATATTAATGGATGAGTTGATAGAAAGCTCTTTTGCATTACTGGCGTCAGGTGAAGCTATGCATAAAACTTGGGATCAATTTCATAAATTCATACCCAATCGTCATTTCTATTATTTGACTGGTTTACAAAGAGAAAATTTTTTCTTATTTCTAGCTAAGGACGGAGACAATTATCTTGAATATATTTTTATTGAAGAACCAAGTGAATATGCAACTAAATGGTTAGGCAGTCGTTTGACAAAGAAGGAAGTAACTGAAATATCAGGAATTGTCGGAAATAACATTTTGTATGTTCAAGATTTTAAAGATTTTATCGCAAATAAGATTTTGACTGATTCGCGCCAAGCACTTTTAGGCTCAACGGCTAGGAATCTTTATTTGGATTTGTTTAGATATAAAAAGATGAGAAAGCCAATGAGTTTTACTTATTTTAAAGACATCGTCGGAAATTATCCTGAACTTATAATCAATGACTTAAATGTCCTTATCAGCAATTATCGACGCATCAAGTCTGTCGATGAAATCGAAGAAATCAAACAAGCAATCGCTTATACAAAAACAGGAATTGAATCAATTCTAAGAAATGCAGGACCTAAGGTAAACGAAAGACAATTAGAAGCGCTTTTTGAATACGCTATTAAGATGGCTGGTTCTGAAGGTGTGGCTTTTGATACTATCGTTGCTAGCGGGGAAAACGCAACAATCCTGCACTATGTTGAAAATAATAAAGATGTTAAAAAAGGCAGTTTAGTTTTATTAGACTTAGGGGCAACGTCTAATTTATATGCTGGAGATATCTCAAGAACTTTCCCGGTTGATGGTAAGTTTACTGATCGTCAAAAACAATTTTATCAATTAGTACTAGAGGTAAATAAAGCAACTATTGCTAGAGTTAAACCAGGTGTTTTTGTTTCTGAATTAAATGCATTTGCTAAAGAGTCTTTAGCTGAAGGCATGATTAAATTAGGTTTCATTAAAGAAAAAACAGAAGTAGATAAGTATTATTATCATAACGTAAGTCATTATCTAGGGCTTGATGTCCATGATACTGGCACTTATCAAGAGCCTTTAGCTCCTGGAACTGTTATTACGGTTGAACCAGGTATTTATATAGCTGAAGAAGGAATTGGTATTAGAATTGAAGATAATGTATTAGTAACCAAAAATGGTTATGAGAATTTAAGTAAAGAGATAATTAAAGAAGTTGCCGATATTGAAGCTTTTATGAATTAAAGAGGTATTATGAGTTATATTGAAGGTAATATTCAAAGATATTTATTCTATAGCGAAGATACTTCATATTCAGTAATTAAAGTTAAGATTACTGACACTGATGATGTAGATGTCGTTCATTTTGAACCCACAATTATAGTTTGTGGGTTTTTTCCTAAGTTGGAGCATAGTGTAAATTATCGTTTCTATGGCGAAGTTACTAATCATCCTAAATATGGAATTCAATATAATGCGAATCGCTTTGAAAGAATGGTTGACAATACTTTTGAAGGATTATTAGATTATCTATCCAGTGATTTATTTAAAGGTGTGGGAAAGAAAACGGCGGAGAGAATCATTGAGGTTTTAGGTTTGTCTGCTTTAGATTTAATTTCTGAGGATAAACATGTTTTAGATAAGGTTCCTAAAATTAATGATAAATTAAGAGATTCAATCTTTAAAGAAGTAGTAGCTAATAAGGAAATGGAAAACACTTTAGTATGGTTATATAGTTTTGATATTTCGCCGAAAATGGCAATGAGAATTTATTCCTATTATGGGGATACTACTGTAAATACTATTAAAGAAAATCCTTATATCTTAATGGATCACATTGAAGGTATTGGTTTTAAAAGAGCTGATGAAATTGGTTTAAAAATTGGCTTTCAATATGATTCGCCTTTAAGAATATCCGCAGTTATCTATTATTTAATGACTGAGTTTATGAATAAATATGGCGATACATATTTGGAAAAGGATAAACTGATTGAATACACTTTGAGTTATTTAAATTCGCATCCTGATTTTAATGTCTCTGAGGAGTTGGTACATGATCAATTAGAATCATTGCTTAATTCGGGAAGGATAATGTTATTGGAAGATAAGATTGCTTTAAAGTATCTCTATAACAGTGAAAAAGAATTAGCTAAAAAGATTAAACAGATTAATGATCAAGTAATTGACTCTATCGATAAAGAAACTTTCAATAAATTGTTGGAAAACTTTCAAAGTTTAAATGATATTACTTATACCAAAGCCCAGAAAAAAGCCATTTACACAGCGTTAAACAATAATTTTTCAATTATTACTGGAGGACCAGGCACCGGAAAAACGACAGTAATCAAAGGTGTTATTGAAATCTATAAATGGCTTCATAACAACAAAGTAAATTCTGATAATATTAAGTTAGCTGCACCAACAGGCAAAGCTGCAAAAAGACTTTCTGAAGCGACTAATCTTCAAGCGACGACGGTTCATAAATTATTAGGTTACGACTTTGAAGGCGATTTTAAATATGATGAGTATAATGAATTAGACGCCAAAATAATTATCATCGACGAAGCATCGATGCTTGATTCGCTGTTAGCGAAAAAATTGTTTTCCGCTATCAGTATAAATACTTTGGTAATAGTGGTTGGGGATGCTAATCAGTTGCCATCAGTAGGACCAGGAGATGTTCTCAATAATTTGATATCTTCAAAATTATTTAATGTGGTGGAATTAGATGTTATTCACCGCCAAGCGAGTGATTCGCATATTATATCTTTGGCTTATGATATTTTAAGTAAAAATATTAATGAAGATTTTTTCCATAATTATGAAGATAAACAATTTATCAACGCTAATGACGGTTTTATCGCTGGTAGAATTGTCGATAAGATTACCCAACTAAATGATGAAGGCTATGATTTAGCCAATGATATTCAAGTATTAATTCCGGTTTATAAGGGGTATAACGGTATCGATAGAATTAATTCACTCATCCAAAGTACTTTTAATAGTGCGAATAAAGATTATACAGTTAAATACAAGGATAAAGAGTTTTGGTACAATGATAAAGTTATGCAATTGGTCAATCAGCCCGAAGACAATATTATGAACGGCGATCAAGGTACAGTAATCGGCATTACGCCAAATGATGAATTGATCGTTGATTTTTCGGAAAATATCGTTAAGTACAGCACTAAAGATTTAGAAAATTTGACTTTAGCTTATGCAGTTTCAATTCATAAATCTCAAGGTTCTGAGTTTAAGGCTGTTATTTTACCTTTGAGCAAAGCATATACGATAATGCTTAAAAGGAAATTGTTGTATACTGGAGTCACAAGAGCTAAAGAACGCTTGATTTTAATTGGTGATTTTGAAGCTTATAAAAGAGGCGTTTTAGGAATAGACCGCAAGCGAAATACACTTTTAAATCATTTTTTAGAAGATTCAGAAGATAGTGAAGATAATAATGATTTAAAGATTGCAGATTTCTTGTAATTTATTTGCAAAACTTTCAAGTTTATTGTATAATAACTCATGAAAATCGATGACGAAGATTAGTAATAGATAATTCATAAAAAATAGAGAGTTTAGATTAGGTGAAACTAAACATGAAATGGCTATGAAGCTCCTTCCGAGTGGTGTTGTTAAAGACACACGAAATAAACCGCGTTAAGGTTTTTAAGTGCTAGCTTTAAAAGCTAGAATTAAGGTGGTACCGCGTTTAATCGTCCTTTTATTTAAAAGGGGCGATTTTCTTTTTTAGTTCAAAAATTTTAAAGAGACCAACTATATAATGTCAAGAGATAATTATAATGATAATAATTAATGATGGAATCACATACAAAAGAAGTGACTGTGTCACCTGGTTTGTATATTTGAGTTGGAATTACTATTTTATGATTAATGATCTAGGTGATTTCATAAGTGAATAAATCACTCTAGTTAATTTTTTACTTACATAACCTAATGCATTATTATGATGTTTACCTTCTTTGTGTAGTACAAGGAAAATACGTGGCCATTATGAATGATGATTGTTGCCGCTGCCCAAATCGCATTTCTAAGATATTTTTATCCGCGTTTAGACATCTTATTGTTGTTGGCGGAATATTCTCCCAACTCATATACGGATGGATCTAATCCAACGTATGCTACTAGCGAATCTACTGATTTAAAAGTTGATATATCACCGATTTCACTAATAATCGCAGAACCCGTAGTCTAACTCACACCTGGAATTGTCATAATATAAGTAAAATACTCATCCATGATTTGTTTAATTTCCTTATCAATCAGGTTAATTTGTTCTTTGAAGTGTCTTATTGAACTAATTCTGGTTTGAAATTGAATTTTGTAATATTTATCACGAGTACCGATAGAGTTTTTAGCTAGTTCTTTAAGTTGTTGAGCTTTTTGATAACTAAAATGACCTTTAGAAGCGATATTCAATACATTTGTTAGTCCATCGATTCTTGTACCCAATATATCACTAGGAAGACCTATTTCAGTGAAAAGTTTATAGTTCGTTCTAGAGTGAATTGTTGTAGTAAACCCAGATAACTCTGGAAAAGTAATTGAAACTAGTCTTGTGAACTCAACTTTGAAGAGTGATTGCTGTTTCACAAGATTTAATCGTAATCTTGATAGTGATTTTAGTTTTAAAGTATGGTAAGATTTAAGTGTGTAGGGAGTAAGAGTACTGAAGTGTGTTCTTAAAAATGTACAGATAACTTTAGAGTCTGTCTTGTCCGTCTTCGTTTTATGAACGGATGTTGATTTTCTAGCTATACTGGTTAATAGTGGGTTTACCACGTACACAATGTACTCTCTTTCTACCATATGGGAAATCAAGTTGTTCCCATAGTGGCCTGTTGATTCTAGGCCAACATACACTTGATGATTACCTTTGTGTTTCTCAATTTTTTGGATGAGAGTAGTGAAACCTAGGTAATCATTTTTAATAGTAAAGGGTTCTTCTAGAACCATTCCGTGTTGATTAGTGATCACACAATCATGTTTGGATGATGCGATGTCAATTCCTACAAATATCATAATGTTCTCCTTTCATTTTTAATACATTGTGATTTATACCACACACATTTTGACTTGTAACCTCACTAGATATGAAACGTCTATGCGTTATCCAACTAATAACCAAATCTTCATAATGTTGTGGCTATTTCCTCTATAAACCAGTCATCTTTGATGCTGTAAGGTGATAGACAATAGTCCACAATGTATGAATAAATTATATATTAAAAATAGTTATCTATAAAGATAACAATATTATACGAGGTGATATAGGTATGAAATATTTAACAGGCAATGAGATTAGACAAATTTGGATAAATTTTTTTAAAGATAAGGGTCATTCAGTTGAAGAAGGAGGTTCTTTGATTCCTAATAATGATTCAACGCTTTTATGGATGAATTCCGGAGTAGCGGCTTTGAAAAAATATTTTGATGGTCGTGTTGTGCCAAAAAATCCAAGAATTGTAAATATTCAAAAATGTATTAGAACCAATGATATTGATAATGTAGGCAATACTGCAAGACACCATACATTCTTTGAAATGATGGGAAATTTTTCCATTGGCGATTATTTTCGAGATAAAGCAATAGAATATGGATTTGAGTTGTTGACAAGCGAAAAATATTTTGGTTTTCCGCTTGATAAACTCTTTTTTACTTATTATCCAACTGATGAAGATACAAAACAAAGATGGCTTGATTTAGGAGTTAAAGAAGAACATTTAATTCCTACTGAAGGTAATTTCTGGGAAATAGGTTCAGGGCCATGTGGGCCATGTACTGAGATTTTCTATGATAGAGGAGAAGCTTTTGGCGATTTTACGACTGAGTCAATAAAAAAAGATATTGAAAACGATCGTTATGTTGAATTGTGGAATATTGTCTTATCACAGCGCAATGCTACCGAAGGTCTTGAAAGAAACGAGTATCCGGAATTGCCTTCTAAGAACATTGATACGGGAGCTGGTTTAGAAAGATTTGCTTCAGTGATTCAAGGTGCTGTAACTAATTTTGAAACTGATTTATTTATGCCGATTATTAATAAAATATCAGAAATAGCAAATGTCCCTTACAAAGGACAAAAAGCTTTCAAAGTAATCGCTGACCATATTCGTACTGTTACTATGGCTATTAGTGATGGAGCGATGCTTAGCAATGAAGGTAGAGGTTATGTCTTAAGAAGATTACTTAGAAGAGCAGTTAAATACGGAAAACAATTAAAGATTGAAAAACCTTTCTTAGTCAGTTTGGTTGATGAAGTTATCAAGGTTTTAAAATCTTTTTACCCTTATATTGAAAGCAGGGCTACAATCGTTAAAAAGATTGTAGAAACTGAAGAAAATAAATTTTTAGAAACTTTATTAGCAGGTGAGAAAAAATTAAATGATATTATTGAAAATAGTACTAAAGGCATTAGTGGGGCTGATGCTTTCTTGCTGTATGATACTTATGGGTTCCCACTAGAATTAACTTCAGAATACGCTAAAGAACAAGGGTATGAAGTTGATATCGCTGGTTTTAAAGTTGAAATGGAGAAACAAAAAGATCGAGCTAGAAAAGCTCGCAGTGAAACTAATTCAATGATGGACCAAAATGAAGAGTATTTGAATTTCAATGATGAAAGTGAATTTGTTGGTTATGATACGTTAAAAACTAATGCAAAGATAATTAAAGTTTTTCCAGAAGGATTAGTTCTTGATCAGACGCCTTTTTACGCAACTTCAGGTGGACAAATGGCTGATCAAGGAATGATTTATAATAATGAAATATCTTTAAGCGTTATTGATGTTGAAAAATTGCCTAACGGTCAATTTATTCATAAGGTAAAAGAAGAATTATCTAGCAACTTTGAAGGTATGGAAGTTACTGCTGAAGTTGACGCAAATAGAAGAGAATTAACTGAATATCATCATTCCGCAACTCATTTACTTTTTAAAGCTTTAAGAGATATTTTAGGAAATCATGTTTCCCAACAAGGATCACAAGTAAGTTTTGACGGTTTAAGATTTGACTTTAATCATTTCGAAAATATTAATGATGAAATGATTCTAAAAATTGAAAAAACAGTTAACGAAATGATTAAAGAATCTTATCCATCAAACACAAGAATTTTATCGGTTAATGAAGCTAAGAGCTTAGGGGCAATCGCTGAATTTGGAGAAAAATACGGAGATAAAGTCAGAACAATTGATCTAAAATATACGCTTGATCTTTGTGGTGGAACTCATGTTAAAGATATTAAAGATATCGGCAAGTTTGCAATAAAATCAGTTTCTTCTATTGGATCAGGAATCTATAGAATTGAAGCTGTCGTTAATAAAATGGTTGAGACATTAAGTGAATCTTTAGTTGGGTTAAATCAAGATATTGAAAACCTAATGGTGAAAGCTGATAAGATATTATCTTATGCTAAAAAAGAAAAAATTAATTTAAGTTTTGATTTTAAAAAGAATGAAGATAACTTTGGTAGCTATCAAGATGTTATCAACAAACGAGAAGAATTATACCATGCTCAAATTGCTGTAAAAGATTTAGAAAAACAGTATAATCAATTAAAAGAAAATAAAGCTCTTGATTCAGTACAAGATTTAAGTGATTTAGTTGAGAAAAACATGATTATCGCAAGACTTGACAATATCAATGCTTCAGTACTTAAACAACTAGCTGATGAAGCAGCTTCTAAACAAGATATTGATTTTGTTTTCTTAGCTTCAGTAATTGATGAGAAAATCATCTTTGTAGCAAAAAGCAATTTAAAAAAGTTAAACGCTGGTCAAATTGTTAAAACCGCTGCTCAAATTTGTGGTGGTAATGGTGGTGGACGTCCTGATTTTGCTCAAGCAGGAGGAAAAGATATCAGTAAAGTCGATGAAGCAATAGAGCATATCAAAGGTTTAGTCCGATGAGGATTATCGGCTTAGATCTAGGGTCAAAAACTTTAGGGGTAGCTATTTCTGATCCTTCTAATATCATTGCGACAAAATTAACGACAATAACTTTTGCAAATAATGATTTTCCATATGCAATTAAAGAATTATTTGCTATACTTGAAAGTGAAGAGATTGACAAATTTGTCCTTGGACTTCCGAAGAATATGGATGGTAGCCTTGGCTTTCAAGCTCAGTCTTCAATAAGTTTTAAAACTATGCTCGAAGAAACGTTTAAAAAAGATGTTGTTCTTTGGGATGAAAGATTAACATCTAAGATGGCTGAATCAGTTATGATACAAGCTAATTTAAGCCGTAAAAAGAGAAAAACTAAGGTTGACTTTGTTGCGGCAACTATAATATTGCAAAGCTATTTAGATAGCAGAAAGAGAGTTTAATATGCAAGAATATGATGACACTTTAATAATTACCGATGAACAAGGAAATGATTTAGAAGCAGTTATTATAATGACATTCGAATCAGAAGAATTTGGAAAATCTTATTTAGTATACCAACTAAAAGATGATGAAACTGGAGAGTATTTCGCAGCTAGTTTTAATCCTGAAGATGGTGATGAAGGTAATTTAAATCCGATTGAAACTGATGAAGAGTGGGATTTAATTGAAGAAGTTCTTGAAAGTTTTCTTGAGGATGAAGAAGAAAAACATCAAGATCATGAGCATGAATAAATATTTATCTTCAATCAACAAAAAAACACAGCCAGCTATAATTGAAAAAATCTTATTGCAGGCTAAAGAATTAGATACACCGATAATTAGTGATGAAGGCATTAACTTACTTATTCAATTGATTAAAATCGGAAAAGTTAAGAAGGTTTTAGAAATAGGTTCAGCAATCGGATATAGCGCCATCATGATGGCGCTTAATGGTTTTGTAGAAGTAGCAACCATTGAAAAAGATGAATCAGCTTTTCTAAAAGCTAAAGAAAATATCTCTGAAGCTAAATTAACTGAAAAGATTAAGATTATTCATGGGGATGCTTTGGAAGTTAATGTTAAAGGTTTTTATGATTTACTTTTTATCGATGCAGCTAAAGCTCAATATCTTAAGTTTCTAGAAAAGTTTAAAGATAATTTGAATAGTGGAGCTATAGTTGTTTGTGACAACTTATTGTTTCATGGTTTAGTTGAAAATCCTAACGAAGCTAGTGGAAAAAGGGTTAAAAGTTTAGTAATGAAGATTGCTTTGTTTAATGAAGAATTAATTAACCATCCTGATTTTGAAACATACATTTATGAAATTGGCGATGGTATGTCGATATCTATTAAGAAATAGGTGTTTTATGAGAGTAGTGGCTAGACTTAAAAACTTAATGGAAATTGAAAAATTAATCAACTTGGGCGTTGACGTTTTTTTGGTTGATACACCTTTAGCGGTGAAAAAAATAAATGGTGAATTATTTACTGATTTAGATGAAATTTTTTCTCACAATAAAGAAGTTTACCTTTTGCTTAATAAGATGATTCATGAAACTGATTTAGAATTGTTAGAAATGGTTTTAAATAAAGCAAAAAATGATTTGATTAAAGGTATTGTTTGTGGTGATTTGACTGTCATGGTTATGGCTAAAAAAATGGGCTTAAATAATAAAGTTATCTATCAACCAGGAACGATGAATACCAGTAGTTTTGATAACGAATATTTTTATAAAAAGGCGATTAAAGGAATTACCATTTCTAAGGAAATAACTTTAGAAGAAATAACTAATATCTTTAAAAATAAAGTTACTGAAATCTCTTTGATAGGTCATGGATATCTTGATATGTTCTATTCTAAAAGAAGTTTGTTGAGCAATTATTTTGTCTATAAAGGAATTGAACATAATAATATTAAAAATAATGACTTATTCAGATTGAAAGAAGAAATGCGGCCTGATAGTTTTTATCCAATTTTTGAGGATGATGGCGGTACGCATATCTTTAGAGATAAAGCTTTGGAATCTTTCAATGAAATGAATGTTTTAAAGATGTATTTAGACGATTTTTTTGTTGAGAGAATGTTTATTGATGATCAAGAGTATTATGATAGTCTTTTAGCTTATCAAGATAGTAGTTATGTCCCTAAATTTTTAGAAAAATATAAAGCTAAATACAATAAAGGTTTTTACTATCAATATACGGAAAAACTTAAGGGTGAGTTAAATGATAACTGAGTTATTGGCTCCAGCTGGTAATCTTGAAAAAGCTAAGATTGCTTTGATTTATGGAGCGGATGCAGTTTATATCGGGGGTAAACAGTTTTCTTTAAGAGCTAGGGCTTCTAATTTTGATTTAGAGATGATTAAAGAGTTGGTTGATTTTGCACATAGTTTAAATAAGAAAGTTTATATTACGATGAATATTGTTTTTCATGATGATGATATATTGGGTTTAGACGAATATTTGCTTTATTTAGAGAGTATTAAAGTTGATGCGATAATTTGCTCTAGTATGATAGTGATTGAAAGAGCTAAAATTTTGACTAATTTAGAAATTCATTTGTCGACGCAGTTTTCTGTGACAAATTCACTTTTAGCTAATTACTTTTATGATGAAGGAATTAAAAGAGTAGTGTTAGCTAGAGAGTTATCAATCTTAGAAATTGAAAAAGTAAAAGAAAAATCACAAGCTGATTTAGAAATATTTATTCATGGGGGAATGTGTGTTTCTTATTCAGGGAGATGTACTTTGTCTAATTACACAGTATTAAGAGATGCTAATCGTGGTGGCTGTGCTCATACTTGCAGGTGGTTATATAATCTTTATGAAGACAAAATGTTGCTTTCAGAAAACTATGATTTTCAAATGTCTTCAAAAGATTTACAAGCAACTGATTATGTGAAAGATTTATTAAGACTTGGTGTAAGTTCTTTAAAGATTGAAGGCAGAATGAAATCAATTCATTATATCGCTACAGTTGTCAGCGCTTATCGAATGCTAATTGATGATTATTATAATAATAGTTTAAGAGATATGAGTTTTTATCAAAACGAAATCAATAAAGCGGAGAACAGACAAACTTCTTATGGGTTCTTTGCAGGGGACACAACGATAGAACAACAGCTTTATAATCAAAGAAGTGAAGTGCCAACTAAAGAGTTTGTAGGAATAGTCAAAGACTATGATTATGAATCTAAACTTTTGTTTTTGGAACAAAGAAATTATTTTACTCCGGGAGATATTTTAGAAGTATTTACCCCAGATAAAAATATTATTCAATTCAAAGTTGATAAGATTTTTGATGAAGAAAATAATGTGCTTGACGCTGCAAGACATCCACTGCAAACAGTGGTGGTAAAACTACCAGTTTCTGTACCTAAGTACAGTATTATCAGGAGGGTTAAAGATGAGTAAACCTGTAATTATCGCGGTTGCCGGAGGTTCTTCTTCGGGAAAAACTACTGTGGTTAACAAAATTATGTTGAACTTTAATGCTGAAAAGATTGAAGTTATCAGACATGATGATTATTACAAAGATGAGTCTGATAAAACAATAGAAGAAAGAAGGAAAATCAATTATGATCATCCGCTTTCTTTAGATAACGATTTGTTTTATAAACATGTTCTTGATTTGATTAATAATAAACCGGTTGATAAACCGACTTATGACTTCGTTGAATTGAACCGAACGAAAGTCACGGAAAAGGTTTATCCAGCGGAAATTATTATCTTAGAAGGTATTTTAGTTTTAGAAGATGAAAGAATTAGAAATCTTGCGGATATTAAAATTTTTGTTGAAGCTGATGATGATATCAGATTGATTAGAAGGATAAAAAGGGATACTGCAGAAAGAGGCAGAACCCTAGATCATGTTTTAAATCAGTATTTAAGCACCGTTAAGCCAATGCACCATGCATTTGTCAAACCGACTAAAAGATATGCTGATATAATTATCCCTAATGATTACTCTCATGATGTTGCCGTTGATTTGATTAAGGCTAAAATTATCACTATCTTAAATAAATAAATTATGATATAATAATATGCGTTAAAAAAGGAGTTATAGATGGAAAATACTTATAAATTAACCGAAGCCGGTTACGAGCAATTAAAAGCAGAATTAGGAGAATTAAAAGGCGATAAACGTAATGCGAATCTTGAAGCTTTGAAAGAAGCTAGAGCTCAAGGCGATTTATCAGAAAACGCTGATTATGACGCTGCCAGGGATGAACAAGCGAGAATTGAAGCGAGAATTAAAGAAATTGAAAACATTTTGAAAAATTCGGAAATTATCAAAGAAAACAATCGTTCTCGTGTTATTGGTATGGGTAAAACTGTTGTTGTAAAATTTGCTCATAACAAAATAGAAACTGAGTTTACCATTGTCGGTAAATTGGAAGCTAACCCAATACAAAAGAAGGTTTCAAACGAATCACCAATTGGTAAAGCTATCATCGGTACTAAAAAAGGTAAAATAGTTACTTATAAATCAGAAACCGGACAAGAGATTACTGTAGAAATAATTGATGTTAAATAATTAAAAGAAGAAATTATTTGTCTTAATGTTTTTAGGGGTGAACGATTATGATAGGTATCATTGGTGCAATAGATTATGAGCTGAATTATTTTTTTCAACATATGATTATTGCAAGAACGGAAATTATTGCTGATAAGACTTTTTATATCGGCAAAATAAAGAATCATAACGTTGTTATTGTGAAGTCGGGTATCGGTAAAGTCAACGCCGCTATCACAACAACAATTCTAATTGATAAATTTGATGTCAGATTAATAATCAATACTGGTGTTGCTGGCGGATTATCACCGATTAAAATTGGTGATATTATTATTGCCTGCGGTATCTCATATTTTGATGTATCTTTAATAGAGATTGATGATGTTCCTTATGGACAAATGGGGTCTGATCCGTTAATTGTAAAAATTAACGATGATTATTTGGCTAAAGCTAAAAAGATTTTTGATAATCTTGGTTATAAATATATGGTTGGTAATTTAGTATCCGGCGATAAATTCGTTACCAAGAAAAAAGATTTGGCGAAAATATCTAAACAAGTCGATAATATTTTAGGTGTTGAAATGGAAGGAATGGCAATTGGTTTGACTGCTTATAAGTTTAATCGTCCGTTTGTTTCGATTAGAGGTGTTTCTGATGTTGTCGATACACCTGATCAACCTAAAAATTACCGTGATGTCGTTAAGTCAGTTGCTTCCAAAACATCTGAGTTTGTTTTAGCTTTCTTAGAGGTAGTAGATGAATAAAATTATACTTGATAATAAACTATTTTATTATCAAGTTTTTTTCAAAAAAAACAAGAATATGTATATGAGAATAAAAGGAAACATCATTACGATTACATCACCAAAATCATTTCAAATCGCTGAAATTGAAATGTTTATTAAGAAGCATAAAGATTTTGTCATTAAACGTAATGATATTCAATTTAAGAATCTCTATTCCCAAGAAGTTTTTGAACTTTGGGGAGAAACTTATAATGTATTTTTGAGTGATGGAAAAGCCTTAAAGTTAGAAGAAAGCCAAGTATTTCTACCTAAAAATTTTTCTGATAAACAGATTGAAAAATATTATATTAAAGCCACGATTACTTACGCTCAAGAATTGATAGATAATGAACTTAAGTATTTAATGAAAGAGATTAATTTAACGGGATTGAGTTTAAAATCAAGATTGATGAAAACCAGATTAGGGAGTTGTAAAAAGAGCACAAAAAATATTAACTTAAACAGTATCCTTGCAAGGTTTAATCCTAAATATTTACGAGTGGTTTTAATTCATGAGATAGTTCATTTAAAAGTTGGGAACCATCAAAAAGGATTCTATAATTTGTTATTGAAATATGAACCTAAGTACAAAGTAATCAAAAAAGAATTAAACAAAATAATGAAGTTATATGAAATATAGACAGATAAAAAAAATACGTCTATATTTTTGTTTATTATCGATGTTTTACAAATGAACATTTACCAAACGAAAAAAAATAGACATTTGTGCATAAATTAGGTATAATATAAGTGATATTTGGAGGAAAATCATGATTGAACTGCTATTTAAAAAGAAATATTTCTATCCAGACGATTATAAGAAAACCGTGTTTGACATTGATTTTAAAAAATTAAAAACTTTAGGTATTGAAAACATATTTATCGATTTAGATAATACTTTGATCCCTTACGATATCCATGAAGCTAATCAAAAGACTTTATCACTATTTGAAAATCTTCACAATTTAGGATTTCAAGTATTTATTATTTCCAATAACAAGAAAGGCAGAGTTAAACTATTTTCCAATATGGTTAAATGCCGATATGTTTATAGCGCTCAAAAACCTTTTAAATCAGGTTTTAAAAGAGCTTTAAAGAAAGTTGGTTATCCAGACCCAAAAACTGTTTGTTTAATCGGTGATCAGTTTATGACTGATGTCTTAGGCGGTAAGCGCATGGGGTTTTATGTGATTGTCGTTGATGCCATTAAAAGAAATAGTGAAAAATGGTATACCAAGTATAATAGACATCTAGAAAAGAAAATTTTACAACGATTAAGGAGAAACGATTACGAGTTTTACGAGCGATTAAAATTAACTGAGAAGAGGTAGGCTATGTCAGAACTGTTTTGCAAAGGCTGTGGAGCATTGATACAAAACGAAGATAATAAATTACCCGGATATATCAATGCTGAATTATTGAATTCAAAGAATCCGGAAGAAGTTGTCTGTCAAAGATGTTTTAGAATTAGACATTATTCTGAAGTTTTTCCTTACACTGTTTCCAATACAGATTATTTACAGGTAATTGATAAAATCAAATCTGAGGATGCGCTAATCGTAAAGATTGTTGATATCTTCGATTTTTCAGGTTCTTTCGTTCCCGCTATCAAGGAACTGACAGGAAATGAAGATGTAATACTTGTTGGTAATAAAATGGATCTTTTGCCTAAAAACGTTAAGCCTTCAAGGATTTTATTTTGGCTTCAAGTTATGTTGAATTCTCAGGGATTTTCTGTTTTAGATTCAGTGTTGTTATCAGCTAAGTTTGGTGATAATTTCGATGAATTAATGGAAAAAATCTATCAATATAAAGGTAATAGAAATGTCTATATCGTGGGATCTTCCAATGTTGGTAAGTCAAAAATAGTTAATCAGATATTGAGAAGGTACTTAGGGGCAGCTTCTGATATTATCACGGAATCTTTATCTCCTCAAACCACGATTGGTTTAATTGGGTTTCAATTATTAGATGGTACTTATATCTACGATACACCAGGTGTAATCAATAAACACCAATACATGCATTATCTTTCAAGGCCATCATATAAATTAACGGTTCCAACAAGAGAAATTAAACCGATGGTTTATCAGCTTAATGAGGGACAAACACTATTTTTTGGTGGATTAGCAAGACTTGATATCATCTCGGGTGAAACGGGTGATGTAATCAGTGTTGTTACTTTCTTTGCGAATACACTTAACATCCATCGAACTAAAACAACTAAGGCAGATAAGTTGTATTGTGATAAGTTATATTCTTTATTGTCACCGCCTTTTAGCAAAGATGAAGATGTACCTAAGTGGATTTATCATGAATTTAGAATTCGTGATAATCAAAAATATGATATTGTTTTCTCAGGTTTAGGCTTTGTAACAATAAGAGCGCCTTTCTGTGTTAGAGCATATGCACCTTTTGTTGTTGGTGTCTATACTAGGTTAGCGATTATATGATAAACAAAGAAACAATAAAAAAAGTTAATGAATATTTAGAAAACGAATTTCTCCAAGATCAAGCAAGATATAAACACATCATGAATGTTCTTAAAGTAGCACTTGATTTAGGAGAAATATTTGTTGTTGATAAAGATGAATTGACAGTTGCAGCTTTGTTGCATGATGCAACAAAAATGTTGAATTTTAAAGAAAATTATTATTTAGCTAGTAAGATGTTTAGTGAAGAAGTCCTTAATCAAGTACCAATTCCTTGTCTTCATGCTTATTCAGCTGCGGCTTTAGCTAAAGAAAAGTTTGATGTTCAAAATCAAGACGTTTTAAACGCAATTACTTTTCACTGTAGCGGTAGACCGAAAATGTCAAACATAGAAAAGATTATTTTTGTCAGTGACTTTATTGAAGATGAAAGAGATTTTGTGACTGATGATTTACGGGGTTTAGCGAGAATTGATTTAAATAAAACAGTATATCTGATTATGTTACAAACAAAGAATTATTTACTTAAAAATAAAAAGACAATTTCTGAATTGACAGAATTGGCTTTAAAAGATTATGAAAGTGAAGTGGGGGAATTTAATGACTGAAAAACTTAAGAGAGTTTATGAAGCTTTGAAAGCTTTGAAATTAAAGGATATTATTATTTATGATTTTACTGAGTTCTCACCTTTTTTTGATTTTCAAGTGATAGCGACAGCTACGTCGGAAAGACAAGTTCACGCCGCTATTGATCATGTTAAACAAGCTTTTCCAGAGATTGCAACTATGCATGTTGAAGGTGCGCTTAAGAATCGTTGGGTTTTGATTGATTTAGAAGATATTATTGTTCATGTTATGCATAAAGAGGATCGAGAATATTATCAAATAGAAAAATTGTTTTTTGAAAGAAAACAAGTAGAGGTTTAAAAGGTGTACGAAATGGAATACGATTTATTGGCAACGTTTTACGATTCTTTTATCGATGAAGTTGTCTACCAAGAATATCTGGATTTGGTTACCAAGTATTCTTCATTGGGGACGCTTTTGGATATCGGTTGCGGGACAGGTAATTTAACGATTGAATTCGCTAAAAGAGGTTATGATGTCGTCGCTACTGATCTATCTGAAGAAATGTTGAATATTGTTGATTATCGCGCTAAAGAAGAAGAGGTTGACATTGAGATTGCGATTTATGATATGTTAGATCCAATTGATTTTCAGTTTGATATTGTTATCGCTTCAATGGATGTTATTAATCATTTATCCGATTTAGAAGATGTTGAATTTGGCTTTACTAATATTTATAATAGCATCAGTAACAATGGTGTTTTTATCTTTGATGTTTTATCGGTTGAATTCATCGACGCTTTTGACGGTTATGTCGAAGATGACGATGAATTGCATTTTCATTGGGAAAGTCATAAGGGTGATAAAGAGCATAGCATCGTTCACACTATCACCGTTGATGTTGAAGATGAGAATCATGAAGAAGTTAAGATTTATGAACAAACACATGAAACCGGTGCTTATGAAGAGATTCTTGCTAAAGTAGGTTTCACTATCATTGAAGTAAAATATTTACCGGAAAGAACTATTTATGTAGTCCATAAACAAGAAAGGCCAGAATAAAATCTGTTCTTTTTTTTAATTTTTAAAAAGAAAAATCACTTCTTAAAAGTATTATTTTAACAGAGGTGATAAGATATGAAAAAATATATTGGATTTGGAATTATCCTATTTGGATTAATTGGTTTTTATTTTTTTAATCAACCGCAAGAAAAAGAAGAACCGTTTTTGTATCAGGCATACGCCATTGAGAATACTGAGACTTTTGAGAATGAAGGTGGAATTTATTATGTGGAGATTAAAGGTGAAGTAAGATTTCCCGGGGTCTATAAAATTGGTGAAGATGAGATTTTAAAACAATTGATTGACAAGGCAGGAGGCTTAACGGAAAACGCCGATATGTCGGGAATTAACCAAGCACAATTAGTTGTCAAAAATTTTCTTTATATTATACCAAAAGTTATTAAGGAAGAGTTTAAACTACCAGTTACATCAACAACAACCATGATAGAAAAAACAAAAGTTTATGTTGATATAAAAGGTGAAGTTATAAATCCCGGAGTTTATTTAGTTGAAGAAGGTTCAAGAATTCTAGATGTTATTGAACTAGCTGGAGGATTGACTGTAAAAGCAGATATTAGAAATGTTAACAGATCTGATTTAGTTTATGACGGCATGATGATTATCATTCCATCTTTGCCAGATGAAGAATCGATGTATGCCTATATCGGCGGTGCAGTTATTAATCCTGGGTACTATGAACTCGAAATTGATTTATTGCTAAGCGATTTGATTATAGAGGCTGGTGGAATTACTGATACAGCAGATATGACGATGATTAATCTAAATCAACCAATTAACAATGGTGATGTTATTATTATTCCTGAAATTGTGATTATTCCTAAGATTTATGTTTCAGTTAAAGGTGAGGTATTAAATCCGGATGTTTATTATGTTAATCAAGATATCACGATTATTGAATTAATCAATTTAGCAGGTGGCTTAACTCCAGACGCTAATCCATCATTAATTGACTACAATCAAATTTTAGTTATGGGTAGTATTGTCAATATTCCCGCTTACCAAACTGATGATTATCAACCGATTGATAATCAAAACGACTTAGTGAATATCAATACAGCCAGTTTGGAAGAATTGCAAACATTAAAAGGTATAGGCGAGATTTTAGGTCAAAGAATCATCGATTACCGGATTGAGTACGGATACTTTGCATCGATTGAAGATATCAAGTTGGTATCAGGAATCAAAGACTCTATTTATGAGCAGATTAAAGACTATATTACAGTATGATAGTTCGAAGTTTATTCATCTAGCAATTGTTTCTGTTCTATTTTGTTTATCTAAGAATTCTTATTTAGCAATTGTTCTTTTAATTGCAGAATTGATTCTATTATTTTACTCCAGTAAAAATCTTTTGATTTATGCCTTTATCATCATGACTGTTTTATTTGTCAGGTTTTCTTTTACTGAAACAGTTGAATTTGAAAATGAAGGCCAAATTATTAAAGTTGAAGAAGAACGAATCACAGTGGAAAATAAATATTTCTACCATTTGTATCTAGAAAATACTGATATTTATCAGGTCGGTATGGTTGTTAGATTTAAGGGAGAGCCAATTGATATTGATGTTAAGAATTTGCCTGACAATTTTGACTATTTTACTTATTTAAAAAGCAGTAATATCAAAGATATGATAAAAGTAGAAGATATCAGCATTATTGACCAACAATTCACTTGGAGAATAATTCCTGAGCATGTAAAAACGATAATAAATGGCCGTTATGACGAATTAACAGCGAAGTATTTAAAGTTGTTCATCTTAGGTGATAACGACGATTTAGACCAAATGATTATGGATAAAACCAGAGTTATCGGTATTAGTCATCTCTTTGCTATTTCTGGTATGCATCTTGGTTTAATCATCGGGTTTATTACCTTTGTCTTGGATAAGTTCTATTTAAGAAAAAAAACTCACCACTTAATCATTGGTGGGTTTTTAGTTCTTTATAATATTCTAACTGCTTTTTCAGTTTCAATTGTTAGGGCTTCACTTTTAACTGCGTCTTTGTTTTTAATGAAGAATCGTGATTTTACTAAGACAGATTATCTTAGTTTCATTATGGTTGGTTTTTTAATATATAATCCGTATTTGCTTTTTAATGTTGGATTTGTCTTGTCTTTCTTGGTAAGCTTTACGATTATTATGGGTAAATTTATTTGGGTGGATAAAGAAAAGGTAGTTCAAGTATTAAAAATTGGGGTTTTAGCCAATTTAGTTAGTTTACCAATAATTATCGGCCTTAACGGATCATATGGACTTATGAATATATTTTACAATGTTGTGTTTGTATATTTTGTCAGTTTTTTATTTTTGCCACTTTCATTTATCATTTTGGTTTTTCCTGAATTAACTAAATTATATCAATCATTAATTAATCTTTTTGAACTGCTTGTTAATTTTTCTTATGAGGTAAATTATTATCTTGAATTTAGTTTCGAAAATAACATCTTAAAAGTTTTATATTGGCTTTCTTTACTAGGACTATTCATCAACTACAAAAACGGTAAAAAGCGAATATTCACTTTTAGCGCTGTTTTTATTCTTACGTTGAGTATTTATAGTCAAAACTATAATTACTTCAACTATGTGAGAATTTTAGACGTTAATCAAGGCGATGCAATCCACCTTCATAGTAATAAATGCGATATTTTAATTGATACCGGTTATGCAGATGATTATGACGGAGTATTGAATTACTTTTTACATGAAAATATCAAAGAAATTGATATCTTGATTCTTTCACATATTCATAGCGATCATTTTGGTGAAGCAAATGATATTTTGAAAAATATAGAGGTAAAAAAATTAATTGTAAATAAATATAACAAGAAAGTAAATTATAACAACCAAATTGTTTTAAAGAAAGATGAGTCAATTAAATGCGGGGATATTGTCTTACAAAACTTAAATAAATCAAATAGTGAAAATGAAAATAATAACTCTATGGTTTTATATGGAAAAATTGGTAATGATAATTGGTTATTTACAGGAGATATAGAAGTCGAAGTTGAACAAGAAACATTAAAAAATTACACTATTGATATTGATGTATTGAAAGTAGCACATCATGGCTCAACAACCTCTTCAACCGAAGAGTTTCTTGATTTTCTAACACCTAAATATGCTTTGATTTCGGTTGGTAAAAACAATTATAAGCATCCTGATGAAGAAGTTTTAAAACGTTTTTCTCGTAGAAACATTGAAGTTTTTCGAACTGATATCGAAGGAACAATAACATTCTATTATTTTCCATATATTGATGGATGCGTAATTGAGACTTATCTTTTAGAAAAAAGACCGAAATACACAATAAAAAATTAAGGGTTTGTGCACAAATTCTTAATTTTTTGATATAATGTACTAGATAAGATATTTTAGCAAATAAATTGGAAGGTATAAGATTGATGAATAGAAATTGTTACCTTTTTTATGGTGAAGACCACTTTTTGATAAAAAAAGAAACCGATTTGGTTTTTCAAGAAAACGAAATCGATTTATTGATGGTTGAAGTATATGATGGTGAAGAAGAAGGATTGGATAATGCCGTTACCAATGCGATGACTTTACCTTTTTTGTCTGATAAAAAAGGTGTGGTCATTAAAAATGCTCAATTTTTAACAACTAATCAATCCATCAGTGATGTAGAAGCAGAAAAATTAATTAGTTTTTGTGAAATGAAACTAGAACAAACTATCATGGTTATTCAAGTTCCTTCTGATAACCTTGACTTTAAAGGAAAATTAGCAAAGTATTTAACAAAGAATGTTATTGTTAAGAAATTTGTAATTAATGATAAGAATTTTGATGTTTATGATTATGTAAAAAAGGAAATTGCCAAGCATAATTTAAAAATTCAACCTTTCGCTTTAACTCAATTCATTAACCGTGCTAACACCAATATGGATAATCTTAATAATGAGTTACAGAAATTAATCTATTATGCTTATAATTTAGGTGAAATTAACGCTGATGTAGTCTTTGAGGTAGTGAGTCGCGAAATCGAAGACAATATCTTCGATTTAGTTAATGCGCTTCTTGAAAACAATCGGGAAAAAGTGTTTAAAGTTTATTATGACTTAGTTGATCACAATGTTAAAACAACACAAATTTTAGCAGTTGTCGGTTCTAAATTCTTAGAAATTTTATATACTAAAGCTTTGATGAATATTAAATACAGTAAAGTTGATATTGAAAAATTCTTTGGTTACTCGAGCGGAAGAGTCTATTATATGATGAAGAATGCCCAAGGAACTAGTGATGACGTGCTTTTTGAAAACATCAAAAATTTAGAAGAATTGGACTTCCAAATCAAATCAGGAAGAATTGATAAGGACTTAGGACCTGAACTTTATTTTCTTGGCGGAAAATAAAAAAAAGCCCTTCGGCTTTTTTCTTACAGAGCATTAACTTTATCTGATAAACGAGACTTTTGTCTATTAGCATAATTTTTATGATGAATGCCTTTAGCAACGCTTTTATCAAGTTTTTTGTAAGCATAGCTCAACGCTTCAATAGCTTTTTCTTTGTCGTTATTCTTTACTTCAGCCTCAACATTTTTAAGTGCTGTTTTTAAAGAAGATTTAAAAGAAGCATTTGCTAAACGTCTTTTTTCATTTTGGATATTACGTTTCATTTGTTGTTTGTTATTAGCCATTATTTCACCTCCATTAGTAATCGCGTTAATATTTTAACAAATTAGTGATAAAAAAGCAACAAATAAAATTTTTTATTTTCACTTATCTAGGCATTTTTATAATGATTTGGATGTATTTGCAAATAAAATTATCTAAAAGCTATATTTTAATTATTTTTTCATGATTTTTTGCATGAAAATCATTAATTTCAGTTATAATTATATTGTCTTTTTTAAAGGGGTGTACTTATGTCAATTATTAAAACTAATGGTTATGTCGTCGACCAACTTGAGGGTTTAAACAATAAATATGTGATTGCTAACGGGTATCTTGGCGTGACAGGTATTATGGATGAACTTAAACAAGAAGATGGTGCACATTTGAAAGTCGACAACGTAATTACAACCGATTGTTTTGGAAAACGTTATATTAGTATATTTAACCCTTTGTACACGCAAATTATAGCTAATGGTGTTAACTTGCATCCTAAAAACATTATGCCAATCGCTCACGAACAAGCAATTGATTCTGATTCGGGCATTTTTTCGCGAACTACTCTTTATAAAGTTGATGATATAGAAATTAAAATCTATAGTGAAAGATTTCTAGATCAAAAGAATCGAGCTTTTCTCTATTCGAAATACAAAGTTTACGTAAATAAAACCGTTAATCTTGAAATCATTCATGGTTTTGATTTAGATACGATTGATATCTTTGAAGATTCATTTATCGATTTTAATGCGGATAACCAAGATTTTATTTCAGTTGAAGCGAAGATTAAAGAAACCGGAAAACCATTATATATAGGTTACGTTCATGATCGTAATTTCCGGCATAAAAACCGTAATCAAGTGATAAAATTTCAAGAGAGTTATTTGTTGAGGGCTGAGCCAGAACGAGATTATGAAATCATTAAGTATATCGGTGTCAGCATTGATGGCCGGAAGAACCTGGATTATTTAAAAAAACATCTCGATAAAGTTAAAAAAGTGGGTTATGATAAAGTTTATGACGATAATAAAATAACTTGGCAAAAGTTATGGAAAAATGTAAGAGTTGAGGTTTTCAATAACGATTTAGTCGACCGTTATAATCAATTTAATCAATATCAGTTGATTGCCCATCGGCCAATTAGTGATAAAAGTTTAATTTCTAGATATGGTTTAACAAATCTACCGATTGAATATGCATATACCAATGAACTGTATATGTTTAGATATTACTTAAACACAGATTATAAATCGGCTAAAAGGATGTTGTCATCGAGAATAAATCATTTAGAAGAAGCATTGGAAGCGGCTAAAAAATTTCATAAGAAAGGTGCTTTTTACACCGATAGTAAAAATAATCTATATATCAACGCTTTAATTGTCATAAATATGGTGGATTATATTGACAGAACTTTGGATAAGAGCATTCTTGATTATGGCGGTCTAGAAATGGTGCTTGAGATTTCTAAGTTTTATATGGATTATATTGTGTTAAATAAAAAGAAAACAAATTACCAAGTCTTGAATGTTGCCACTATTGATAATTTGGTTACCGATATTGACAATGATGCCTTTCTCAACTATTTAATTAGGGATTGTTTTGGAAAGACTGCGAATCTAGTGGCTCTGACTAAGGTTGACAAACGTAAGGAAGTAGAAGCTTACTTAAAAAATAAAAAATATGATGTTTTAATTAATGATATTAGAGAAGCAAGAAGAAAACTATATCTGCAACAACCTAACGTTAATCATTTAGTGCAAATCCATGACAACTATTTTAAAAATGAAGAAAAATTAATCAATCCTGATGTTTTAAATCTTTTCTTTTTATATCCCGATGATTTTAAAGAATTGGTTAAAAAAGCGAATTATGATTATTATGGCAATTTATCTAATCCCGATGCTATGGGTAAGTTTATCTTAAGTTTAGTTGCTTCTGCACAAGAACTTGAAAAAGAAGCTAATAAGTATTTTAAGGGATATTTACCGCTGAATATTTATGATAATGCTAATAAAATGAATCATTTGCAAGATTATGTTGATTTAGGATTAAGTGCAGCGATTTATTTGTACTTAGTATATGGTTTAGCTGGTTTGAGACATAATAAGTATATGCTTACCGCTGATTCATTTATCCCTAGCGATATTAGAAGGCTAGAATTTAAAGTTAAGATTGCCAGCAATTATGCTAGTGTTAAAATAAAAAGAAATAGTGCCAATATTGATTGGAACGAATGATATATAATGAATGAACCAAGAATTGATAATAAAAACTTATAATATAAAGTTTTAGAGATTTCTTAAGGGTGAAGAATGTTTGACAAAAAACGTTTAAACAGTTATAATTTAGGTAGTATATTTAGGAGGTAGAGTTATGACAAATAAAAAGCTTTTTGGTATTTTGTTGATTGTGTTAGGTGGAATCTTTTTGTTAAATAAATTTAATGTCTTTAATTTTGATATCTTTTTTGATGGTTGGTGGACTTTATTCTTGATTATCCCAGCGATTATGTCAATGTCAAAACAAGGTGTGACTACAGGTAACACAGTATTACTGATAATTGGGATAGTTTTGTTATTATGGGAAAGAGGAATTGATCTTCAAGGTTTCTTGGTGCCTGCTGTTTTAATTGTATTAGGCATTAGTTTGTTTGTGAGGAAATGAGTGAACGCGGAGAAACTCTTTATTTTAGTTTCTCCGCTTTTTATTTTTATAGTTTAAAAATATGGTACTTGTAGTATAATATTAATGATGTATGGAGGTTAACTATGAAAAGAAAAACTAAAATAGTTTGTACAATAGGACCAGCAATTGACTCTAATGTGATGATTAAGAAAATCATCAATGCTGGAATGAATGTGGGGAGATTAAACTTTTCTCATGGTAATCATGAAGAACATAAAAACCGTATAGAAATGATCAGGGAGCAAGCTGCTCTTTTAAAGCGATATATTGGTGTCATGGCTGATACAAAGGGACCCGAAATTAGAACTGGTATGTTTAAAGACAATCAAGCCGCTTTTAAAACTGGCGATCGGGTAAAAATTGTTAAAGAACCGATTGAAGGAACGAAAGAAACTTTTCATATTTCATCACCTGAATTATTTGAAGATATTAAAGTCGACGATTTTTTATTGATTGATGATGGTAAAATGCGTTTAACAGTTATTGAAAAGGGTGTTGAAGACTTTACTTGTGTTGTTAACAATTCTGGTGTTATCAAAAGCAGAAAAGGGGTTAATGTTCCTAATGTAAAACTTTCTATGCCATTCATCTCAGAAAAGGATGATGAAGATATTAGATTTGCTTGTAAGAATAAAGTTGATATGATTGCCTTATCTTTTGTTAGAAGAAAAGAAGATGTTTTAGCTGTTAGAGAAATTTTACGCCAAGAAAATTCTGAAACAATTGAACTTATAGCAAAAATTGAAAATCAAGAAGGTGTCGATAATCTTGATGAAATCTTAAAGGTATCTGATGGTATTATGGTAGCTAGAGGCGATTTAGGTGTTGAAGTTTCTACTCAGTTAGTTCCTGTTTATCAAAAAAAGATTATTCAAAAAGCTAATGAAGCGGGTAAACCAGTAATTACCGCAACCCACATGTTAGAATCAATGATGTTGTCGCCAAGACCGACAAGAGCTGAAGCGAGTGATGTTGCTAACGCTATTCTTGATGGATCAGATGCAATTATGTTATCAGGAGAAACAGCTGCGGGTGAATACCCGATTGAAGCTGTATTGACAATGGATACCATTGCTAAAACGATTGAAGATATTATACCTTATGAGGAAAGATTGCAAAGAGCTATTAAATCATCAAATGCCACAACAAATGATGCGATTGGAATAGCAGTTAGTCAGACTGTTATCACCTTGCCAAAAGCTGAAGTTATTATCGCTTTTACAGAAACTGGTGGTACAGCAAAAAGGATGTGCAAGTTTAGACCAGGAGTTCCAATTATTGCGATTACTAATAATATAGAAACTTGTCAAAGGCTATCTTATTATTGGGGAGTATTCGCTACTATTGGCGAAAATATTACTGATTTAAGATATCATGACCCAGTAGCGATACAGGTAGCTAAAGATTTCGGTTTTAAAAAAGGTGCTACTTTAGTTATTACTTCCGGTTGGGGTCAAAAACATGGTTCAACCAATACAATGAGAATTATTGATATCGAATAAAGAAAGCCAGGAAAATTTCCTGGCTTTATCTTTTAGATTATATTGATGTAACGTTTGATTTCCCATTCAGTGACAGTCTTTCTAAATTCATCCCATTCTCTAGTTTTGTATTCGACGAATTTATTGAAGATATGGTCACCTAATGTTTCTTTCATCAGTTTGTCTTCTTTTAGAAGATCTATTGCTTCTTTTAAATTGTCCGGAAGATTGGATACTCCAAGTTTTTCTCTTTCAGCCGGTGTTAAAGCGAAGAGGTTTTCATTGATTGGATTAATTAATGGCAAATTCTTTTCGATAGCATCTAGTCCAGATGCTAAGATGACAGCTACCGCTAGGTAAGGATTGGCAGTTGTATCAACCGAACGAATTTCAGTTCTTGTGGCTTTACCTCTAGTCGCGGGAATTCTAATCATTACAGAACGATTATGTTCTGACCATGATACGTAGCAAGGCGCTTCATATCCGGGAACTAATCTCTTATACGAATTGATTGTCGGATTGGTAATAGCGCAGAAGTTTCTTGAGTGGCTTAAAATTCCGGTTATCCATTGTCTAGCGACTAAAGATAAACCGATTTCATCGTTAGGGTCATAGAAGGCGTTGTTGCCATCAAGATCTGCGAGTGAACAATTAGTATGCATTCCTGAGCCGTTGATATTAGCGATTGGTTTTGGCATGAATGTAGCATGAAGATTGTGTCTTCTTGCGACATTTTTAACGACTAACTTAAAAGTTTGGACTTTATCGCAAGCTTCAACGATATTGGAAAACTCAAAATTGATTTCATTTTGACTAGGTGCTACTTCGTGATGTGAGGCTTCGACTGTAAAACCGCTTTTTTCTAATTCTAAAACGATATCACGGCGGCAATCGCCTGAACCATCTATTGGTGATAAATCAAAATAGCTGCCTTGATCCATCGTGTTCAAAGTAACATTTCCCTCTTTATCGAGTTTAAATAAGAAAAATTCTGGTTCAAAGCCGATATTTAAGGTTGAAAAACCCATATCTTTCATCTTTTTAACAATTCTTTTTAGGTTAGATCTAGGATCAGCGTCTGAGGGATTGCCATCAGGAGTATAAATGTCACAGATTAAACGCGCTACTTTTCCATAATTGGTTTCTTCCCAACTGAGAATTAACCAAGTATCTAAATCTGGTCTTAAATACATGTCGGCTTCCATAATTCTAACAAAGCCTTCAATTGAAGAACCGTCAAACATTACTCTGCCATCTAAAGCTCTTTCTAATTGACCGACGGGAATTTCCACGCTCTTAATAGTCCCAATGATATCGGTGAACATTAAACGAATGTATCGAATGTTTTCTGCCTTAGCATTTTCTAATATTTCTTTCTTAGTATACTTTTTCATTTTTTTCTTCCTTTATTTTTTTTTGATTAATTTAAAGTGATGTAATTAATCTTATTTTATGCACCAATTTTTTGTATTATACAAATAAAAAACAAATAAATCAATAAGAACAGATTTATTTGTCTAAATTAAAACAGTTTTATTAATATTTTACTTTTCCAATTTAAGCTTTTTATTGAGATTTTCGATCCAACTTCTAATGATTTTAACAAATTTAGAATCTTTTAAAATCCAATATGCAGCTTCAGCTAAGATAATACCTACAATTAAATCGATGATATAATGTTGTTTAAGTGTTTGGGTAGCAATAATAATTGCTAAAGATAGGGTCCAGATAAAAACTTTTGGTAAGATTGGCACTTTTTTATCAAGTCTTAAAGCTAAGATGCAAAGCCAACTCATCAAAGTATGCATTGACGGTAAAGCATTTCTTGGCCCAGCAGCGTTATAAATCCACATTACCAATGACTCGGTGAAATTAAGATCAGCTCTTGGAGTAGCGTAGTCGTTGTTGATGAAAAGTCCTGAAGTCAAACGCCAACTTTCAACATCTGATTGCCAGAAAAAATACCAGACTCCACATATGATAAAAGTTACTAAAGACATCGTGAGAATCTTATACATATTTTCTTTTGAGCGAGTGCTGATATAAATAAAAGTAAGGGCCCAGAAAGGATATGCTAGAACATAAGGATAGATTGTCCATGCTAGGAAAGGTACTTTTTCATTGAAACTTAAGAAGATATATGAG
>JAVVFA010000004.1:0-27971 GCA_032251215.1 Candidatus Izemoplasmatales bacterium
TCTTGAAATTTGTTTGGTGGCTAATAAGATAGCTCAAGTGTTAGACTTAGGAAATAATCAGGAAGCTTTTATACAAGATATCTACGATAACTTACCAATAAAAAAACGTTGTGAATTAAAGTTTAATGGTCATGATATTTTAGAAATAAAAGAAATTAAAAACGAAGAAATCATAGGAGAAATAATAAAAGAAATAGAATACAATGTAGTAAACAAAAATATTGAAAATGAAAGAGAAAAACTAAAGGATTTTGCAAAGCAATTATTGGAGAGATTAGATGAATAAAAGACCTTTTTACTGTTATCTCGATAATTTTGATGAATTGACAATTATCATCCCCATCAAAAATTATCAAGATAATTTAGATTACTTTTTAATTGGTAATGAAGAAATAATTAAATTAAAGATAAATCAAAAAATTAACCTAGGTGTGGAAATTAAGCTTATTGCTAATTTCGACGCCTATATTGATTTGGGTAAAGTATATTTCGTTGAAAATACTAAAAAACAAATGTCAGAGCTTTACACTGGCAAGATTGTTAGAACTGAACTGTTCGATAATATCTATAACTATAAAAAACATGACTTGGGATATACCTATTCAGTTGAATCAACTAAATTTAAAATCTGGTCTCCAGTAGCTAAATATATTAAGTTAGAGTTAGTTGATAAAGAAAATAATGTAGCACTTTATGATGTCAAATATAAAATTTCTGGAGTTTGGCGTGTTGTTGTTGAAGGCGATTTAGACGGATATAAATATCGTTACATAATCTATGTCAATGGTAAGGAACAAACAGTACTTGACCCCTATGGAAAAGCAAGCAATGCTAATGGAAAATATAACTATATAGTTGATTTTTCTAAGACTTATCAAGTAAAGAATAAGACTAATTTCAGCGGTAATCCATTAGATGCAATTATCTATGAAACCAGTGTTAGAGATTTTACAAGCGATTATTCTATAGCATTTAAAAATAAGAAAAAATATCTTGGTTTTGTCGAAGAAGGAATTAAAACTACAGAAAATTTATCCGCAGGAATTGATTATTTAAAAGAACTAGGAATCACTCATGTGCAGTTGATGCCAATCTTTGATTTTGAAGGAATTGATGAATTAAATCCTGACAGTCAATATAACTGGGGTTATAATCCAAGCCAGTATTTTGTTCCAGAAGGATCATATGCAACCGATGCAAACGATCCATATGCAAGAATCAATGAAGTGAAAAAGATGATTGATAAATTGCACGAAAAAAACATATCAGTTGTTATGGATGTTGTTTACAATCATGTTTATGACGCTATTAATTTTTCTGTGGAAAAATTAATACCGGGTTATGCTTATCATGTTGATCGCAGTGGCATCAACACCAATGTTTCTGGTTGTAACAACGATCTTGCAACACATAGAAAAATGATGAGAAAATTGATAATAGATGCTACCCTTTTTTGGGCTAGTGAATATAAAATTGATGGTTTTAGGTTTGACCTAATGGGATTAATAGATTATGAAACTATGAATGAACTCGCTCAAGAGCTCCATGACTTAAACCCAAAAATCATTGTTTACGGTGAAGGATGGAATATGTATTCTTCTAATCTAGCTGACCGTATGGCACATATGGCTAGCAAAAAGGTAATTCCAACCATCGGATTTTTCAATGACAAGTTCAGAGAAACGATCAAAGGTTCAACCTTCCATCCTAAAGAACCAGGATATACAACTGGTGATTTAACAGACATTGAAATAGTCAAAGAAATGCTCCTCGGCAGCGCTAGAAACCGCTATATGTTTAAATACCCTGCTCAAAGCATCAATTACGTCGAATGTCATGATAATTTGACATTTTACGATAAATGTCTCTATATGACAGACGATTTAGAACTGATACACCAGCAACAACTTTTAGCCACTTCAATTGTGCTTTTATCTCAAGGAGTACCTTTTATTCATTCTGGTCAAGAATTTTACCGCACGAAAGATTTAGATGAAAACTCTTATATCTCCAGTGACAATGTTAATAAAATCGATTGGTCCTTAAGAGATAAACATGAATCAAGAATTGCGTTTATAAGAGAATTAATAAAAATCAGAAAATCACACAATTGCTTCAAACTGAAATCTTCAAGCGATCTAGACGCAAAAACTGAAGTAGTAGCTTTAAACTCAGGGTCTTTAATGGTACACTTTAACGATACATGTAACTTATTATTGATCTTCAAACCGAATGATAATCAAGAAACTATTATTATACCTGAAGAATATCAATTATTAATCAGTTCAGAAAAATTTGAAACAATTGACACGAGTCAATACCAATTAAACCAAATTGGTACTTACATATTTAAGAAAGGAGATGAGTGAAATGTTTGAAAACGGAGTTAAATATGAGTTCTTTGCGAAAGTAATGCAAATCAATGATTCAACTTACGCAACCTACCCAATAACAGTACTTACCGAAAATGATGAATCAGCTATCATTAGAGTAAAACAACAAGAAAACTTATCATTAAATAAAATCTATTATTTTAAAACTGAAGGGGTTCTTTTTAAAGAAAAAATTCATCTTGAAGTGTTGGAATACAATAAATTATCAGATTTAGAATTATCGGACGCTAAAAAAGAAAAACTAATGAAGTTTTTCTATAATCATGCACCAATTAATACTACTGAAATTATCAAAGACATTGAAGATATTATTGCTGGGTTAAAAAATAAAATTATCAAAGATATAACATTAAAAATCTATCAAGAAAAACGTGATGATTTTTACCTTTATCCAGCAGCTACGAAATTCCATCATGCTTATATATCCGGACTAGCCTACCACACACATTCGATGTTAGGGCTAGCAAAAGGTTTTTTAAAAGTTTATGATTGGTTGAATGCTGATCTAATATACTCTGGAATTATTCTTCATGATATCTGTAAAATTTCTGAATTTGATTCTTATGAGGGCAGCAATTATACCATCAAAGGCAAACTGATTGGTCATATAGCTATGGGAGTTAGTCTCCTAGATCAAGTCGCTAAAGATTTAAATTATCAAGATGAAGAAGAAGTAATGTTACTACAACATATCTTATTAAGTCATCATTATTACGGTAACTTTGGATCACCGAAAAAACCGAATATTGCTGAAGCTTTAATGATTCATTTCATCGACAATATCGACTCGAAAGCTTGTGTACTTGGTGAAGAGTTAGAATTGGTGGAAAATGGCGATTTAACAGGATCAATCGGCGTTTTAGAAAGAGAAAGATATTACAAACATAAGTTATCTAAATAATAAAAAAAACTGTAGGATTTCAATTTCTTACAGTTTTATTTTTATTGTTATTTTTTTAGCTTAAATACTTACCTAATATTGCTCCATAATAAGCATCTTCAACTTCTTTAAGATTAACCATTAATTCAGCGTTAGTAAGTTCAGTATAGTCATTTTCAACAAAGTTTCCGCTAACTAGTAATTGTGACATTCTGACATTAACAGTACCTAATACATAGAATTCATTTAACACACCATCGAAATAGAAATCTAAAGCCTTTGTAACTGATGCTGGAATTTTTGGAACAGTAATATTAAACTTTTCTTCGATATCAGCGTTAGTCAAGTCATATACCATTTCATAGAACTTATATGTTGCATATAATTCTAATTGTGCTAATGTTGGTTTATCACTTTCGTTGAATGCAGCTTCACTATAAAGGTCAGCGTCTTCTTCAGTAGCACTGTATTTAGCAGAGAATTGTTCGAAGTCATCACCTTTTTCAACAAGGATTAAATGTAAACCAAATTCGGTAATTACTAAATCAGATAATAATTCTTCAAGATCTAAGTTTTGCGGTAAACGATATTCTTTATAAAGATCTATCAAAGCTTGAGTAAACTCTTCAGCGTAATTGTCTTTAGTTCCATATTCACCGCTATAATTAAGTGAGTGGAATACAGTTTCATCTTCGCTATCTTGCATATTTAAATCTTGTTGGGTAAGTAATATACCTTTTTGTTTGTAAATACCCCAAGTTTCATCGTCTCTCGTTGCTTTTAAGTACTCAGTAACTAAAGTTTCGAAATCACCATCATATTCATCAATTGCAATTTCTAATCCAGCTAATAAAGTATTTAACGCTTCTTTATCTTCAGGACTAAGAGCTTCATTATATTCTTTATAATCATCAGGACTTCCATCTTCATCGAAATCGATAAAGATCAATAAGTGGACGACATCTAAACTGAAGTAGTTATTATAATTTTCTTCAACGATATCATATAATGCTTCAACTACATCGTATTCTTCGATTACAGAATTAATTAAGTAAGGTTGTAATTCTCTAGCAATGAAATATTCTAGTAAAGCTAATTCAGTTTTTGTGCCATATTGTGAATAAGCATAATCTGAGAATGAATCATATGGATAAGTCATACCATATTGTTCATATAAACTCTTTAAATAGACGTAATATTGTTTAGAATTAGAAACAGCTGCGTACATTTCGTCCATTCTTGTTGTGTCGTTTCTCTTAATATTTCTTTGTGTACCGAAAGCTTCTTCATAGAATTCAGAGTAAAGCATTTCTTTAAATTCAGAAGCATAAACAGTATAAATCGCTGGATTCTTAGCTAAAGCGTATGAATGCAAATCATCAGCGGTAAAATCAACCGGTTCTTCAGAAGTTAATGTTTTTTCTAAACTAGCAACTAATGATTTGTCACCCTTTTCATTTGGTTCAAAACTAGCATCAGTTTTCATGTAATCTAAACCTAAGTAATAATCATATATTTTTAAACCGACTTCAGTTCTCATCTCAACTAATTTTTTAGATATGTTAGTTGCGCCATTAGTTCCATAAACTTTATCATCAATTAATTTTTGTGCTACTGCATCATAAACGGTATTATCATCAATCAAAGATTTTAAACTAGGGAAAGTAACGTTAGGATCAGTAACTGTTGAATTTTCACCAGTAGGTAAAACATTTACTGAGATTGTTCCTATTCTTGTTTCTCCTAAAGCTTTGATTGTATAATTCATATCAACGATAGTCGCAACATCAGGAGTAGTAACTTCACCGGTATTAGAGATAACTGTTTTATCAGCTGAAGCCCAAGTGATTTTTGCCTCATAATCACTAGTTGTCGGCAATTCAATTGATTCAACAATATTTTCCGGTAAAACGATTGAAGATTCGATTAAATCCAAAACAGCTTTTCCCAAATCATATTTTGGCTCTTCTTCAAGTTTAAACGTTAAATAATGGAAAGCAATCGCTTGACTTGAAATTGATTGCGGTTCATGTGAATAAGTTTTTTCATTTAACTGTGATATGGTTCTGAAAATATAGGTAGCTAGTGCTGCATTATTTTCTTTCACATCATCAAAATTAAAACTTAAGTATTCATT
The DNA here is from genome assembly GCA_032251215.1 of Candidatus Izemoplasmatales bacterium. Lineage (GTDB taxonomy): Bacteria > Bacillota_I > Bacilli_A > Izemoplasmatales > Hujiaoplasmataceae > UBA2289. Next base: position 5,411 of record JAVVFA010000004.1, read on the forward strand.
ATCCAAAGCTACTAAATCTTCTTTTGTAGCGTTTTCAGGTAATACGTCACGGAATTCTCCGTATACATAATTGTACATTAAAATATAGTAATTAAGAACTTCCTGTTCAGTTAATTCAGTTGTGTTATTTGAAGTAAAAGTAGTAACTTCATCTTGGGCTTTATAAGTTTTATTGAAGATTAATGAATGAGTATCGGTAACATCTGTAAGTGTTGCATCTAAAACAGTTCCATCAGCTGTAATAGTGTAAATAACAGCGGCTAAATCATCTTTAATTAAGATGTCTTCATCTTCATCGTAAGGATTTGTTTTACTCATTGTGTAATAAGTTGTGTTAGCATCTTTATAAGTTTCAGCATCTTTTAAAGTAGTGAAGATTAAATCTTTAGAAACAATAACTTCTAGTTCATCGTCAACTAAATTTCCCTCAACATCCAATGTATATGTTACATCAGCTTCATCGGTATAAACTCCACCATCACCTAAAGTATAAACAATTTCTTCATCAATATTTAATAAATTATCACTATCATCGAAGTAGAAGGTATCAACTGTTATATAAGCTTCAACGATATTTTCTGCATCATCCAATAATGTTTCATCACTGTAAACAAAGCCCTTATAAAGCGCTAAAGCTTCATCGTTTAGTTCAACTAAATGATAACGCCCTAAAACATCTAAAGCATCTTCTTTACTAGTGAAACGAATATTAATCGCTTTCATATCTTCAAAGTAAGAACTGATAAATGCTGTCGCAACTTCAATTTCAGTAAGTTCTGCAGTTAAAACTTCCAAAGCATATTTTTCTCTAACTATTAACAAACTAACATAAGCCTCTTCATTGCCTTCATATCCAGAAAGAACCATTGATCTTGCAAATTCATCTTCAAGTCTAGTTTTTGTTTCTTCATCAAGATTGGCAATTTCAGTTTCATCATCAGTCCCATAAGTCAATTCCTGAATTTTATCAGCAATTTCTTCTTCGGTAACGTCATCAAAATATTCTTCTAACAATAAAGTATCAACCATCATCAATAATTGTTGAATACCATTATTTGATTTAATTTGTTCAAAAATTTCTTCATTTGTTATAGTGTAAATAACATTGCCTTCAGAATCTAAACGTTCGTAAAAAACGCCATTAGGATCTTTTAAGCTTGGCATTCTGGTATTTCCAGTTGCTAGAGCTAGGATGACTGCTCCAAGAACTATGGTTAAAATAACCGATGTTATTACAATAATTTTTTTCGTTAATGGGTTACTCATGTTTTTCCACTCCTTATTAATTTTCGCAATATATATCATATCATTTTTTGGCTTTAAACACAACAAAAATATTGTTAATGTTTTGTGATTAATTCGTGAATTTTAATATATATTTTTAATCTTAAAGTAAGATTCTTAACTATTATAGTTTATTTGCTCTTAATTTGCAAAAGAAAATCGCTTTATTCATAGATATTTAACGATTAAATAGTGAAAATCAAATATTATTGATTCTTATTAGCTAAAAGTGTAAATATTATTGACAAAGCATACCCTTAATTATATAATATATATGTAAATAGCAAAACTAGTGAAAACTAGTGACGCAAAGCTATAGGGCCTTCGTGAGATGGTAGCCAGTTGCCGTTGTCTTAAATGACGAGGGCGTTTTTTATTTCTTAGGGAGAAATTAAAGATGCTTTCAAATAGATGATGGCTTTTTTTGTATAAAAATTTACCGATTTATTATAGCTAAATAAATTGTTAAATGAAAGTTTTTTACGTAGGTGAAGAAGATGAGAAGGAACAAAGATAAAAAGATTAGTTTATCAAAAAGAATAGTCAGTTTGACGGTTTTTATTGATGCTATATTCTTGATTTTTGTCACTACCATCTTTTTATTTTATACCTTCATTAAAATTAATGAAAATAAAACTAATTTAGTTCAAAACCAAACTCAAGCGATTGTTAATTCAACCGATAAACTCTTAGAAGGAATTAAAAAAGATGTTGATTTATTAGCGTCAAGTCCGAACGTCATTGCTTATCTTAACTATATCAATGAAGGAAACAATCCTGTTATTTTAGAAACTGATCCTGAATATCATGTACTTTATGATTTTTTAGTTGTTAGCAATTCTGTTATTGATCATCAAGCTGAAGATTCTTATGACTTGATCTTCTTGGCTACTGATTACAATTGTTTAACAGCAACTGGTGGATGTGCCATAACCAATACCGGACAAGTGTTATATGAGACTTGGTTAATAAACGAAAGACCTTGGCGCATTGATTTAGGAACTGAAGAAGATAAACTGACTGAACCTTATGTTGATGCAATTACAGGAGAGTATACTTTTACTTATGTTGAAAGAGTATACGATGGCGATCAACATATCGGTTATATTGGTATTGATATGACATTAACTAGTTTAGGAATGTTAGTAGAAAGTATTGACCGTGATATCAACAGTGAAATAGCTGAAGTATTAGTTTTTACCAACTATGAAACCGACCCGACTCTAGCATTCTTTAGCAATGAAGTTTACGATGATTATTTTATGAAATCTGGCGTTGAATATCAAAATATCGATGATAGTTTTGATTTTAGTGATAATGGGATTAGTAACTTAGTCGATAACTATCAAGCAAGCGGAGTGCTAAGGTCAAATGTTCTAGGAACTGACTATTTAGTCACTTACAATAATTTAGAAGATTTTGGCTGGCAATTGGTGATTTTAGTTGATAACACAACGATGCTTTCCATGGAAATGGTTTTTGGCATCTTGCTTGTCGCTATTGCGATTTTAGTTTATTTAACATCAATGATACTGACAAAAAGAATTAAAAGAATCCTTGCTCCAATAAATAAAATTATCGAATCACTGGAAGAAATTAAAAATGGTAATTATAATGTAAGGGTAAACCTTATTGAAAACAATGAGATTAAAGAGATAGGAGATTCCATCAACTTGATGTCACAAGAGATTGACCGTCAAGTAAAGCTAGTCTACGAAACTTTTGCTTATGATACTCTAACAGGATTAAAAAACATCACAGCCGCAAAAATCGATATCAACCGCAATATTTTATCTGGCAAAAAAAAATCAGCTGTTTGTATCTTCCAGGTTGAAAATATTAAAAATATCAATATAATTAAAGGACAGATAGTCGGTGATAACTTGCTTAAAACTATCGCCCTTGAACTTAAAACAATTCTCGCTAACAGCGAATACATTTACGCTAACGGTCATGATGAATTTATTTATATCATGAATAATATTCCATCACTAGAATTTGTCGAAACATCAATAATGAAAATATTAGCTTATTTTAAAGAACCTCTAACCGTTAAAAATATAAAATTAGAAGTAAAGTTCTATATCGGCATTTCCATCTATCCAAGTGACGGCAATATTCTGGACGATTTAATTAAAAAGAGTGACACAGCGTTATTTAAAGCAAAACAAAATAGCGTCAAACGTTATTTATTCTATAACGAAAATATTGCAAGAGAGATAGCATACAAAGCGCAAATATCTGAACAACTATCTAAAATAATTGATAATCATGAGATATATTTAAAGTATCAACCTTTAATTGATAATAAAAATGAGCTATATGGTTTCGAAGCTTTAGCAAGGTGGAATTCCCCTATCTTAGGCGAAATATCACCAGCCAACTTCATTACCAACGCTGAAGAAAACTATATGATTGTGCCAATAGGTATTTGGGTTCTTCGTGAAGCTTGTAGCATGCAAGTTAGAATGAAAGAGCTATATAACAAAGAATTTAATATCAGTGTTAACATTTCATCAATTCAAGTTATGCAATTTGATTTCGTCGATATCGTCAAATCAATCATTAAAGAAACATATATTTCTGCTGAATATCTAACATTAGAATTAACCGAAAGTGTTTTATTGGATTCAACAATTTTAGTTGATGAAAAGATTTCGGACTTAAAAGCTTTAGGTGTTAAATTCTCACTTGATGACTTTGGTACAGGTTATGCATCATTAACCTATCTAAGACAAATCGCTTTTGATAATATAAAAATAGACAAGAGTTTTATCGATGGTATTTTCGGTACAGAAAACGATCATAAGATTGTAGGAACAATTGTTAATTTAGTTCATAACCTAGAAATGTGTGTCGTCGGTGAAGGTGTTGAATCGAAAAGACAATATGAATATTTAAAACAAATAGGAACTGATATCTTCCAAGGATACATGATTTCTGAACCTTTAAATGAAGAAGAAGCAAAAGAGTTTATAACGATGTTCTATCGTATAGCTAAAGCTAAACGTATGGATGTCCTTGCTAGTAAATAAGAATGAGGTGAACTATGTTCGATTTAATTTTTTTAGCGGATCCTAATAATTCACAACCTTGGGAAATTGCTGTAGCATTTGTCATTATTGTGATGACTGGAGTGGTTTTATTCTTTCTTTATCGCAATGTAATTTTCAATTTTAAGAAAAATAAATTGGAAAGGGAAAGTATCGTAGCAGAGGATAAAGTAGAAGATGTGATGGATAATGTTTCTTTTGTATCGGCAAATCCATTGCTAGCTCAGATAAATGATGATATATCTAAAATAAAAGAAGGAGATTTAAGATTATTCTTTGCGATTAATCTTGATAATTTCCGTTATATCGTTGATAGCTATGAACAAAAAGATATCGATAAAGTAATTGCTGAATTTACTAAAAGAATCAAAAAGTTCAGTGAAAAAGGTTGCATGGCTGGTCATTATGAAATGGATATATTCATTTATTACTATAAAGGCGATATTAATAATGAAAAGATTAATCAAATATCAAATAGTTTACTAGATTTATTCAAAGAACCGATTAAATTAGGAAATCATGAAGTTACCGCTTCGATTGGCGTTTGTTTATTCCCATATGACGGTATAACTGCTGAAAACTTATTGAAGAATGCTGAAGTAGCAGTTTACGTAGCTAAAAAAGAAGGAAAGAATCGTTTCTACATGTATTCTCAAAATTTAATTGAAAAAGAACAGTTTAATATTGATTATTATAAACAAATCAAAAAATCAATTAAAAACGATGAATTCTTATTATATTATCAACCAATCGTTGATGTTAGAACAGGTAAAATCATCGGATTAGAATCATTACTAAGGTGGCAGCATCCAACAATGGGTATTTTATCACCTGGTAAATTTTTAAATGTTATGGATTTAACCGGAGATATCACTTGGTTTGGGATTTGGGGATTTGAAAAAGTTACCAAACAGTATAGCATCTGGAAAAAAAGTCTGAAGTTAGGTGATTTCTTTATTTCCATAAACTTATCTCCTAAACAATTATATGTAGAAGGTTTAGCAAGACAGTATTTTGAAATCACTGGGAATCACGGTTTAAGTCCAGAAAATTTCTGTTTAGAAATATTAGATCATTACACTGTTGTTAATAACGAAATAGCACAACACAATCTGAAAGAATTCAGAAGATATGGCTTTAGAATGGCAATTGACGATGCTGGTCCTAATTTTGCGATTATTGAGGATATGAGTAAAATCAGCGCTTCGATCTTTAAATTATCCCGTGTCAATCTACTTTTAGTAACAAGTGAAGATTCTAATACTGAAAAAATTGAAAAAGTTATCTCTCAAGCAAAAGCTAATCAAAAGATTGTTATTGCTGAAGGTATTGAAGATGAAGATACTATTAGATTACTCAATAAATGGGATATCAGATTTATGCAAGGGTTTTATTTCTCTGAACCAGTTTCAGTTGAAGATGTAGAAAAGATGATTTATAAATCACCTTGGGATATGTTCTCATTCAATCATTTAATAAAATAATCATTTAAATAAAAAATATTATGAAAGGAAGCCATAAAGTGGATAAGAATAGATTTGTACTTTCCTTATTACAACTATTTTTAGCTTTAACCGCATTTGTTGTGGTTTCTTTTGCATGGTTTGCGATTAGTACTCAAGTTAGTTCTAATCCAATTCAATTCGAAACATCACATGAATTCATTAATTCTTATCAAATTAAACTTTATACTAAAGATTATACGTATCTTTATGTAGCTGATGAACAAGAGTTCTACATATATTACGACCTTACTGATGATTCTATTGAAAACCCTGATTTTGTTTCAATATTAGATAATTTCTGTGAACTTTCTATCTGTGATACGCCTGGTTATGGTTATCATGATAACACATATCCATTCGACGGTATTTTTCTTGGTGAATATGATCCTTTAATTCCATTAAATAACGATGATAATTATATGATTTTAGAATTGTATTTGACCTATGATGTTACTGCAGATACAAATTTAACACTTGCAGCTAACGCTGATAGTGATTTGGCATTAGAGAGTGTATTTGGTCTTCCTGCAAATCAGGATTACTATTTGAGTGAAGTTGTAAATTTACAATATTTATATGAAACAACAAGTTTTCAATATTGGAATCCTGATCCAGACACCATTACCGATAAAACTTATGATCCCAATAAAGATGATTTCAATAATTTAAAAGATAACTTCATTATTAATGGTAGTTATAATTTAGATTTTCCAGCACACAGTTTTTATGGAACAACCGATACTTATTCAACATCTTTAGATTTTACGGGTACAGTGCCTTTATTGGCTACTAATACGGAAATATACATTTATTTTAGTTTTTCATATTACGAAACTAAAATTAATTCCATTGTTTCAACCGCTGAACCAACCTTGCCAACCACAGGCTTAGATTACATTAGACTCTTTCAGGATGTAGTTTTAGTTATTAAGGATGGTGGGTCGTTATGAGATTAAGACATAAAATCTTAACACCATTTCTAATTTTATTGACTTTGTTTATCGCTCTTATCATGCCAGCATATGCTTGGTTTGACAATACGTTTGGCATGTCATATGATTTATTAGGGAAGGTAAGAACTAGTTATACCAGTTATTTTGCTAAAGGCACAGGAACAGAATCAGATCCTTATGTTATAGCAGAACCAGAACATTTATATAATTTAGCCTATTTACAAAATTTAGGAAAATTTCAAACGCAAACTACTCAACAATACTTTGAAGTATCTGATATTAATGGTAATACAATAGATATCGATTTTACAGATTATCATGCACTTCCGCCAATCGGTAATCATTTTTATCCTTTTACCGGAATATTCAACGGCAATAATTCTAATTTAATTAACCTAACAATAGATGGCGCCTTTAATCAAGATATTGGCCTTTTCGGTTTCATGAAAGGCTTCGACAGTGATAATGATGGCGATTATGATTTGGATGCGAAAGTAATAAATCTATTTTTAGAAAATCCTATTATTTTCAGTAACCCTAATTTTGAACATGTTGATTATACAACCGTCGGTTTTCATCCTCATAATGATGGTATATTAAACCATGCAACTGGATATATAGTTGGACATTTAGGTTCGTTTACGATTTTAGAAAATGTCTTTGTTGAAGCGGCAACAATTGATAGTTTCTCAAATGCCGTAAGTAACAGATCTGAATATGGCCTTATCGGTTATAATCAAAGCGATTCCGGATATATTGCTGGTGGGCCAAGATCTCCATATAATTTTAGTTTTAATATGGCTAATACCTATACAGCTTTATCATATGCACTTTCAATTTATGGAACATATTATGTGATAGGGGAAACTCCAGCTAAAACATTAAGTCAAGTATTATCGGTCACTATTGATAGTGTTGAAATTTACGGGAAAGCTTTCAATAGAACTAAAGCTACATTTAATTATTCAATATCTTTAATGAGGATATATGATCCTAATAAAACCATAGATGAGGCATTTAACTTGTACGACCGTTTAAGAGAGTTAGGATATTCATTCGCTGATAGTCAATCTGCGGAATACAGTAAAGAAAATATGGATTTTATAGGTTCAGGAATTTTTTATTCTACAGGTTTTTTACAGGTGAAGAGCTTCGCAGAAAGCCCTTTAACACCTTTAGTAGGAAGTACTTTTATTCCTCATGCTTATCCTACCAAATTCTTATTATATGCTAAAGTTCCTACAAATCCTTTGGACGCTTTAGGTTGGATAACATCAGTTTATAGCGGTTCAGGAGATTTAGCTTATTATACTGGGTTTGATATTAATGGCAATTATAACCCAGGCGTTACGACAGTAGCTAATAGTTTTGCTAGTTCAGGTATAAGAACCGAGATGGAAGAATCATTGGCTTTAGCTGCAATTCAAAAATCTGAAAATGGCGAGATGATTGTGGTTGACCCTAATAATCCTCTTACTCCACCAGATTTTTATGTGTTCCTTGTTGGCGTTTACTACGACGGTACTCCTAAAAATATTGGGATTACCTCGATTCAGTTCGAATATCAACCTCAAGCTCTGGAAATTTCTGGTAGTTTATCCGTAATGCAAAATGTTGATTTTATTCATGATGTTGATACTGTTAGAAACAGTCTAGCTACATATAGTTTCTCTTACTTGAATTTCGGATATTCTCTAACTCCAGCTCAAAGACTTAAAGTTAGGGTGGTAAGAACTACTGTTAATCTAAAAGATTCACCAGGAAACCAAACATTTACTATCTATATTGACTATGAAATAGATGGTTTATCAGAATTTTATTTCGACATAATTAATTTAAATAATTACACTATAGTTTTAAAGATAAGATACGGTGATACTGGAAGTTATACACAAAGATATAGTGGAACACATGATATAATTTTAACGGAAATATCGGCTTCAACAATTGTTGTTGACCCTTACAATACAACTTAATAACATAAAAATAAGAACGGATTTTACCGTTCTTTTTTTATGGTTGTCATTGATTTTATTATTTCTGTTGTTTTATTTTTTAACCTGATTTTTGTTCCTTCTTTATTCATTCCTTCTTCTAAAATCATAGATTCCTTCGTTATTGAAAAAGTAGAAGTAATACCAATTTTATCAAGAGACAAATTTTTTTCTACAATACCCGCTAAAGCAATTACAGGTAAATTATATTTAATTCCAAGTTTACCTATTCCTGATAGAACTTTACCCATTGCCGATTGCTCATCAATCTTTCCTTCGCCAGTAATAATCATATCAACATTTTTAGCTATATTATAAATATCAAGTTTTTCAAAGACGATATTAACACCAGGTTTTAACTCAGCGTTAGAGAAGCATTTGAAAGCATATCCTAACCCACCAGCTGCTCCAGCTCCTGGAATTAAGGAATAATTTTGCTTGTTTAATTTGCTAACTATTTCATGAAAATGTCTCAGCCCTAAATCAAGTTGTTTAACCGTCTCTTGATTAGCACCTTTTTGAGGACCATATACATAAGTTGCACCGTTTAATCCAAACAAAGGATTGTTGATATCAGAAGCAATTAAAAACTTAGATTCTTTAATTCTATTATCAAAATTTGAATCATCAATTCTAGTTATGTAATTCAAAGACTTGCCTGTAGAAGATAACGTGTTGCTGTTTTTATCATAGAATTTCATCCCTAAAGCTTCAAGCATACCAATTCCAGCATCATTTGTTGCACTGCCTCCAATACCAATTATAAAATCTCTTATCCCTCTATCTAGTGCGTGTCTTATCATTTCGCCCACACCATAAGTAGAAGTGTAAAGCGGATTTTTTTCTTTATCCTTCAACAAAATCAAACCACTAGATATAGCCATTTCCATAATGGCTGTTTTTTTATTTATAATCCCATAGTATCCTTTTATTTTTCTAAATAAAGGATCACTTAATTCTAACTCAACAATCCCGCCACCTAGAGTATTTGTTAAAGTTAAGACGGTGCCTTCGCCACCATCGGCAATGGGGTTTTTAATGACTTCGATATTCTTATCAACAGATTTTATCCCTTGTTCAACTGCATCGCATGCTTCAATATTTAAAAAAGGCTTATTTAGCCTTTATTTATTAAAAATACCATATTTTAATAATTTCATACATTCATCAACTACAAAATCAACATCTTTTTCAGTAGCATCTTCGTTGAAAACAATTTGTAAACCAACAAAGTTAGATATACCCATTAAAACATAAGCAACTGTTTCTAAATCAATGTCATCTCTTATTTCGCCACTTTCAACAAAAGGCTCCAAATGATTCACGTAAGAAACAGCGAAACTCGTGTAATACTCTTTGAAAATATTCGGATCAACAAACAAAGATTCCCAAATCAATTTATAAGCTAAAGGATCTTCCATAACATACATAATAAAAGCTTTTAATCCAGCACGTTCCATTTCTAAACGATCTTTACAATTTTGAGTTGCTTCTTTAGCTGATCTTCTAATGTTATGACGATACTCGTCTAACAGATATAAGTAAAGAGCTAACTTAGAATCAAAATAAATATAAAAAGTGCCAGCCGCAACTTTAGCTTTTGAGATTATATCATTAATAGAAGTAGAATTATAACCAGCTTTACCATAAAGATACTTACCAGCCTTAATTATTTTTTTAAAAGATTTTAAACCAACTTTAGTTTTTGGTAAACGGAATTCACTGTTCTTCATTTTATCACCGTTTTAATTGTAATTTAATTATTGATAAAAAACAAGTGATTTTATGAAAATATTTATATGAATAAAAATTCATAACTTCATCATATTGTAAAGGGTTTCAGACAAATAACTGGCAAGTCGCTAGATTTGGCTTTAATCAGTATAAACTAAAGGTTAAAGCCTATTTATAGGCATTTAAATTTTTTGTAATAATTAAGTGAAAGCGCTTGACATTTATATGCAACTTTGATTATAATTAATTTGAAATATGAAAGTTTATTCATATTTATCAAGTAAAAATTTATAGGAGGTATTTTAGAGTGAGTAAAAAAGTTTATATTGTCGGTGCTAAGAGAAGTCCTATTGGCTCTTTTTTAGGAAGCCTAAAGGATGTTCATGCTGCAGATATGGGATCACAAGTATTAAAGGTTTTACTGGAAGAAACAAAAGTTCCGGTTGATAAGATTGATGAAGTTATAGTAGGTAATATTTTACCGGCTAATTTAGGCCAAGGTATTGCTAGGCAAATTTCAATTAAAGCAGGAGTTCCAGATACTGTTCCAGCATATTCATTGAATATGGCATGTGGTAGCGGGATGAAAGCAATTATGAATGCCTATAGTAGCATCATTGCTAATCATGCAGAATTAATAGTTGCTGGTGGCGTTGAATCAATGTCAGGTGCACCTTATATGATTCCGGCGAGTGTAAGAAGCGGAAAAAAAATGGGTAACTTTGAAATGATTGACCATATGGTTTATGATGCTTTAACTGATGCTTTCGGTAATATTCATATGGGTATTACGGCAGAAAACATTGTCAATAAACATAATATCACAAGAGAAGAACAAGATGACTTTGCTTATAAGTCTCAACAAAAAGCAATAAACGCTATCGACTCTGGAAGATTTAAAGACGAAATCGTACCTATAGTAATTAAAGGTAGAAAAGGCGATATTATCTTTGGAAATGACGAATACCCAAATAGAACTACTACTCCAGAAATATTAGCTAAACTTAGACCAGCTTTTGTAAAAGATGGTTCGGTTACAGCTGGTAACTCTTCAGGAATTAATGATGGTGCATCTTTTACCATCATTGCTAGTGAAGAAGCAGTTAAAAAGTATAATCTTGAAGTGTTAGCTGAAGTTATCGCTATCGGTCAAGGCGGAGTTGATCCTAACTTTATGGGACTTGGACCAGTTTCAGCAATTAGAAATTTATTAAAGCAATTTGATATGAAACTTGATGATATGCAGTTGATAGAACTTAATGAAGCTTTTGCAGCTCAAGCAATTGGCGTTGTAAAAGAATTAGTTCAAGAGCATGAAGTTGATGAATTGACTTTATATGAAAAAACTAATGTTAATGGTGGAGCAGTTGCTTTGGGGCATCCTGTCGGTGCTTCCGGTAACAGAATCGTCGTCACTTTGTTACATGAAATGATAAAACGAGATAATCATTTAGGTTTAGCTAGTTTATGTATCGGTGGCGGTATGGGTACCGCTATAGTACTAAAAAGAAAGTAAGGGAGAGAAATTATGAAATTAAAAGATAAAATCGCAGTAGTAACTGGTGGAGCTAAAGGTATTGGCGCTGAAATCGCTAAAGCTTTTGCTAAAGAAGGGGCAACTGTCATCGCTGTTGATATGGGCGAAATGACTTATGGAATGGATAATGTTATTTATTACCAATTAAATATTACTGATACAGAAGGTTGTAAAGTTTTCTATGATGAAATAGTAAAAAAATTTAAAAGAATTGACATTTTAGTTAACAATGCTGGAATTACTAGAGATGCAATGACAAGAAAAATGACAGATGAAATGTGGGACGCTGTTATCAATGTTAACCTTAAAGGAATATTTAATTTAGTTAGATACGTTGGACCACAGATGGAAAACATCGGTGGTGGATCTATAATTAATATATCTTCAGTAGTAGGCGTATTCGGTAATATCGGTCAAGCAAATTACGCAGCTACTAAAGCAGGCGTAATCGGCTTAACAAAAACTTGGGCAAAAGAATTTGCGAGAAAAGGTGTTCCTGTAAGAGTTAACGCTATAGCACCAGGATATGTTATGACTGATATCTTAAAAACTGTACCACAAGATTTATTAGATCAATTTGCAGAACTTACAATGTTAAAACGATTAGGACAACCTGAAGAAATTGCTAAAGTTGCACTTTTCTTAGCTAGTGATGATGCATCTTATATAACTGGACAAACTATCCAAGCAGATGGTGGAATGAGACTATAATTTAAAAAGAAAGATGTGATTATATGAAAAAGCCAACTGTTGGAATTGTTGGTACGGGTATATATTTACCAAAAGAATATATGACCGCAAAAGAAATCAGTGAACAAACCAACGGGATTTGGGCTGAAGATGCGGTCATTGGGAAATTAGGAATTGTTAAAAAAACGATTCCTGGTGAAAATGACGGTACACAAGAAATGGGTGTTTTTGCAGCTTTAAATGCTTTAGAAAACACTGATGTTAATCCAAAAGATATCGATGTTATTATCTGTGTCGGTGAAGAGTGGAAAGAATATCCTTTAACTACTAGTGCACTTTACATTCAAGATAAAATAGGTGCCGTCAATGCCTGGGGTATTGATGTCGCTAATCGTTGTTGTACAACTGTTTCAGCAATGAAAATGGCGAAAGACATGTTGATAGCTGATGACGACGTCAATATCGTTATGGTCGTCGGCGGTTATCGCAATGGTGATTTTGTTAATTACGCTGATAAAGATATGTCGATGATGTATAACTTAGGTGCCGGTGGTGGCGCAATTATTTTAAAGAAGAATTATAATAAGAATTTACTTCTTGGTTCACATATTATCGCTGACGGTTCTTTGTCAAGAACTGCAGGAGTAGAAATCGGCGGTACTGCAAAACCTGTCACTCACGATAATCTTGAAGAAGCTAAAAAATCTTTAAGATTAATGGAACCGAAGAAAATGAAAGATCGACTTAATGAAGTATCAATGCCGAATTGGTTTATGTGCATTGATAAAGCTTTAAAAAAGAGTAATCTTGAAAGAAAAAACATCGATTACTTAGCGATTCTTCATATTAAAAGATCAGGTCATCAATTTATGCTTGATGAACTAGGCTTAAATGAAGCACAAAGTATCTATTTAGAGGATTATGGCCATATCGGTCAAGTCGATCAAATTTTATCTTTACATAAAGCTCTTGAAGAAAGAAAAGTTAAGGATGGTAGTGTTATTTGTATGATAGCTGCCGGTATTGGTTATGTCTGGGCAGCTAATATCATCAAGTGGGGTGAAGTATAATGTTTGACACTACTGGATTCTGGAAAGATATCTTTATCTTTATTCTAGTATTGGTAGTTGTCTACATATTACTTAAGACTTTTACTTTAAAATACTTTAAGAATAAAGATCGAGCAAAAACAATTGGTTTAAATATCTTTTTAGTATTAGGGATATTGTATTTATTCTATCGAATTTATCGTGTGATCTATGATAATTTCCCTGATTTTGCGACAATGTTCATGATGACAAATATTGTCAATCAAGCTTTGCAAGTCAGTGTTTTAGCTTTAGCGACTACAGGAATTGTTTTGATCTTTAAAACTTCGGCAACAACAAATTTTGCTCAAGGTATGATTGCGACATTTGGTGCTTTCTTTTCTGCCAAGATGATTCAATATTTTGCGCTAAATTATACGGATATGACTGTTACTACCATGGTTTTCTTAGCGATGATCGGTGGGGCGATAACAGCGTTTTTATTCGGTGTTTTTGTTGATGCAGTCATCATCAGAAATTCAAAAGATAAATCACCAATCGGAAAACAAATGATTACAATGGGATTAGTATTGGTTTTAGCAGGAGCTATGCCTTTAATCTTTGGCAAGATACTATTACCGATACCAAAGATGTCTTATGAACCAAATATCGCATTTAAATTATTTGGTATCGATTTATTCATTACTGTTCATGCTTACTATGCACTTATTATTACTGTAGTGCTTTTAGTAATTTTATTTTCAATGTTAAGATTCACGAAATGGGGACTTGGTGTTAGAGCTACAGCTTCCAATGAATTAGTAGCGGGAATGATGGGGGTAAATACTAAAGTTATTACTTCGATGAGTTGGGCTATTGCTGGACTTTTAGGAGCGGTGGCTGCGGTAATGTTAACGCCAAACGCAACCAATGTTACGGTAGCGTTGATGACGCCAACGCAAGTAAATGCATTTATGGCTGCCATTTTAGGAAGTTTCTCATCTTTCTTAGGTCCATTGGTCGCAACCATATTAATCCCAGTATTAACCGGGTTATTGAGTTTGATAGTACCTTTATGGCAGAATGCTGTGGTTTACCTCATTATCCTTGCTGTTGTATTGGTTAAACCGATGGGATTATTCGGTAAAAAGATTGCGAAGAAGGTGTAGATGATGATATGTAGAACTGAGGTCTGTAAAGACCGTAAAGCAAGATTCAAACAAATAACAAATCATCCTTATTTTGGTTTCTTTATCATTACCTTCTTAATGTTAATCGTTCAATTGCTAAGAGTTACTGGAGTTCCGGTATCAAATACATTAATTAGAGCTTTCGGCATCACAATGATTTATATAATTATCGCTTTAGGTTTTAGCATTTTATTAGGGTACGCAGGGCTTGCTTCTTTAGGTACTGCTGGTTTCGTAGGAATAGGAACTTATATTTTAGGTTATTTTACCAAGAATTTAGAAGCATCTATTTTTATCGTAATTTTGGTTTCAATTCTTGGGGCGATTGTCATTGGTTTAATAGTTGGATTTATCTCGCTCAGAATTGAAGGAATGTATCTAGCAATCATTACTTTAGGTTTATCAGAAATCTTAAATGAAGTTTTCAAGAACGCTGTAAGCATTACCAACGGAACTAACGGATTAGGATTAGATAGTCAATTAATTATCTTTAAGAATTTAATCTTCATTAATCATAATACAATATTTATTTTTACAGCAATTATTATGTTTGTCATGATGATCTTAACTTTAAATTTGATTAAAAGTCCAACCGGAAGAGCATTGCTAGCAATGCGTAACTCCACCTCAGCAGCTCAAGCTATGGGTGTGAGTATCTTAAAATATCGTTTAATGGCTTTTATTGTTTCAACGGTTTACGCAATGCTAGGTGGAGTTATCTACATGAGCTATATTTCGTTCTCCATCCCGACTACTTGGTCATTAGCATTTTCGCTAAATATTTTAGCTGCAGTTATAGTTGGCGGTTCACAGTCAATCTATGGAATTGTCTTAGGAACCTTTATGATATTTGGTTTAAATTTAGGGGTTTTCCAACAATTCGATTTCTTTAAAGAAAATCCAGCAATTTCGGTAATGTTTAATGGCTTATTAATTATTTTAGTAATTATGTTTTATCCTGGAGGTTTAATTAGGTTAGTTACTACCACTTATTATAAATTAAAAAATGCTTTAGCTAAATTAAAGATGAAATGGAGGAATTACCGCTATGGTTCCGATAATTAATCAGATTTACGCTAAATTTCTCGAAAAGCGAATTAATTCAGCTAAGACAAAAATTGAATTTTATGATAACTTTTTACCAATTAAATTACAAACTCTTGAAGACAGATATAACCGTAAAGTTGAAATAATCAAACTTAAGTACAAACAAAAATTATTATCCTTAGAAATTCCTGCAGGTGTTGATTCAGAATATTTAAAAGAGATCTATGAAACTGAACAAGCTAATTTAAAAGATAAATTTTACTGGAAAGAAAGAATAGTTAAAGCATCTTCCCAAAGAAAAGGTGAAAACGGAAAAGAACAGATTCAAGAACTAGAAAAAGAAAAAAGCATAAAAGCTAATGCTATTAAAAATAAGTATTATCCAAAATCAACATCTGAAGCTATTAAAAATTATGAAACGAATCAACCAATCCTTAATGAGACTTTAGAGGCGAAAATTACCAAAATTCAAACTTCATATCAAATAAAAGTTGATAAATTTTCTAACAAGTCAAACAAAGCAGTGAAGAGATATCAAGAAATCAATATCAATTTATCTGCCAAACTTCACGAAATCACAAAAGACAAAATTGCTAAATATAGTTTAGAAGAAAATGTAGTATTATCTTTAAAATCTTTATCGATGCACTTTGGCGGTTTAAAAGCAGTAGACGATTTAAGTTTTGATGTTAAGGAAGGCGAAATCTTTGGCCTTATCGGCCCTAACGGTGCTGGTAAAACAACAGTTTTCAACTGTATTACAAGATTTTATAAACCAACTTTAGGAGATATTTATTTCAAGAACATTTATGATGATGTGGTTTATTTGAATGATAAATTGGTCCATAATATAATTAAAGAAGGAATAGTAAGAACTTTTCAAAATGTCGAAATGGTTTGGGAGTTAAATGTTATCGATAATCTTTTGGTAGCTGCCCATACAATTTACCGCAGCGGTTTCTTCGGACATTTATTCAATTCTCGTCTGTTAAGACAAGAAGAAAAAGTCATGAGAAGAAAAGCGATGAAGATTCTAGAAGATTTAGGAATCAGCGCTTATCAATATGCTTATCCTTATGGATTACCATATGGTATCTTAAAAAAGATAGAATTAGCTAGAACCTTAATGGCGAATCCTAAATTAATCATTCTTGATGAACCAGCTGCTGGATTAAATGATGTAGAAACTGCGGATTTAGCTAAAGTAATAAAGAAGATTCGCGATGAATACAACGCCACTATTTTCTTGGTAGAACATGACATGGGACTAGTTATGGATATTTGTGATACTGTTTGCGCCATCAGTTTTGGCAAAAAATTAGCTATGGGTTCACCAAAAGAAATTCAAAATTCTAAGGTTGTTCAAGAAGCTTATTTAGGTGGTGAGTAAAGTGGCAAAGATCCTAGAAATTAAAAATTTAGTTGTTGATTATGGAATAATCAGAGCGATTAAAGGTATTAATTTAGAAGTTGAAGAAGGTACGATTGTGGCGATACTCGGAGCCAATGGCGCTGGTAAAACTACAACCATCAGAACTGTAAACGGAATAGTTAAAGCTTCTGAAGGAGATATAGTATTTAAAGGAGAAAAGATTACTAATCTTGATCCTTATAAATTAGCTGCTAAAGGGATAATTCAATCTCCGGAAGGCAGAATGATTTTAAACGGTTTAACTGTTGAAGAAAATTTATTAGTTGGTGCTTATTCTTTAAAGTCTGAAGTAGTTGAAGGGAAAAGGGTTTCCGGAAGAAAAAGAACTAAAGATGTTCTTGAAGAAGTATTCGGCTTATTTCCAGTTCTTAAAGAAAGAAGAAAGCAACAAGCTTCTACCCTTTCTGGTGGTGAACAACAAATGCTTGTGATTGGCAGAGCTTTGATGGGAAGACCTAAACTATTATTACTCGATGAACCATCACTTGGCTTAGCACCGTTAATCGTTAAAGAAATCTTCAATAAAATTCAACAAATCAAAGAATTAGGAACGACGATTTTAATCGTTGAACAAAATGCTTACCAAACATTAAAAATAGCAGATTATGTTTATGTACTCGAGTTAGGTAAAGTAAAAACCAAAGGATCAGCTCAAGAATTATTAAAAGATGATCAATTAATTAAAGCCTATTTAGGCGAAACTAGATAATAACCATAAAGGTTTATTATAAATAGAAAAAAACAAAAAGGAGAGAAATATGAAAAAATTAGTATTATTATTTTCAATTGTTGCCCTAGGATTTGTTTTTGTCGGATGTGGCGGAACAACTACCACTTTAGCACCAACAACAACTGAAGGCGCAACAACTGAAGCACCTGTTGAATTAGCACAAGGTGTTACAGACACAACAATTACTGTTGGTAATACAGCAGCTGTTACGGGTTATTTCGCAGCTGTAGGTGTTCCTTTCAATGATGCTATCAAAGCCGTTTTTAAAGAAATTAATGACGCTGGTGGTATCGGTGGAAGAACTATCGAATTCATCACTTATGATGATCAATTCAACGCTGAATTAGGTGTAACTTACACTGAAACATTAGTTGAAGAAGATGAAGTGTTTGCTCTTGTAGGACATTTTGGAACACCAACTGTTGGTGCTACAATTAACTACATCCAACAAAAACGCATTCCAATGGTTTATGCAGCAACAGGTATCAATGCCCTTTATTTTGCTGAATCACCAATGAATCCTGTTATGGCTGTTCAACCTATCTATTTAACAGATGGTAGAATTATGACTGCTAGAGCTATTCAAGAACCACTTTATGGTGCTAATGAAGATGAAGCTTTACCAGACGACGCTAAAATCGGTGTATTATTCACTAATGACGACGTTGGTAACTCAATCAAAGCTGGAGTTGAAGCAGAAATCGCTTCTTTAGGAATTGCTACTTCAAGAGTTTATTATATTCCAGTTTCTGAACTTACAATCGATACAGCAGTTCAATTGTTAAAATCTTATGCAGTTTCATCAGTAATTTTAGCGATGAACCAAGCTCCATTCGCTTACACATTAACTTCTATGTATAACCAAGAATTAAACGTTCCTGTGTTTACATCTTATGTTAACGCTGACGTTACAGCTGTAGACCATACACAATATAACGTTGCTAGAACAATCTATACTAACGCATGGGTTGACGTATTCTCTGAAGAAGGCCAATTAGCAGTTGCTGATTATATCACAACTATTGGCCAAGCTGATTTAGATGAAGCTACTAAAGTTGCTTATTATTCAAACTCATTTGCAATTGCTGGTTACATCGCGGCTAAAGTTTTCGTAGAAGGATTATTAAGAGTTGACGCTAATGGCGAAGACTTAACTTGGGAAAACTACATTGCTGCTATGGAAGAAGGTCCAATTGACATTCCTATGGGTGGAGTTGTAGACTTTAGTGGTGGAAAACGTTGGGGTATTGCTTCAATGTCATTACTAAAATACACTTATGGTTTAGGTGACAATCCTGCTACAACCGATGTAGTAGAAACAGACTTCTTAACAGAAGCTTTCGTTAAAGTTAGAGATATCGAAACAATCGAAGAAATCGAAACTAAATAATTTACTTTTTTTAGGACAATTAGGGAGAGTCTTATCTCTCCCTTTACTCCTAAAATTAAACATTTTAAGAGAGGTTAACTATGAAAAATCCAAAATACGTTAAAATCGATCAAGTAATCGATTTAGTTCAAAGTGGTTACCAAATAATCGTGGGGTCAGCCGCGGCTGAACCACAAGAATTTATGAAGAATCTACATAAATGCGGTGAAAGAGTAAATGATGTCACCGTTACTAACTGTCTGCCATTTGTTGATTCAGAATTCTTTATGGAAGAAAAATGGCGTGACTCATTCTTCTTAGACGGCTGGTTCTATACCGGTGTTTTAAGAAAAATGCATAAACATGGAAATATCTCGTTCATACCAAACAATTTACATTTTGCTGGTACAAAACGCGTTCATTATAGAAAAGCTAATATCTTTGTAACGGCAGCTACAACGCTAGATAAACATGGATATGTTTCACTGTCTTTATCTAATATCTATGAAAAGGAAATTCTTGAACAAGCAGATATCGTTGTCTTAGAAGTCAACGAAAACTTCCCAAGAACTTATGGCGATACTGAAGTTCATATCAATGATGTAGATTTTTTAGTAAAGACTTCTTATCAACCGCCGACATTACCGGATGTTGAATCCAATGAAAAAGATATCAAAATCGGTAATTTAATCGCAGAAAAGATTAATGACGGCGACACGATTCAATTAGGAATCGGCGGGATTCCTAATGCAGTTGCTAAAGCATTGGTCAATAAAAAAGATTTAGGAATTCATACAGAGATGTTTACGTCCGGAATGATTGATTTAATTGAATCAGGTGCTGTTAATGGTAAGAAGAAAACTCTTCATAAAGGAAAACATGTTTGTTGTTTTGCTTTGGGAAATAAGAAATTATATGATTATTTAGATCACAACCCAGCTGTTTTAGTTTTAAGAGGTTCTTATGTCAATGATCCGGCTATTATCGGTTTGAATGATAATCAAGTTTCAATTAATTCAACTTTAGAAGTTGACTTAACGGGTCAATGTGCATCTGAATCTATCGGAACGACGCATTTTAGCGGTACAGGTGGTCAAACAGACACTGCTGTTGGCGCTCAAAATGCTAAAAACGGTAGATCTTTCATTTCGCTTTATTCAACCGCAATGGTGAGAAATTCAGAAACTGGTGAAAAAGAAGAAGTTTCAAAGATTGTTACTACATTAAAGCCAGGTGCGGCAGTTTCTTTATCAAGAAATGACGTTGACTATGTAGTTACTGAATATGGTATTGTAAATTTAAGAGGTACTAATATCAGAGAAAGAGCTAAACTTTTAATCAGTATTGCTCATCCTAAATTTAGAGATCGACTAAAAGCTGAAGCGATTAAAGCAGGTTTTTTACATGAGCATTTTTAAATATAATAATCAAGATATCTTTTATGAACTTGATGGTGATAATAAATTACCGAAATTATTAATCCTTAATGGTATCATGATGAGCACTAGATCATGGATACCATTCATTGATACTTTTAAAGAACATTTTCAATTAATCCGTTTAGATTTCTTTGACCAAGGTCAATCAGCAAAATCAGATCATCATTATACTCAAAAAGTGCAAATTGATTTAATTAAAGTTTTATTAGATGAATTAAATGTCAAAAAAGTCAATATCGCCGGTATTTCTTATGGCGGTGAAGTTGCTTTATTATTCGCATGTCATTACCCAGATTATGTTTCTAGACTAATGCTCTTTAATTCATCTGCTTACACTAACCCATGGTTAAAAAACATTGGCGACGGTTGGATTAAAGCTGGAAGTACAAGAGATGGTTCTTTATATTATAAAACAACCATCCCAGTAATTTATTCAGCTAAGTACTATGAAGAAAAAATAGAGTGGATGCAACAGCGAGAAAAATTATTAGTACCGATCTTTTCTAATCCTTTATTTTTAGATGCGATGGAAAGACTGACAAGAAGCGCTGAAAGTTTTGATGTGAGAGATAGACTAAAAGATCTTGACTTACCGGTAATGATAGTTACCGCTGATCAAGATATGCTTACTCCAAAAAAAGATCAAGAATATTTATATAAGAATATTAAAAATGCTAATTGGGTTATTATTCCTGAGGTCGGTCACGCTTCAATGTATGAAAACCCAAGTATGTTTACAACTCTTATTACCGGATTCTTTTTAATTAAAGATATTAATTATAATATTTAAATAAGGAAGGAGTTTGAAATTTTATGGAAAAGAAATTTGTGGAACTTAATAACGGAGAAACTTATGCTTATTTGGAGAAAGGTTCAGGAAGTAAATATCTTATTTTAGTTCATGGTAATTTTTCTTCTGGCATTTATTACAAACCACTTTTAGAAAGATTGCCTGAAGATATTCATAACTTCGCAGTTGATATGAGAGGGTTTGGTGATTCGACTTATAACAATCAAGTAAAATCTTTAAAAGATTTAGCTGATGATCTAATTTTATTTATGGATAAAATGAAGATTGAAGTTGCAGATATTGCCGGTTGGTCTTTAGGTGGAGGCGTAGTGATGGAGTTTGCAGCTCATTATCCTGAAAGAATCAACAACTTAATTTTGATTAATTCAACTACTCATAAAGGTTATCCGATCTTTAAAAAAGACGCAAACGGACAGATGAAAATTGGTGAAGTCTATTCATCAATAGAAGAAATGGCAAATGATCCAATTCAAGTAAAACCTTTATTAGATGCTTTAAAGTCACAAAATTTTGGAATTATCAAATATATCTTTGACATTACAATTTACACTTATTCAAAACCAAGTGATGAAGATAATTTACTCTATATCAACGATTCTTTAAAACAAAGGAATTTAGTAGATGTTGACTTTGCACTAGCAAGTTTAAATATGGGTGAAACTCATAATCTTTATTCTAAAGGACAAAATACAATTAAAAACATTAAAGCTCCGGTTTTACATATTTGGGGGACAAATGATAAAACCGTACCGGAATACATGATAT
>JAVVFA010000005.1:0-15356 GCA_032251215.1 Candidatus Izemoplasmatales bacterium
CGGAGTCCTTATCGCCAAGCGCCAAAATGTAAACATTTTTACGAGTGCGGTGGATGCGAACTTATGCATATGGATTATGATGTTCAAACAGCCTTTAAAAAATATAGAATTGAGTTAATGGTAAAAAAACTTAATCAAGATGATATCATTGTTGAAGAAATTACTTCAATGGTAAATCCTTATCATTATCGCAATAAAGTGGAAATTAAGTTTGCTCAAGGTGAAAAAGGTATAAAAGCTGGATTTTTTAAAGCTAAATCGCATCATGTTATCGATTTGCAAGAATGCTTTGTTATGCAAAAGAAATCATTTGAATTATTGAATCTTATAAGAAATTTAGCTAATCAATTTCATATTAAAGCCTATGATGCTTCAACTAACCAAGGAGTCTTGAAATCAGCTGTAATTCGAGAATCAAATAAATACAAAGAAATCAGTGTCTTATTCAATATAGCAACCGATGAAATGCCTAACGAAAAGGAATTTGTCGATGCAATAGCTAATAATATTCCAGAAGTAAAAGGAATTGGGATTAGCAAAACATTAGACGAAAGCTTTTTATCTGATGAAAAAATTAGATTAGTATATGGTAGAGATTATGTTCGCGATGAAATTTTAGATAAACAATTTGAAATCGGTTTTAGATCTTTCTTCCAAGTAAATACTTTACAAGCTGAAAGACTTTATAAAAAAGTTATCGAGTTTGCCAGATTTACTAGCAAAGATAGAGTTATTGACGCTTATAGCGGCATTGGGTCAATCGCTTTATCAATAGCGGATAAGGTTAATAAAGTTTTTGGCATAGAGATAGTTAAATCAGCTATTGATGATGCTAAAAGGAATGCTAGAATTAACGGAATAACAAATGCTCTTTTTGAATTGGGACATGTAGATAAAGTGCTAGAAAAATGGAAAAACTATAATTTTGATGCAATAATTGTTGACCCACCAAGGAAAGGTTGTTCTAAAGAACTACTTGATAGTATAATCAAAATGAAATTTCCTAAAGTGATTTATATTTCTTGTAATCCAGCGACTTTAGCTAGAGATTTAGAATTTCTTTTAAAAAACAATTATAAAATAAGTAGAATTGCTCCCGTAGATATGTTTCCACAAACAAGTCACGTGGAAAGTGTCACGTTGCTTACTTTAAAAAACACATAAAAAAGTCATTAATATAATAATTCAAGAGGCGATTTAAAACCTAAAAAAGGTATAAATTGGACGGCACTGAAAAAATAAGGCAAATAAAAAGAGATAAATTTAAACTACACGATTTATCTCTTTTTATTTGCCTTATTTTTTCAGTGCCGTCCTACAGTGTGCCTTTTTTGTTTGATTTTAAAGAAAGAACCTGTAGTTTTTAAAAATCTTCTCAGATTTCTAATTCTTTACAGGCTCTTTGATTTTTTTATAATTAAAAATTTTATGGTTGCATTGCTCCGAATAGTACTAGCCAAGCCAAGGCAGTTTTAGCTACTAAGCTAAGAGTAATGTAAACTCTTTCTCCATAAAGGTAATTTTTCCATTTTCCTACACCTTTATATTGAAGAATCATGTTGATTGGGAAAGTGTTAAATGCTACGAAGTAAGTACCAACAATCGCCCAAACAAACCAAGGAACCATGTCGTAATTACCGTTGCCTACCATATAAGTGATGATAACTGCCCAAGGTGCTAATCCAGCGATTGAACCGAAGATAAATGCGCCCCATTTTATATCTTTCTTTTCTTTGCCTGAATTAACTTGTTCCATCAATAAACCAAATAAATTCATACTAGCATTAACGATGAAGATTAATATTAAAGAACCAATGTCGTAAATACCGAATAAAGTGGAAATCAAAACAATCATTACAGATGAACTAAGTGCATATTCATACCATCTAAAACGATTAATTCCTTTTTCTAAATCTGCATTATAGATAGCATTAGTTTTCTTTGGTAAAGATATAATCGCATGTGCAGCAGCTGATAATAACAAGAAAATTGCTACAAAGAAGCCGAATGGTAAATCAAATAATTCTTTCATCGCAATCTCAAGAGATTGTGTTGTCGTATTATATTGTAAATAAAGTTGAGTAATGGTTGGTTTGAATTCAGAAATTGTTTGAATGACAGAAGATGCAAGGATTAACATCAATACACCTTGAACAAAATGTATTGCGCCCATAATCAAGTTAAATTTTCTTAGACTTTGTAAACTAGTTTTTTCCATAAATAATACCTCCTTATTTATTTTCTAATATAAATATATTATACTATAAATTTTTGTCAATTTCATTGCTTTATTTTAAAGTTAAAATAAATAATAATTTTATATTGACAATAATGTATGACATACAGTATAATAAAACTGAGGTGGTACAAATGAGTAAAATTGATATTGAATCATTTAAAATCGAACTTAGAAGAGGTACGCAAATATTAATTGTTTTAAGTCAACTCTCTGAAAAAGAATACGGATATTCTTTGTTAGAAAAATTAGTTGCTAAGAATGTTAATATCGAGGCTGGAACCCTATATCCGCTTTTAAGAAGATTAGAAAATCAAGGATTATTAATAAGCGAATGGGACACAACAGAATCACGGCCGAGAAAATATTATGTGATTAGTGAGTTAGGAGAACAAGTATTAGAGGATTTAAAGAATGAATGGAAGGAAATTAATAATGAAGTTATTAATATTGTGGGGTGAAGATAATGAATAAAATAATCGAAAAATATATTTACGATGTGACAAGAAGATTACCGCAAGATACTAGAGAAGACGTTGGAAATGAATTGAGAACTAATATTTTAGAAATGGTTCAAGATGATAATAATGAAGAAGAGATAAAGAAAGTCCTTTATAGTTTAGGATCGCCAAGATCACTAGCAAATAGTTACCGTACAACTAAAAAACATTTAATTTCTTCAGAATTGATGAGTGATTATTTGCATGTTCTAAAGTTAGTCTTAATCATTCTTGGAGTAGTTGGTTTAGTTTTTGGTTTAATTGATGCTTTGCAAACACATGAATCAACTAATGTTTTCGGAATATTTATTGAAGTCGTTGCTATGGTGATAGGTAATATAATTAGTATTTTATTAAGAGGATTTGCAATAGTGACAATTATTTTTATACTTATAGATAATTATTCTGAGAGGAAAGATGTTTGGAAGGTAGAAGATCTACCGGAACCACCTAAAAAACCTACTTTAGCAATTTCAAGGGCAGGTTCTATATCCGGGTTAGTTTTCACTGTCATTTTCGGTGCTATCTGGCTATATGTACTATACTACAGTAACATTTATTTCGGATGGGTTAACACAGATGGAGTATGGACGGTTGAACAATCGTTATTCAATGTTGAATATACTAGAGGCTTTGTTCTGTTGTTTGCAATTACTTTAATTCTTGATATTTCAGTTTGTGCCTTTAAAATCAAATATACAAAATGGAATTACAATTTGGCGATTTTATATACTTTTTCAAAAGTAGTCAGCGTTGTTGTTTCTGTTGTATTTTTATTAGGCAGTAATTTGATAAACCCAGACTTCATTACGAAAGTTTCTATTGAACTCAGCTTGAATGTTTCAGATGTAACAAGATTTATAGATATATTTAAGTACTCGATAATTGGATTGGCTATCTTTGGTAATATTGTCGATTTAATCAGTATGTATTTTAAACAATTTAGATTTATTAATTCAATTTAATTAGAAAATCATTGAAATTAGAATTTGATTTAACGCTAATTTATTTTAAAAATAAATGCTAAATCATTTTACAAAGTTTTTTCATATGATAAAATATGCGCATAAACTAATAGTGAGGATGATAATATGAAATACTTAAATGGAATTGACTTATATCAAATGTTTAACTATGGAACAACTTTTGTAATTAAAAAAAGAAAAAAACTAAATGATATAAATGTTTTTCCTGTACCAGACGGAGACACAGGCAATAATTTAGTTTATACAATGCAAACAATATCTAGAGAGTCTAAAGTCCAAGACTCTTTTCATCAAACCTTAGAATCGATAAGTGATTCAGCTTTAGTTGGGGCTAGAGGAAATAGTGGAGTGATTTTCGCTCAATTTGTCAATGGGTTAAGAACAGCTTCTAAAGGAAATGATCAAGTTACGCTAGATGAGTTTGCTGATATGGCACTAGAAAGCGTAGAACATACCTATTCTTCTTTAAGCAACCCTGTTGAAGGAACAATGATTACTGTAATTAAAGATTGGGCTCATAGCTTAAAAGATACTTTATCAGCAGTTTCTGATATTAAAGAGTTCTTTTTAGTGGCTTTTGCTAAAGCGGAAAAATCTTTAGAAAGAACTAAAGAACAGTTGGCGGTATTAAAAAAGAACAATGTTGTTGATAGCGGAGCTATGGGTTTTGTGTTATTTT
The DNA here is from genome assembly GCA_032251215.1 of Candidatus Izemoplasmatales bacterium. Lineage (GTDB taxonomy): Bacteria > Bacillota_I > Bacilli_A > Izemoplasmatales > Hujiaoplasmataceae > UBA2289. The sequence continues at coordinate 4,402 of JAVVFA010000005.1, forward strand.
TAAAAGGCATCAATAGTTATTTCAATAACGAAGTCATCGAAGAAGTAGTTTATGAAGAGTTAGAAATTGAAAATGTACATGATTTTCATGAAGAAATTAATTTTAGGTATTGTACTGAAGGTCTTGTGGAATATCAAAATCAAGAAGAACAAGTTGTTTTAGAAACATTAAAACCTTATGGCGATAGTTTAATTGTTGTGATGGGGGCTAAAATGTTTAGAATTCATATTCATACAAATACCCCAGAGTTAGTTTTTCAAGAATTAAGAAATTTTGGCCATATCATTAATCAAAAGGTTGATGATATGATAAGTGATATCAATATGAAACAAGATAAACTTGATACTGTGATTGTTACTGATTCAATTGCTGATATCAATCAACAATATTTAAAAGATAACAATGTTGTTGTGATTCCACTAAATATTAATGTTGAAAATGTAACTTACTATGACAAACTAACGATTAATAATAAAATACTTTTTGATCTAATTGATCAGAGTTTAGAGTATCCAACAACTGCTACACCAACGATAAAATATATTAATGACTTATTTTCTAAGTTACTACTTAATTATAAGAACATCATTGTAATTGCAGTTTCAAGTAATTTGAGTGCAACCTTTAATATTATAAAAAAGGAAGTAGACCAATTGGTTGCGAAGGGGAAAAACATTAAATTAGTTGATACGATGACTAATTCGGTTGCTCAAGGTTTATTGGTTCAAAAAGCGATTGATTTACTAAAAGAAGGAAAAAATATTAGTGATATAGAAATTGCTCTTAATGAAGAAAAGAAAAAGTCTGAGATTCTTGTTTGCCTTGAAACTTTTAAATACGCAACAATGAGTGGCAGATTACCAAAAGCTGTAGGTAAAATAGGAATGTTTTTTGGCATTAGACCAATAATGTCAATAGATGAAAAAGGAAAAGGAGCAGCTTTTGGATTTGGACTTTCGCAAAAATCAATTACGAAAAAAATCGTAAAACATGTAAAGAAAGATATGGAAAATACCGGAATTAATAAGTATGCTTTAATCCATTGTTTAAATGAAACTTTATTACAAGAATATAAAGTGATTTTTACAGATTTAATTGGAAAAGGACCGGAATATATAGCTGAGGTTTCAAGTGCTACAGCAATTCATAGTGGAAAAGGAACTGTAGCGATAGGATATATTAAAAATTAAAGGAGATGATTTTTTTGGGATTAGAATTAGCAGCTTTAGTTATTTTAGTTTATTTTTTAGTTTTTTTTATTGTAGCAACAATTATAAAAAATAACAGTATTGTTGACATTGGCTGGGGACTTGGATTTGTAGTTACAGCATGGATATTGTTCTTCATAAAAGCTGATTATGGTATAGAGAAAATCATTGTTAATATTTTAGTCAGTTTATGGGGTTTAAGACTTTTTTATCATATCCTCAAAAGAAATATATTTGCTGAAGAAGATTTCCGTTATAAAAAATGGAGAGAAGATTGGGGAAAATGGGTTGTGCCTCGAGCTTTTTTACAAATATTCATGCTACAAGGCTTTTTTATGTTCGTTGTCGGATTAGGCATTTTTTGGATAAATGTAACAACATTTACTGGAGACTTATCAATACCGGTATTAGTTATCGGTGTAATTATTTGGATTATCGGTTATTATTTTGAAGTTGTGGGTGATAGACAACTTAAAAAACATATTGCTAATAAAAATAAAAAGCAAAAGTTAATGACTACTGGACTTTGGAAATATACAAGACACCCTAATTATTTTGGAGAAGCTGTTATGTGGTGGGGAATATTTGTTATTGTTCTTGCTTTGCCGACAGACAGCATAAGGAAATATATTGCTGTTATAAGCCCTTTAGTAATTACTTATCTTTTAAGGTTTGTTAGTGGAGTACCATTGTTAGAGAAAAAAATGAAAGAGTCACCTGGATGGGACGAATACGCTAAGGTCACTAACGCTTTCATTCCATGGTTTCCAAAGAAAAATAATGAGCAGAAAAGCTGATTTATTACATTTTGAAAGTAGTCATAAAAAATGTATCTATTTTATGACAAAGACTTTTAGAATTTATAATAATTATACATTGTATGAAGCCAAAGAATTCGCTAAAACAAATACCTTAGAACTAATCATATTTATAGTTGAACCATATGAGTTAAATTATAAAAACAAAAAGTTCTTTTTTAGCATGACAATAGATTTAATTGATAAATTGAAAGATTTTTCATCTAATGTAAAAGTAATAAATAGAGATGATAAGCTGATAGAACATATAAAAGATGTTAATACAATTTTCGTCGATAAAATGTACTTAAGGTTTGATTTAGATTATTTTGAAAGTATTAAAAAGCTAGCTTATCAGGATAAAATTAACTTATTTACAGTTGAATCTAATGTTTTTGTTCCTATAAGAATTGCTTCTGATAAAGAGGAGTATTCCGCAAGAACTATTAGACCTAAGATAAATTCTCAAATATATTCATATAGTGATGAAGTCTTAACTACATACCCATTAACTTTAGCTGAAAGTAATGCTTTTCAAGTTTTAAAGGACTTCATTGAAAACAAATTAAGTAGTTACCATCTCCATAATGATCCTTCTTATGATTACACTTCATCATTAAGTTCTTACCTTAAATTCGGATTTATTTCACCGGTCACGATTTATAACCAAGTAAGTAAATTTAAGAGTGACAATTGCCAATCATTTCTCGAAGAGTTAATAGTTAGAAGAGAACTGGCATATAACTTTATCTATTATAATCCCACCTATGATGATTTTAAATATATTACATATGACTGGGCATACAATACAATGAATAGGCACATAAACGATGTAAGAGAATATATTTATTCAAAAGAAGATTATATTAATTTTAGAACTCACGATGAGTATTTTAATGCTGCCATGAAAGAAATGATTTATCTGGGGAAAATGAATTCTTATATGAGAATGTACTGGTGCAAAAAAATAATTGAATGGTCAAAAACCTATGAAGATGCTTATCAAATAGCAATTGAATTGAATAACTACTATTTTCTAGATGGTTTAACTCCGAATGGATATTGTGGTGTTGCTTGGTGTTTCGGAAAACACGATAGGGCATGGACAGAAAGACCTATTTTTGGTAAACTGAGATATATGAACGCAAAAGGTTTAGAAAGAAAGTTTAATATTGAAGATTATGTAAATAAAATGGATAAAATTGAAAAGAGGGAAAATCTATGAATTTCTTTAAAATGTATTTAGTGGCTTTTATTATATTTTTAGCTGTTGATGCTATTTGGTTAGGTTTGGTAGCACCAAAGTTTTATAAAACGCAGATTGGTCATTTGATGGCCGAAAAACCAAATTTTATTGCTGCGGGAGTATTTTATCTCCTATTTATCGTCGGTTTGGTTTATTTCGCTATTATGCCAGCAATTGAATCTGGAAATATTGGTAAAGCGTTATTAGCCGGAGCATTATTTGGATTTATGACATATGCAACTTATGATTTAACAAACTTAGCGACATTAAAAGATTGGCCAATCATGGTTACTGTCGTTGATTTAATTTGGGGAACTTTCTTATCAACCACAATTACTCTATTAACTTATCTTATATATAATTGGATTTGGCCGATGTAATGAAGTTATTTAACTTAATACTGATATTGAATAATACTGAAGATAAGATTCTTATGTGTTTACGTTCAAAGGATCCTTATAAAGGAAAACTTAATTTAGTCGGTGGAAAAATTGAAGATAATGAAGATTATTTGCTAAGTGCTTATCGCGAACTGTTTGAAGAAACGGGAATTAGAAGTAATGATGTTGATTTGCAACCATTTTTAGATTTCCATTGGCATCCAATAAAAATGAAAATGATGGTTTATATTGGCCGATTGGAAAATGATATAAAATTAGTTGAAGAAGCCCATAAGTTATTTTGGATTGATATCAATGAAAATTTTTACGATAATCAAAAATATGCTGGTGAAGGTAACATTGGACACATGATAGCTATTTATAAATTTCATCGAAATAAGATATTTAAAGATTAGAAAGTTAAATTTCTAATCTTTTTTTCATCTAAGATATCATTTACTAAAACTGTCATTTATAGTATAATTGTAAGGTAAAGAAAGGGTTTTCATAACTTAAATAATATAGAGGAGAAATTGCATGGGAAAATATTCATTACCGCCGTTTAGAATTAAAATGATTGAACCGATTAAACTAATATCGAGAACCGAAAGAGAAGAAAGACTAAAACAAGCAGGTTTTAATCCTTTTAGATTAAAATCAGAGGATGTTTTTATAGATTTGCTTACTGATTCGGGAACAGGAGCGATGTCTCATTTTCAATGGGCAGCGTTAATGATGGGCGATGAAGCTTATGCGGGATCAAGAAGTTTTTTTCGTTTAGAAAAAACAGTAAAAGATATTACTGGATACAAATATGTAATTCCGGTTCATCAAGGTAGAGGAGCGGAGCAAGTAGCTTTACCAAACTTGATAAAGAAAAAAGGCATGTATGTTATCTCAAATATACACTTTGACACTACGAGAGCGCATGTTGAACTCGCTGGTGGAAGAGCATTAGATTGTGTTTGTAAAGAATGTTTTAATTTAGGTCTAGATTATCCATTTAAAGGTAATTTTGATATTGAAAAGTTAAATCAAATCATCAGCGATAAAGGCAAAGAAAACATAGCTGCTATTATAATGACAATCACAAATAATAGCGCCGGTGGTCAACCAGTTTCTTTACAAAATATGAGAGAAGTCAATAGAATTGCTAGGGAAAATTTTATACCAATTGTTATAGACGGTGCTAGATATGCTGAAAATTCTTATTTTATAAAATTAAGAGAAGAAGGATATAGCGAAAAATCAGTTAATGAAATTGCAAGAGAAACATTTGACTTAGCTGATGTATTTTTAATGAGCAGTAAAAAAGACGGGTTAGTAAACATTGGTGGTTTAATAGCGATTAAAGATAACGAAGAGTTTTTTAGACAATGTCAAATTCGGGTTATTCCTATGGAAGGATTTCCTACATACGGTGGTTTGTCTGGTAGAGACATGGATGCTTTGGCTGTTGGTTTAAAAGAAGCTTTAGAAGAAGATTATTTACAATATCGTCTTGATGAGGTAAGATATTTAGGAGATAAATTAAGGTCAGGCGGTGTACTAATCCAATATCCCACAGGTGGACATGCAGTATTTGTGGATTGTGGAGCAATCTGTCCGCAAATACCATATGATCAATTTCCAGCACAAGTTATTTGTAATGAATTATATCTAGAGGGCGGAATTAGAGCGGTAGAGATTGGCTCTTTGCTACTGGGAAGAGATCCTGATACACATATTAATATAAAAGCTGATAAGGAATTCTTAAGGCTTGCCATTCCGAGAAGAACATATACATCAGAGCACTTAAACTACGTTGCTGAGTGTTTGATTAAAGTCGCTCAAAGAGGCCCAAAACTAAAAGGTTTAGAGTTTGTGTATGAGTCACCGATTCTAAGACATTTTACTGCTGAATTTAAACCAATAAAGTGAGAGAGGTTATTTTATGGATTTGTTAAATGTTAAATCAGAAATAGGAGAATTAAAAAAAGTATTATTGCATAGACCAGGACGTGAGTTGGAAAACTTAACACCTAAATGGCTTAATCAACTTTTGTTTGACGATATACCTTGGTTAGATTTAGCTCAAAAAGAACATGATGCGTTCGCTGATATTTTTCGCAAAAACGGCGTTGAAGTTCTTTATTTAGTTGATTTAGTCGCTGAAGCAATTGATACTTCAGAAGAAATAAAAGATAGATTCATAAATCAGTTTATTGAAGAAGCATCTATTACTAGCGATACTTTAAAACTTCTTGTTTTTAAGTATTTAAAATCGATGAAGCATACAAGAGAGATGATTAGGGTTACTATGTCAGGCATAAGAAAAGATGAAGTTCCTAATTTTACAAAAAGAACATTGTCAGATTATATTAGAGATTATCCTTTTATAACTGATCCTATGCCTAATCTTTATTTTACAAGAGACCCGTTCTCAATTATTAATAATGGGGTATCGATATCTAAAATGTTTTCTGTGACTAGATCAAGAGAAACTATATATGGTGAATTTATATTTAAGTATCATCCTAAATATGGGGATGAAAAAATACCACATTATTATAATCGACAAATGATTCCTACTTTAGAAGGCGGAGACATTTTGGTTTTATCTGATAAAATATTAGCAGTTGGAGTTTCTGAGAGAACACATCCAGCAGCTATTGAGAAGTTAGCGAAGAACTTATTCTATTTCAACAAAACTAATTATGATTTAGTTTTAGCAATAGATATTCCGAAAAGTAGAGCGTTTATGCATCTGGATACTGTTTTTACTCAAGTAGATTATGATAAATTCTTAATTCATCAGGAATTAAGGCATCAAATTAAAGCATATGAAATTACACGATCAAAAACACATAAAAATAAATTGGATGTACTTCCTATTGAGGGGATGTTAGATGAAATACTTTCTAAATACCTAGAAAGAAAAATAACACTAATACCTTGTGGTGGCGATGACGATCCGGTATCTAGTGACAGAGAACAATGGAATGATGGCGCTAATACAATAGTTATAAGACCTGGAGAAGTAATAGTTTATGAAAGAAATCACATTACTAACCGGCTATTAGAACAACACGGAATTAAAATTCACAAAATGCCATCAAGCGAGCTGTCAAGGGGAAGAGGCGGGCCAAGATGTATGTCTATGCCTTTTGTAAGAGAATAATGACAAACATTTTTAAAGTGGTATAATTAAATTGAAGTTATTGGCATATTTCAATAAACGAGGTGAAATTATGCCTAGAAGAGGTAGTACTTGGCCAAATGTTTTAGGACCTTTGACTGGAAGAAAAATGGGGAATTGCTCAAGAGGTTTTGGATATGGACAAGGTATCGGAAGAAATCAAGTTATATATCAAGAATCTAAAGAAACTCTTATAGTTGAAAAGGAAATCTTACTAAACAGATTGAAAAGCATTAATGAAAAATTAGAAGATAAATAATAAGCGACAATCGTTGCTTATTATTTTTGTGCCTAATTTTAAAAAGCATTTTTTTAAAAAGAAAAATACAACCATGATATAATATTATATAAATGCGAGGTGATTAATGTGTTTACAACGATTTTATCAATGCAAAAAGAAAAGCAGTATATAATTCAAGGATTAATTGTGTTTATAGTTTTTCTTGGGTTATACACACTTCTTGATTATTTAAATATAGGATATTCTGGTATGCTGGATGAATATGGTATATTTTTAGTGATAGGTAATGTATTACTTAATGTAATTATGGCTTTTATAAGCGCTTTTATGTGGAATGTATCAACAGCATTAGTTAAATTAGCAGGAAAAGAAGGTAAAGGATCTTTCATATCGGGATTAGCGATTATCTTTGGAATGCTTACATATGGATGTACGCCGTGTGTCATAGCTTTCTTTTCGGTAATCGGAATAACATTTGCAGTTGCGGTTTTACCTTTAGCTGGACTACCTTATAAATTGTTATCGCTGCTATTATTAATACTCGGATTCCTCTGGCTGAAATACGAAACAAATCATGTGAAATGTAAAATAGACAAATAAAACCCTATCCAGGGTTTTTTCTTTTGCTCTTGTACATTGAAATATAAGAGTTAAAATGATATCATTTATTTATCTTATTTAAAGGTTAGTGATATTATGTCTATTTTAGAAACAAAGAATTTAAATAAATATTATAAACAGGGTAAAGAACAAAGTCATATATTAAAAAATATCTCCTTAAATATTAATGAAGGTGATTTTTTAGGTATTGTGGGCCCCTCCGGTTCTGGCAAGACAACTCTGTTGTATTGTTTAAGTTCTCTAGAAAAAATTGATGGTGGAGAAGTTACCATTGAAGGCGAAAATATAGAGGATTTTGACAATCAAAAGCTTGCTGATTTAAGGAAGCATACTTTTGGATTTGTCTTCCAGTTTTATAATTTAATTCCCAATTTAACAGCATATGAAAATATTCTCTTAGCAAATGTAATAGCCAATAATAATACTAATGAAAAAAAGATTGATGAACTATTAGAACTTGTTGGTATGACTAAATATAAAGATTACTTTCCCAATGAGTTATCAGGAGGAATGCAACAAAGAATTGCAATTGCTAGATCTTTGGTCAATGAGCCAAAGATATTATTTGCCGATGAACCAACTGGTAACTTAGATCAAAAAAAGGGGAACGAAATCATGAAATTGTTGACTAAGTTAAATAAAGAAAAAAAATTGACAATAATATTAGTAACTCACAATGAGGATTATTTAAAATTCTGTAATAGAACTATAAATTTGATAGACGGTGAATTTGTTGGTTAAAAGAAATTTAAGTTTTTTAATTGCTAAAAGAAATATCTCTGCGAATAAAAAAACAACATTGGTGATAATAATGACTTTATCACTTATTTTTGCTGTTTTTATTATGATGTTAGGCATTAGAGGAATATATAAATCTGTTTTTACTAGAGAAGCTCAAAGTAATTACCCAGGAATAGATATCGTTATAAGTTATGATGAGTATTCTCCTGCCCGCTTCATTAACAAAAGAGATCTAAAAGATACTTACGAAGATATTGTCTATGCATTGGCCTTTTTTAATCTTCAAGTTTTGACAGAATCAACTGGAAGTATGTATTATACGAATATGATTTCATCACTTCCTCACGAATTTGAGTTACTTGCTGATGAAGACATTAATTTAGGTTTGGGTGAATCGATTATTACTGAATCATATGCTAGTGAACATAATCTTGAAGTTGGTGACAATTTTAGCTTTTATGTACTAAACGTTAAATATGAATATAAAATTACTAGTATTATTGAAGATCAAGGTGTTTTTTCTGGAAATACTTTTTATATAGATAAAACTGAAATATTGGCAAAAATTTATGATATTGATTTATTTGATAACTTCGGTAATATCGTTTATTTAAAAACCGATAATACCGATGGCGTTTATAAGGAACTAAAAGAGGATTCAAATTATCTTAATTATAATATTAAAATGGTTGTAGATGACAATAAAATAGATGATATAGTTACGGAATATACTTCAATGATTTCTGTAGCTGGATTAATTGTTATAATTTCCCTTGCGATTGTTTTGAATTCACTATTTGTTATTGTTTTGAGAGACATCTATTTAGAAATCGGTGTTTTTGAAACTCTTGGTGATAGTGAGAGGTTAGGATATAAAGTCTGTTCTTTACAATGGAGTCTATATATCTTAACTAGTTTTATAATAGGCATTATTATTTCTCATCTTGTCGTGAATATTGGAGCGAGTTTCTATGGGGTTAATAGTTTTATCGGAATAAATCCTCTCATAATTTTAGGTAGTTTATTAATCATATCTACAATTATATTAATAAAGAATTTATCTTTACTTAAAAATCATTACTCTAAAAACACAATTCAAAAAATAAGAGATAAGCGTTATGTTTTAGCAAAATATAATCTAATTTTAGTATTATTGGGATCAATAGTTTTAGCTAGTCTAATTATACTTGAACCATTCTCCATTAAATATAATTCCTTATTTATTGTAATATTATCAATGTATATAGGAATGAATTTGGTTGTAGTTGTATTAAAATTACTTTCAAGATTATTCGGAAGAAGAAAATCAATCTTTTCGTTGTTCAATTGTAAGCATATGGACAATAACAAAAATATTCATCAATCATTAACTGTAATTTTTCTTGCTTTAATAGTAGTTGCAATTATGTTGTCAGTCAGACTTTTTATTTCTCAAGAAATAGAAAATGTAAGAAATGATAATAAGTTTGATATTTTGATGATTAATATTTATGATTATGAACCTGATTTGCTCGATGAGATTTTAACCTATGATGTTCAAAGCGCAAATCCGGCTATTGTATATAAAGACATCATGCTGGAAATTGATGAATCAGAAGAGATATTAATCAAAACTTTAGTTTCGATTGATTATAATGATTTTGGTAATTATTTTGATTATCAGTTAGAAGATGTAGATTCTGTTTATTTAGAACATGAATTACCATATATTATGCTACCGAAATCTTATGGATTAGTTTATGGCTTTTCTAAAGGTGATATTGTAACTTTAGATTTAACTTCGGATTTAAGAGATAAGGATTTTGTTATAGCTGGTTTTATTGATACAGCATTCGATCAATTTATTTATACTAATTTGTATGAGCGATTAGATTTTTACGATACAAAATACAACTCTGTTATAATTAATTCTAATAATACAGAAATAGTTATCGGGCAAATGATTAATGGTTTTAGTAGTAAAATGTATTATTTAATAGATGGTCAAAAACAATTAGAAGAACAATTGGATATTGCAGCAAATGTTCTAGCGTTATTTACAGTTATTACAATTTTTGTGATTTTAAGTTTTATATTTGTTGTTTTCAACAATACGATTTTAAAATTTTATTCTCTTAAGAATGACTATGCTAAAATTAAGGTTATTGGCACTTCTAACAATAATGATATTGTTAACTTACTTAAGGAACTTCTCATCTTGATAACAGTTTTATTTATAGTTGGATTGGCTGAGATAGTAGTTTTGTCTAGTTATTTAAGGTATGTGATGTTATTTTTTGATTATTACAAAGATTTATATGCTAGTTTTGAATCAATCAGTATTTCCTATTCACTAATAATATTTAGTTTAACTGTGAGCTATGGATATTATTATTGGAAAATAAAAAATATTTCTATCAGTGAAGAAATTAGAATGTATTAATTTTTCGCACTTTTTATTGATATTCAAGTGAATTTAAAGAGCTTTTAATTGAAATGTTAAAATGTTATTTGTAAAGTTTGCTAATCGCTATTATAATATAGTATATGGATTCATTTTTAAA
>JAVVFA010000005.1:15366-26362 GCA_032251215.1 Candidatus Izemoplasmatales bacterium
TAAAAAATGATGTGGCCTCAGGCGTAAAACTAGAAAACGGAACTATTATATTTTCAAATTTAAACGGAATTGGTGCAGAATTAAACAAATAAAAACTCATTAAAAAATGAAAAAAATATTTATTTTATTTTTAATGTTATTTGCTTTAGTTGGATTTTCAGCTTGTAATGGTGGAAGGTCTAATCTAGAAATAAGTTATGACGAACAAATTGCTTTTCCAATTAATTTGACTATAGAAGGGGATGTTCTTAGTTGGGATGCGGTTACTGATGCTACAGGGTATTATGTCTACGTGGATGGTGAAGAGGTTGATAGTGTAAGAACTAATTCTTTTAATTTCGCTAAATTAGAGGGATCCAGAATTATTTTCACTGTTGTAACTAAAGCTCCTAGAGGAATGCAAGATTCAGTTCAAAGTAACTCAATTGCTTATATGCAAAATAAAGATGCTGAAATTTCTTCGATGATGTCAGCTATCGAAGCTAATAATTTACCGTTTAGAGAAGAGTTTGCTGAAGAACTGGTAAATAAAGGAATGCTAGCGACCGAATTTGAAGACATGATGCAAGCAATGGAAGAATTCTCTGAAGATATTACTACAGTTGACAGTATTAATGCTGCTTACTTAGCAATTAAAGATATGATGGGAAGTGTAGAAAATCCAGAAGCTTTAATTTCCGCTTTGGTTAAATATACTTTGCCTGAACAAATTGCTGAACAGATTCAGTACAATCAGATTCAAATTGACGAGTATCAATATTATATTGACGATGGCTTTGATAGTTGGTCCGGTTATTATCAAGATGAAATTGATCGATTAATGGAAGAAAACGAAGCTTTAGAAGCTTTACAAGAACAATTATCAAGTTCCCATGACCAAGTTGTTAAATCAATATTAATAACTATTGAGTATCTTATGAAAGTTGAGGAAATGATTACACAAGATTTAATTACCAATATTACTAATCTAACAGAAACTAACACTTTAGCTGACCTTAATGTTAGTGAAATAGTTCTTGTCAAAGAAGAAATGGTTAATATCCTAAATGAAACAATGCCGACCCAATCAGAATTTATATTGGTAATCAATACTTTATATTCATTCTCAGATATAGTAGCAGAAATGGAAAATGTTGATTTAGGAACTGCAGTTTATCCGGAAAAGATTGCAGCCACTATGCTAATGACTTTTGAAGCTTACATAAGATTCTTGGATAACCTAGACGAAGAATTCTTCACAGAATTAAAAGCTATTGGAGCAAATAATGATTCAGAAATCATGATTCAAGCAGAAATTGCAATCTTAGGAATTATTTATTTCGATGATTTCTTAGAAGACAATGAAGCTTTAATAGATGAGATTGAAGAAATTTTTACAGATGAAGAAAAAGAAGTAATGTTCAATGATTATATCGCATCTATAGAAGATGCAGCTAATGAACAAGCTTTTACATCCATTGATCTATCATTCATTACATTCGATAAAATGATGGCTTTGCAAGTTATATTCGAAGATGCTTTCAATGAATTCTTAGATGCTTTTGTTGTTTCCGATGGACAAATTTTAAGAGCAGTTGCTGAAATAGCGATTTATGAAAAAGAATTCCGGGATTCGGATTATTACGACAGTGATTATACTGAATATAACTTTAACAGCACTATTTTAGGATTGAATATCGCTAATGAAACTGTATATTTATTAAATTCAGTTGTAAGTGAAAGAACCGAGGAAGAGTTTGAAGAAGTAAGAGGATTCTTTATAGATTTCATTGCTACTTATGTTCCAACAATGTTGATGTCTGATATGGGACTTACCTTTACAGAAGTTCAAGGCATGGTTACTGAATTTGAAAATTTCATGAACAATACTACCACTGAACAATACGATCAAGTTCAAAATATATTCGCATTCTTAGATGAAGAAGATATTTTCTTAGACTATACAACACTTTATGAAGATACATACGAAAATAATTTAGAGGACTTAGATTTAGAATCAAATTATTTCAATATGATATTCATAATAAATGTTTATGACGACTATATGATTACAGGCAATCGCGATGATGTAGATGCAATAATAGCTGCGGTTGCAGTAATGTTAGGTTCAAGTGCTTTCTCTAATCTAGACGCTGAAGAATATCCAGAAGTAATGACAGAATTGTTAGATTACCTAGATACGATAACTGATGAAGTCTCTGGAATGGTTTATACTAATATGCCATCTTCACAAACTGATAGACTAGATGATATTGCTATAGAAATTCAAAATATAATTTTACAAACACCGACAGCTTAAAACTAATCTATTCATTAAACAGAAACTTAAAATTTTAAGTTTCTGTTTTTCTTTGTCTTATTGACTTATAAGTTATGAAGTAATATTAATATTATTTAGTTCTAAAGGTGGTAAATTATGATTAATTATTATTTTAATGCTCTCGTTGATGATTCAATTAACATCAAAGGACACGGCCTATCAATTTATATTAAGGTTGATAATCATCAATTGTTGTTTGACACTAAACAAACAGATCTTTATCTTATTAAGTTGAAAAAATAGGGTTAAATAAAAACGACTTAGATGCTATTATCAGTATGGTCATTATGATCATATCAATGGTTTGTTAGTTTTCAAGAGAAAATTCTCTGATAAACACATAAAAAATATTATTGCCAGAATGCATTTGAAGGAATCTGATGAGAAGACAATTAGTAAAATAATTAATGATTTTAATAAGTTTGAAATTGAATATGTTTATCCATTACATTGTATAGGTGCCTTGGCAAAAAACCTTTTCAAAGCTAATTTTAAAGATAGATGTATCATTCTAGATTCATCAAGAGACATAAAACTTTAGTGATTATTGGTAATTATTTTACTATGTAACATTTTACATATTAAATATGGAAAACAATTTGTTTAGATATTTATTGAGAAAAATTAAGTGATTATGATATAATCACATACAAGGTCGTGATGAAATGAAAATTAGAGAGACATTATTTAAATTTTTGGTGAGATTATTTTATAAAAGCAAATTTAAATTTGAAATAAATTATAATAATTTCGATCACAAAAGGGTTGATCCTTATTTTTTAATTGGGAATCATGCATCTTTACACGATGGGCTTTATACTTCGACTTTTTTGAAAAGATATCCTTATCCTGTGATAAACGCATTTATGTTTGTTAATAAAAAAATGAGATTTGTTTTACAAAAATTAATCTATTCAATTCCTAAAAGAAAAGGCCAAAGTGACATTAATACTATTAGAAAGATGATGAGAATTGTTAAATCTGGTAGAGGTATAATGCTTTTTCCTGAAGGAAATTCATCGTTTTTTGGTGAACAAAGTTTCATACCTTATGCAACAGTCAAATTATTTAAGAAGTTTAAATTAGATGTTGTTGTATGTATAACTAATGGAGCTTATTTATCTGCGCCGAGATGGGGAGATAAAACGACTCATAATGGATTATTAGAACTTAATTTTCACACATTATTCAAAGGTGAAGAATTAGAAAATTATAGCCTTGATGAGATTTACAAGAAAGTTGTAGACGCACTTGCTTTTAATGACTTTGACTGGAATCGTGAAAGAAAATATTTATACAAACCAAAGAAAAGAGCTTTAGGTTTGGAAAACTATATATATGTTTGTCCAAAATGTTTAAAACATCAAACTATTTCAACCAAAAAGAATGATATATATTGTAATGATTGCGGTCATTTAGCTTTTTTTGATGATTTTTCATTAATTTCCGGATTAGATTTTGATAATTTAATCGAATGGGATGAACTTCAAAAAAGACAACTGTCTCAGATTACCAAAGAAGTAATTTATAGTGAGGGATCGATGTATATTGTCGATACAAATAAGTATACCTCTAGAAGTTTAGGTCATGCTGATTTAGAAATTATCAAGAAGCAGTTATTTGTTCAAAATAAAATGAAAGAATATATTTTTGAATTAGACAAAATAACCGGTTTGACATTAACAAAGAAAAATGAAGTATCTTTTGATTATGAAAGTAAAACTTATATGTTCAAATTAAAAGATCCTATGTTATATTATGATGCCATCAGCTATCTAAAGGAGGATGAGAAGAATGGATAAGTGGGAAATTATTGTTTATTTTTTATTAATTGGAGTATTGTTATTTGTTGGGAAAATATTAAAGAAAAAAGTACCGTTTTTAAATCGAATTGTTTTACCCACAGCTTTATTAGGGGGGATAATCGGGCTTTTGCTATCTGATGTATTTATCCCAGGGTCATATCATATAGATGTGACTGTAATGACTGCGATTGTTTATCATGCATTAGCGTTAGGTTTTATTTCTTTAACTTTAAAAAGAACTAGAACTGACAATAAGAAAAAATTGTGGTCAACTGGTATGATTATCACCAGTACTTATGCTCTACAAGGTTTTATTGGCATTCTAATGATTTTAATTTTTTTTAGTGATAAATTTGTTGGAGCAGGAATGTTGTTGGCATTAGGCTTTGGACAAGGACCAGGATTGGCAACAAGTTTCGGTGGTATGTGGAGCGAGATGCTTAATGGCCATGGCGTTGCTTTAGGTGCATCTTATGCATTCTTAGGTTTCGTATTTGGAGGTACTATTGGTGTTCTTGCAATAAATATTATATCTAGAAAAAGAGGAATAGAAAAAACCAAGAGATATTGGGATGATTCTCTTCAAAAAACAAATATAGAAATTGATACTGTTAAAGAAATAAGTGTTTTGGATGGGTTGACAGTGCAAGTAGTAATATTGTTTCTTATCTATGGGTTAGTATGGTTAACATTATTCTTGTTAGAAGGATTGTTAATGGGATTAGGTGATATCGGTCAAACAATATTTAACTTATTATTAGGGTTCAATTTTATATTGGGTATAGCTTACGCTTTAATCTATAAATTGATTTTGAAAAAGATTGAAAAGAAGGGTACTAATATCAATTTTATGACTAATGACTATATACTTTCAAATATTAGTTCGTTATGTTTTAATTTTATGATTACTGGTGCTGTACTTACAATTACTGTTGACTTCTTAGCGGAATTTGGTTGGTTATTAATCATAGTTTCAACAATTGGTGGTTTTGCAACTTTATTCTATATTAGATATATGACCAAGATTGTTTATGATCAATACCAAGATGAATATTTCGTCGGATTATTCGGCATGTTAGCCGGTGTAGCATCTACAGGTATAGCGTTATTAAAAGGATTAGACCGTAATTTAGAAAGTCCAGTAGCTGAAGAGATGGTTTTAGGTTCCGGAACAGCAATAACAATGGCGATTCCTTTATTTGGCTTTTTGATGCTTCCGTCTTTAGGATATGGAAAACCTTATGAAAGCACATTTGAATTAATCGCTTTATTTGGTTGTTTATTCTATAGTTTAACAATGTTTATCATTTTGTTGATTCGCAGTAAAAGAAGAGTTAAACAATAATTTATTGTTGATGAAGTCTTTATTTTATTTGCTATATATGGTAATATCAAGATAGAAAAAAGGAGGTTTTTATATGAATATTTATTTTTGTGAAATTTGCAAACGGATTTGCTATACTTATCCTGTCGATTCTACTTTAGTTTGTTGCGGTGAAGAAATGATTCTTTTGAAACCAAAAAAATCAGAAGAAGGCAATGAAAAACATTTACCAGTTATTACTAAAATCAGTGATAATCAAATTAGTATTAAGGTTGGTTCTGTACCACACCCAATGTTAGAAAAACATTACATTCAATGGATTTTTATTGAAAACGGTGACAAATATTATACAAAGACTTTTAATCCTGAAGAAGAACCAAAAGCTGAATTTTATGTTGATTTTTCAAAAGAAATCAAGGTTTATGAATACTGCAATATTCACGGTTTGTGGATGAGTGAATACAAATAAAAATTGCAAGTAAAGAAAAAGCTGATTGATTAAAGGCGGCTTTTTCTTTTCACTTTATGGAGGTGCTTTAGATTGGGCTTTGAATTTGTTGAGTTTATTAAGTATATTTTCTTGGGTATAGTTCAAGGAATTACTGAAGTTTTACCGATTTCTTCTAGCGGACACGTAGAAATACTTAAAGTTTTAATCGGCTTAGATATGGATCAAAATGTATTATTCTTAATATTGCTTAATACAGGATCTTTAGCTACATTTATTATCATTTATTTTAGAAGATTATTAGCTTTAGTTAATTCTTTTTTTATTTTTGTATTTAAACCTTCTAAAAGGCAGAAGAATCAGGAAAATACTGTGTATTTACTTAAAGTTTTAGTTGCGTGTATTCCTGCAGGAATAGCAGGAATTCTTCTTAAACCGCTATTAGAATCTTTTATGGAAAACTACGGAATTTTATTAGCTGGTTTAGGTCTTTTATTAACTGCAATAGTTATTTATTTTGTCTCAAAGATTAAAACATCTGAAAAAGAAGTAAAGATTAGTTGGCTAGATACTTTATTTATCGGTTTAGCGCAAGCAGTAGCTATTTTCCCTGGTGTTTCTCGATCAGGTATGACTACTTCAACTGCTTTGAAAAGAGGAATGGGAATAACTTCTGCACTTAATTTTTCTTTCTTGATGTATATTTTTATATCAATTGCAGCTACGGGGTTAATGATTTTTGATTTTACTAAAGAGACTACCGTTATTGCAAACATTGAATACTTGTACTATGCTTTTGCTTTTGTTTTTACAATGGTTGCCACATATTTTGCTTATAAGTTAATATTTAACATTTTTAGAAGTGGGAAGTTAAAATATTTTAGTATTTACTGCTTTATTGTTGGATTTTTAGCTATTGGCTTTTATATTTTTATATAAGCATTATTTTTATTTAAATTATTTTATAAAAAACATTATCTAAATTCAATTTAATATGCAGTTAAATTTATCTCTTAAGTTGCGTGATTTAAAGGCTTATAATATAATTATTACATTAAATATTTAGTAAGTGAGGAGTCATTAACGAACGAAGATATAGAAAAAAATTAATACGATGAAACAGAAGGGATAAGTTGCAACAACTTACAAAAATATTGTGGAATAACATAATATTAATTAGTATTATTACTTTACTAGTAACTGCTTTTGGTATTTTTTATACTTTTGCATTAGTTTCTCCTAAATATACTGATCAAACATCATTAATTGTTCAAGTTTCATCAGCCATTATGTCGATGGCGTCGTTTATGTTGTAGCTTACAATCAAACTAAAAAAGAACAATCAAAATTTGCAATTAAGCAGTTGAATGAACACAAAGCAAATATCATAGGAGCTGTTCTTTCAAACATTGACGTTAAAAAGAGTTCTAATTATTATAATTATTATTACTATTTGCAAAATGAATAATACTTTTAAGTATTTAATGCAAAAATATTATTGCACGTAGATCAGGCTATTTTTAAAATTATCACAAATTCAACATAATTTTATATTATAATCAAAATAATTCAGTATGCCCATCCCCCTTTGTTTTGGTATATTGAATTTTATTTTAATAAGGATGTGATGTTTATATGAAGAATACATATGTTTTAATTGTTGACGATGAGTTCAGAATTCGTAAACTTTTAGCTGATTTTATGACAAGAGAAGGCTATAAAGTTTTAGAAGCTGAAGACGGCGAAGAGGCATTGGATGTCATCTTTGAATCCGGTAAGAAAGTCGACTTGGTGATTTTGGATGTTATGATGCCAAAATACGATGGTTGGTTTGTTCTAGAAAGAATTAGAGAATATTTAACTATTCCAGTTGTCATGTTGACAGCAAGAAGCGATGAATATGACCAACTTAAGGGTTTTAAATTAGGCGCAGATGATTATGTCACTAAGCCTTTTTCGCCAAGTGTACTAGTCGCTCGTGTCAATAAACTATTGAGCAAGAGCAATAAAGATGTTACCGAGATTAATTTTGGAGAGATTAGAATAGATATGGCTTCTAGAAAAGTTTATGTGGATGAAGAACACATAAACTTAACTCCTAAAGAATTTGAGTTATTACGTTATTTCATAGATAATAAAGGTTTGGCATTATCGCGCGATAAAATTTTAAATGCAGTTTGGAACTACGATTATTATGGCGATTTAAGAACTGTTGATACTCATATCAAACAATTGAGAGCGAAATTAGGAAAATATTCTTATTATATTTCAACAGTTAGAAGTATAGGGTATCGATTAGATATAGAAAATGAAATCAACAATTAGATCTAAATTATTCCTTTTTACTTATGGAATAATTTTAGGCTTTATTGTGGCTTTAATTATCTTGAATAACACTTTTTTACAGAGCTACTATATTAATAATCGTGAAAGTTCTTTAATCCAAGCTTTTCAAGAAATTAAAGAAATTGATATTGATGATGGTAATTTAGAGAACAAAATTTTAGAGATTGAAAGTCGATATAATTTAAGTGTCCAGATTTTAATCCAAACAGAGACTATACCTTCAAATATTCAAGTAGATGACTTTGTTGATTATCCAGACTTATATGATAGACTATACGGAAGTGAATATACAATTCCTTCAGAAATTTTATCGAAGATTATTGTTGATTATAATTTGAGCATGGCTAGAAATACTACTCTCGATTTTGGCAAGTCGGTCAGTATCGATACTGAACATGACGCGTATCTGATGGATATGAATTCAGAAGTTTATAATTTTCATGAGAATTATCAAATGCTAGGTTTATTTGTGGCTACTGATAGTGATTACGGCGAATATATGTTTTATGTTTCGACAATTACTTTCAGTTCAATTCAAGATAGTATAAGAATTTTCAACTCTTTTACAATATTAATTGGATTTATTTTTATGATTATTGCCGGATTAGTTATGTATTTCTTAAGTTATCGTTTCACTAATCCAATAATTGAAATTAATCGTGTGGCTGATGAAATATCTAGACTGGATTTTTCTCATCGAATAGATGTAACAACCGACGATGAAATTGGCGACTTAGGTTATAGTATTAATAAAATGAGCGTCCAATTAGAAAAATCGATTACGGAACTGCAATTAAGCAATGATAAGTTAGCTAAAGAAATATTATATAAAAATAAGATTGATCAAATGCGAAAAGAATTTGTTGCTAATGCTTCGCACGAACTTAAAACACCTCTATCTCTGATAATGGGTTATGGAGAAGCTTTGAAATTAAGTGATTTGGATGAAGAAACCAAAAAAGAATATCTTGAAATAATTCTTGATGAAACGAATAAAATGAATAACTTAGTTCAAGAGTTGTTAAATTTATCCCAGATTGAAAGCGGAAAAAAAGAATTCAAATACAAAGATTTTTCTGTTAGATCATTAATTGAAGATACTTCAAAATTATTCACTTTAGTCTTTGAAAAGAAGAACATTAATTTTAAACTGAATTTAGTTGATGAAATAGTTAATTCAGATTATGATCAATTGCAATCCGTTTTAAGCAACTATATAAGTAATGCAATTAACCATATTGATGGTAATAGAAGGATTACAATCACATCAATCAAAGACGATTTAGGTAATATTAAAGTATCAGTTAAAAACACTGGTGAACACATTCCTGAAGCTGAAATTAAAAGTATATGGGACAGTTTTTATAAGATTGATAAAGCGAGAACGAGGGCTTATGGTGGCCAGGGATTAGGTTTGTCAATTGTTAAAACTATATTAGAAACACTAGGATATGACTATGGTGTTAATAATGTTTCAGACGGCGTTGAATTTTACTTTACAATTGATAAATCAGAATTTTAAAGAAGCCATTGCGTATTGGCTTCTTTGATTTTTAATTTATTATAACTAATCTAACACATTGATTATATTTAGGGATTATGGTATTATATTTATAAATCAATTAAAGGAGTTTGCTATGGAGAAAAGTGAATTCGCAATAAGAAAAAAATTACTAAAAAAATCGCGCATTGGGTTTATGGTAATAGATGCTTTAGGTATCGCTTTAACTTACATGTTAGCGATTTTCGCTTTATGGTTAATCAAAGTTCCTAATTTTGATTATATAAACGCAATAATTATTTTACCTTTCATGATTGTTTTTAAGCTTATTGTTTTCTATATTTTTAAAGTATATCATTTAGTATTAGTAAATGTTGGACTTGATGAAGTTGTTAAAATAACTTGGGTTGTTTCTTTAACAAACCTTATTATAGTGATTGTAACTTTGTCGATTCCAGATTTCGTTTTTATCCATGAATTTTATTTTCTATTTACAACCTTAATGGAATTGGTATTCTTGATTTCACCAAGAATTGTTAAAAGATTACTCAATATGCTTTTATCAAGAAACCTTTATAGTACTGGTAACAGAACTTTAATAGTTGGAGCTGGTGCCGGCGGTAAAATAGTTTTAAATGAAATTAGAAATAATCCAAACCTTGATAATAATATTTTTGGTTTTATCGATGATGATGAAGAAAAAATAGGCAATACTTTTTCTAGTTATCCAGTCTTTGGACCGCTATCAGAAATTCCTAAAGTAATTGATCGTATGGATATAGAAGAAGTTATTATTGCTGTTGTGAATATCACACCAAATCGATTCCAACAAATCATTAATTATTTTATTGATAAACCGGTTAAAATCAAAAGATTACCATCATTCAAAGATTATAGCAAGGATACTAACGAACCAATTTTAGATGTTAATGTTGAAGATTTATTAAGTCGTGACATAGTAGAATTAGATAATAAAGAAATAAACGAATTTATTCAAGGTAAAAAGGTGCTTGTTACTGGCGCTGGAGGGTCAATCGGTTCTGAACTAGTTAGACAAATTATAAGTTATAAACCAGAATCATTAATGTTAGTGGATATCTATGAAAACGGCGTTTATGATTTAATCACCGAATTAAACATGGACTTTATTAAACGATTAGACAATAAGATTATAATTAATGTGCAAATCGCCTCAGTATACAATTACTCAAGGATGAAGAGCATTATTTCTTCATACCTTCCTGATTATATT
>JAVVFA010000006.1:0-23890 GCA_032251215.1 Candidatus Izemoplasmatales bacterium
CTATTAAACCCTATATATTATACGTTTTATATCACTATATAATCATGTAAATACAATTTTCTAAGAAATTAAAAAGATGTTAGGATCACAAATAATATTGTGCAATACTAACATCTTTCTTAAGGAAGAAAATGCGGGATATTTCATTACTAGTTTTTTAGACTTCGATTTTTTTCATGTTTCTTGTTTTAACATCAAATATAACAGCAGAAACTAAAATTATACCACTGACTATATTTTGAACATTTGAACCTAAAGACATCATTTGCATACCATTGATTAAGGAAGCCATAACTAAAGCGCCTATGATAGATCCAGTTACTTTTCCCACGCCTCCAGCAGCACTTGTGCCGCCAACAAACGCAGCAGCAATAACTGACAATTCCAAACCTTCACCAGCTGTAAAGGTAGCTGAGCTTAATCTAGCAAGGAACATTATACCGCCCATTGCACTTAAAAGTCCCATTGAACCAAATACGATATAAGTTATTTTTTTAACGCTAATACCACTTAATTCTGCTGCATCAGGGTTTCCACCAACAGCGTAAATATGTCTACCTAAAACGGTTTTATTGGTTAAGAAATGATAAACTGCCACAACAACCAATACAATAATCAATGTCCAACTAAATCCTTTATAACTGGCTAACAATAAAGTAATAGCCATTACTATTAGTCCAATAAATGCTAATTTAGCGATAAATAAATTTGTCGATAATACTTCAAAACGATATTTAATTCTTTCTTTCCTTGTTTTAATTTCTGAAAAAATAAATAAAACAATTGCTACAACCCCTAATATAATAGTCAATAAATGAAAACCACCGATAATTGCTATTGAAGGAATAGTACCACTGCCTAGTGCTTTTATTATCGGATCATTAATACCTAAAGTTCCGGTACTTTGCAGTGTATTAAATATTAAACCCTTATAAGCAAACATACCGCCTAAAGTTGCAACAAAGGCCGGAATACCAATTTTAGCAACCAAATAACCTGATAATAATCCAGCTAATAGACCAATTACTATTACGATTGGTATCGCTATTAATACCGGCATGTTAAATGTCACAACAAGAACAGCCAATATAGCGCCGACAAACCCGGCAATAGAACCAACACTTAAATCAATATGTCTAATAACGATAATAAGTGTCATACCAACCGCCATTACAGCAATATATCCAGTTTGTTGAATTAAATTGAATATATTTCGAGGTAATATAAAACGTCCGCCAGTTGTTATTATAAAAAAGATAAATATCGTTACTAAGGCGATATACATGCCATAATCCCTTATGTTTTTTCTAAAAACGTGCCCTAAATCTTTAAAAAAACTTTTTAAAGCACTTCCTAAATTTTTTAAAATCTTCATACTATCCTCCTATAATGTCGCTAGTCTCATTACATTTTCTTGTGTAGCTTCTGCTTTTGAAAGTTCACCTGTGATTCTACCTTCTGCGACAACATATAAGCGGTCGCTCATTGCCAATAATTCAGGTAATTCAGAAGAAATCATAATGATGCTCATCCCTTCATTAATCAATTCATTAATTAAAGTGTAAATTTCAAATTTAGCACCAACATCAATTCCTCTAGTAGGTTCATCTAAAATCAAGATTTCTGGATTAGAAAACAATCCTTTGCTTATTGATACTTTCTGTTGATTTCCCCCACTAAGGTTCTCTACAATTTGTTGTATAGATGGTGTTTTAATATTTATGTCTTTACAATATTTTTCAGCCACCATAATTTCTTTATTTTTGTCAATAATACCATTTTTTACTAAAGAGTATAAATTAATAATCGAGATATTTTGCTTAACGTCTTGTTTTAATATTAGACCTTCATGCTTCCGATCTTCAGATACATAAATTATGCCGCGTTTAATCGCGTCTTTAGGATGATTAAAATTAACTTTTTCTCCATGAATATAAACATCGCCAGATGTTTCATATTTTTTAGGATTACCAAATATCGTTAATGCTAATTCCGTTCTCCCAGATCCCATTAAACCAGCTAATCCGACTACTTCACCTTTTCTTAAGACAATATGGGCATTTTTAACTACTTTCTTGCTTCTGGTAAAATCATAAGAATTGATATTTTTAGTTTCTAAGATGATTTCTTTATCTACGTATTTTTCTCTTGGGGGATATATATTATTTATTTCTCTACCAACCATATCCTTAATAATACGGTCTTCGTTAATTTCCGATTTACTAATTGTCGAGATTGTTTTACCATCCCGCAATACGGTTACACTATCCGCAATAGCTGTAACTTCCTTTAACTTATGTGAAATCATAATAGAAGTTACACCTTGCTTTTTTAATTCAACAAGCAAGTTTAAAAGATTGTCACTGTCAGTTTCATTAAGTGCCGCTGTTGGTTCATCCAAAATTAGTAAAGTCACATTCTTACTTAGAGCTTTAGCAATTTCAACTAATTGTTGTTGCCCCACATTCAAGTCTTTTACCTTTAAGCCTGGATTGACTTTAAGTTTAACTTTATCTAATTGTTCAGCTGCTTTATGTATAGTTTGATTCCAGTTAATAATTCCATTCGATTTAATTTCGTGGGCTAAATAAATATTTTCATATACAGTCATCTCGGGAACTAAAGCCAACTCTTGATTGATGATAGCTAAACCCGCTTTTTCAGAATCTGAGATTTTTCTAAAATCAACAATCTCACCATTAAAAATTATTTCCCCGTCATAATCTCCAGTTGGATATATTCCACTTAGAACTTTCATTAATGTCGATTTTCCAGCACCGTTTTCACCAACAACAAAATGGATTTCTCCTTGTTGTACTGAAAAATTCACATCATCAAGTGCCTTAACACCTGGAAATACTTTTGTTATATTTCTCATTTCCAAAATTGTTTTTGACATTTTTTCCTCCGATATTTTACTACTTATAAGGATGTTTTAGAAAGATTATCTTATAAGGAAAATTGGTGGCATAACTTGTATGCCACCAATCATAAAGTTAATCCTTATTGACCTGCGTTATCAATTTCTTCTTGTGTGTAATAACCAGATGTAATAATTGCTTCTGTTAGATTATCTTGTGTAACAACTACAACTACTGTTGGAACAGCTGGAACATCGTTTTCTCCATAGAAATGTGTAGCAGTTGGAAGTGCTTCGCCTTTCATTAGTTTGTCAGCGATATTAAATGCATTTTCAACTAATGTACGTACGTCTTTTAAGACTGTCATTGATTGATTACCATCTTGGATTGATTTGATAGATAATTTATCTGCATCTTGTCCAGTAATGATAACTTCATCATAAACTTGAATGAATTCAGCTCTGATTGCACGAGAAGTGAAATCATTTGGTGCTAAGAAAAATGCTTTTGCATCATGTTCTGTAGGAACGAATGTTGATACGTGGTTTTGAGCTAATGTTGTTGTATCAGCTGGATCCCAGTTTGTGTCAACTTGAGCCATGATTTGCAAAGCTTCAGCTGTTGTTAAATCAGCTTTGTTAATGAAATCAGCAGCTTTAGGAGCGTTCATAACAACAAAAGTACCATCAGCAATTTTAGGTTGTAATACTTTCCAAGCTCCACGGAAGAATAAAGGTGCATTTGCTTCCCAAGTACCGCCTGAGTATAAGTATAATTCATTACCAGTAGTATCTCCTGCTTGATCAATTAAGAATTGGCCTTGTTGTTCTCCAACAACGATTGAGTCAAATGTTACATAAAAAGAAACATCTGGTAAATCAATGATACGGTCGTAAGCAATTACTTTAACGCCTTCATCGATTGCACTTTGAACTGCAGTTTTTGCAGCTTCGCTGTCATGAGCAGTAATAATTAGAACTTGCATTCCTTTAGAGACAAGAGTGTCAATATTAGAAGCTTCTGTTTGAGAATCTCCATCTGAGAATAAGATTTCATAACTATATTCAGTTTCATCTAAATAGCTTCTGAATCTTGCTTCATCTTGAATCCATCTTTCTTCATTTTGTGTTGGTAGAACAATACCAATGTCCACTTTTTGACCACCACATGCACTTAGTGTTAAACCAACAAAAAGTACAGTAAACAATAAAAATAATTTTTTCATAATTTTCTCCTTCTTTTATTTTTGAATCTATAATACTGCCCAAAGTATATCATGAAAACGCTTTTATTTTAATGTGTTTTATTATGATGTTTTTTATAAAATCTTATGATTATCATAAAAAGAAAACTAATTTTACAACTCTTTATTATCTAATATATTTTTTTATAATCTATCCAAATATATTTATTATCTTCAATGACGAAAGAAAAATCATTTATATCCAAACCGCTTACTAGTAAATACGCTAACTCATTGATTGCTTGAGCCATGGTTTCAGAATCGTTTAAAACAGTTCCATATAAATATCCCTTTTCAATTAACTCAACGGCGATAGGTAATCCATCAATTCCCACAACAGGGAACCAAGTCTCAGTTTCTCTATCAATGCTTTCATCAAGATTTTCATCAACAAAGAATCCTTCTTCTATAAGAACATTGATAGCACCAATAGCCATAGCGTCATTATTAGCTATTACAATTTCCATCGATTCACCGTATAAAGGTAATAAGTCGCGCATTTTTTGACTAGCTAAATCTTGAGAGAAATATGCCTCTTCTACAGTTAAAATTTCAACTTCAAATCCAGCATTATGCAATTCTTCAATTACATTTTCCGTTCTGATTTCAGCATCTTGGTGTCCAGGTTCGCCTTTCAAAATAACACATTGAATGACATTGTCTTCGTTTAAATCAAACTCATTCAATGCATATGGATTACCTCCAAACAAGTCGATAATTATATCTGCTTGGTATTCAGCAGATTGTTCCGGCTTAGCACCAACATAGTATAACTTATCATAAAGCAATAAATCTTCTTTTATTGGTTCGCGATTTATAAAAATAATCGAAATATCATTTTCTTTAGCTTTAGCGATAATCGGGTAAACACCCAAACGATCAACTGGGTTAACTACGATTACATTAGAATCATTTAACAGTACATCACTGACTATTTCGTTTTGAATAATCTGCGAATTTTTGGAATCATAAGAAACAAAATGAAATTCGCTATAATTGTCTGCTAAGTAAATTAAATCTTCAAAATCTTGCATATAAAGATCTTCAAAATCATAAATTATTAAAGGAATTTCATAATCTTTATCTCCACATCCAGTTAAAGCAAATAACATCAATGACATTAATACAATTAGAACTTTTTTCATGTTATATTTCTCCCTTTAAAATTGGGTAATAAACTTTAAATGTCGTATTTTTATCCAATTCACTTGTTATCTCAATGCCTGAAGTAGGCCCGTAATAAAGCTTTAATCTTTGAACAACATTCTTCAATCCAACACTTTCATGATTATCATTGGCGATTTTTTCATAAATTTCTTCTATTTTTTGTTTTGTCAAACCATATCCGTTATTTGATACTTCAAAATTAACAAACCCATTTTCTTGATAAGCTTTAATATGAATTTGCCCTTTATATTCTTCATGGACCCCATGTTGTATAGCATTTTCAATCAATGGTTGTAAAATCAGTTTAACAACTTCATACTGTAAGATACTTTCATCAATATCGAAGGTATAATCAAACTTATTAGAATATCTTATTTGTTGAATTTGAATATAATATTGCGCATGTTGAATTTCTTTCTCAATTGGAATAACATCCTTACCTCTTGAGATACTAATTCTGAAAAAGCG
The DNA here is from genome assembly GCA_032251215.1 of Candidatus Izemoplasmatales bacterium. Classification (GTDB taxonomy): domain Bacteria; phylum Bacillota_I; class Bacilli_A; order Izemoplasmatales; family Hujiaoplasmataceae; genus UBA2289. The sequence continues at coordinate 5,740 of JAVVFA010000006.1, forward strand.
ACTTAGCGCAATTACCATTTCAATTACATGTTCATTATCCTTTTGTTCAGCTAACCAAACAATAGAATCTAAAGTATTATATAAAAAGTGCGGATTTATTTGCGTTTGAAGAGCAATTAATTCGGTTTTTCTTTTCTCGTTCTGTTCTTCAACTAAACGGTCTAAAAGGCGACGAATTTCTTTAATCATGTCATTATATGCTTGTGCTAAAATAACAACTTCTTTTTGACCTTTAATATCAACTTCCCGATATAAATGGTCACTATTTTGAATTTCTAACATATGTGTTTTAAGTTGATTTAAAGGTTTTGTAATTTGCTTGGTTAAAATTGAAGTTCCAACGATAGACAAAACAATCGTTATTATAAATACATAAAATAATAACATCGATAGCGTAAATTGTGATGAAGAAATTATTTCGACATTGATGAAAGTTGCAATTCTCCACCTAGTCCCATGTATTGTATTAATACTCATATACATATCAGTACCGTTAATCTCGACAAATTTACCGCCAATAATTAAGTCACGAGCTAAAACATTACTTAAGCAAGTCGAATCAATGCAATTAGAATCCGAAGAATAAATCAACTCATCTTGATCATTAAAAATGATGATATGTCCATCTTCACCCAAATTACTTTGCTTGGATAGAGTATCAATTTTTAAGGTGCTTAATTCAATTAAAAGAACTCCTACTCGTTCTTCCCCATCTGCATAAAACTCTATTCGCTTACTGACATTAATAACTTCTTCATCTGTATTCAAAAAAACTTTTTTATTCGGTGACATTAAGAAAAAATATATACCCTCATTTTCAATCGCTTTTATAAACCATTCATGTTCAGTTAAATATGAATTCTGAACGTAACTCGAATAACTAGTAGCTTGAACACGGCCTGTATCGTCTACTAAACTGATAGATATGATATCCGCATTAAGAGTAGCGAAGGAATTATACAAACTAAACAAATTAGTTTGATTGGCAGTATCTAACTTACTTGTTTCAATTTCGATATATCTTCCAATTTCTCTTATTTCTTCAAAATGCGATTCATAATTTAAAATAATTTGTTTATTAATTTCCTTAGAATTGTCTTCAACGACTGATTCAAATGTTTTGTACGTTCTAAAATAAATAAATCCACTAGAAAAAAGCAGTGCGCTAAACACTAGCAAGATTACAACAAGGCTAAGTTTTTTATCAATGCTAAAGTTCCTTAACGGTTTCATAATTACGATACTCCCTTGGTGAAACACCAGTTACTTTCTTAAAACTATGACTAAAATAGTAGACATCTTTATAACCTACTTTTTCGGAAATATCAACAATTTTCAATTGTGTAGTATCTAGTAATTCCTTTGCTTTATTAATTCTAACATTGATTAAATATTTACTGAATGTTACACCACTAATCTTCTTGAACAGCATACTTAAATGCGATATTGATACATTGATTTGAGTACTTAGTTTTTCAAGAGACAAATCTGTGTCATAATAATTTTGAGTTATGTAGTTAATTGCTTTTTTCGTAATATTTTCACTATGAGATAATTGTTTCCTGCTATCTTGAATTTTAATTTTCAATAAAATGTCGTATACCCAATCTAGCATTTCAATATAATTATCAAACTTACTAAGCTCCTCAATTAAATTAAGACCCACAATCTCGTTTATGGAAGTTTTTGCTTGTTCTGACAAATTTAACAATAAACTAGCCAAATCAATAATTACATAATCTTTTATGAAAACTTGTTGGCTACTATTCAATCGATTTTTCAAATCTGAAATTAAATTCTCAATTTCTTCATCGTTACCATATTGTAGAGTTTGACTAAAAGTAGCATAGTCATCAACATTTAAGAAAGATTGTTTTAAATCGCTATCATATAGTTCTTCATAGAAAACAATATTGCCAAAATCATATAAACAGCTACACTCTACCGCTCTTTTTGCATATCTATATGAACCAGGAAAATCTCGGAAATCGTTGAATATTTTGGAAACTCCAATTTTTAAACTTACTCCTAAAAACTCTGTTGTCGAAAGGTTTAGTTCGTTTAAAAGTTCATCAATTTTGTTTTTGTTAATGTTTTCAAATGAAAAAATTAATACTAATCCATCAGCGACAAGCAAACTGTGTTTAAAATCAGCATCTTGAAAGATCTTTTTAAAAATCTCATTTGTATTGATTTTTAATTGTTCATTTTCTTTGAGAGATTTTTCCTTTTTAGAATCAATTTCGACGAGACAAGTAATAAATTGTAAGTACTTATCAACATCTATTCCATATAAAACAAGTTTTTCTATATCATTAAGACTTAGTTGATTAAGATGCATCAATGATGTCAAATAACTATCGCCGATGACAGGAATAAGCGCATCATACTTTTCTTTCATTAATAATATATCTTGCATCTGTTTATATTCGTCATCTAATTCTTGTTTCAGTTTAGCAAGAAAACCGTTGATTTCATTTGATGTAATTGGCTTCATCATATAATCGTTTACTCTTAGAGAGATAGCTTCTTTTGCATAGTTAAATTCATCATATCCAGTAATAAAAACTACTTTAACTCTAGGATAATCTCTGCGAATAATTCTAGTTAATTCAATCCCATTGATAAAAGGCATTTGAATATCAGTCATTACAACATCAACTTCATTTTCTTCCAATAATTCAATTGCATCATAGCCATTACCGGCACTACCTATAATTTTAAAATCAGTATTTTCACTAATTTTAGATGCGATGCGACCACGAACTTCATCTTCATCGTCAACTAAAATTATATTATAAATTTTATCCATAAAAAACCCTCTCAATCCGCACTCTTATTAGTTCATTGTGGTTAAGCCTAATAAAGTATTGTTTTGTTAGTTAACTAAAATTACTTACTATTATGATATCACTTTAATTAAAAACTAAAAAGTATAAATATAAAAAACTAAAGAACAAAGCTAGATTATCCAAACTTTGTTCTTTAGTATGTTTTAATCATTAATTAGATTTCTTAACTTTAAAGATTTTAAAATAAAAAGTCATAATAGGCGCTAATGTAAATGCTAGTAAAAAACTACCGATATTAACTGCCCCCAATGATTCATCCAAATTATAAAAAGTCACATATCCGAAAATCGCACCGATAAATATTCCCGTAAATTCAATTCCCAATCTAACAAATGTTATCCTTTTGGCATGAAATATATCAACGAACATTAACATCAATTCATCGAATACAAATGCTGGAAATGAAGATTTGACTACCATTGTGAGTCCCATAGGTAAAAATATGGCTCCTGAGATAAATAATATAATCCGATTAATCATTTCAATCGCTTGTCGATCCTTAAAAACAATTAAGTTCCAGAAATCTATTGAAACAGCTACTAAAAAAATTGGTATCAACATCAATAAATATCTTGACTTTTTACGATAACTTATAACGATTATCATCAGAATAAAACTTACCAAAAAAGATAACATACCAATAGTTACCCAGGAGTTACCGAATTTAATACTTAAATAATCCCGCCAATTTATTGTCACTGTATCCCAAGCTCCAGTCCCTAGACTAGATGCTTTAAGCAAATTAACGCTTAATCCTAAAATAATAAACCCCACAAGATAAAATATGAAATTTATCTTATTAACCTTCATATATGTACTTATTGATGATATCACTGTTGTCCTCCAAGCATTGTTTATAATATATTTTTCATATGTTTTATTAATCCTATAATTTAACCATTTCACAAAACTTAACAGCATAAGTTTTTTTTTGATTTATTCCCCACAGAACCCATTTTTCTTGTTTAATTTCTAGTTTTTGTGAAAGTGAATATAAACCATAATCACCGATACCAAAACCATATTGATTTCGATAATCAAGATATAGCTTTTCTGTTTTATCATGATCATTAATACTCTTTTTAATTGACTTAGAAAATGAATTATCGTCTAGAAGAAATATATCTGAACCAACAAAAACAATACCTTTATCAATTAACAAATCATAAATTTCATTATTAAAATTATCAATTATAGGAATCATCATTTGGAGGATTTCTTTTAATATCTGTTTTCTGAACAAATCAGAAAAACCCAAAGCAACTAATTCATTAAGTTCTACTTCGATTTGACGATAAAGCAATTGTGTATAGATAGGTGAAATATAGATAGTATCGAATTTACAATTTAATTTTTTAGAGAACTGATATTTATTCAATAATTTAAATTTCTTTTCGAAAAATGTTTGAACTTTGTTAAAATTATCTATTTTCAATAAATCAAGAAAATTATCAAAAAATCCACTCTCAATAAAACCAATATAATCTATTTGTTCAACTATTATTTTAGCATTGTTTATTTTCTCTTTTAAAGAATCTTTTACGCTAACAAGATCAATATCACTCAAATACAATTCATCAAAAACAGATAAGAAATAATCAAGATCAAAATCATTGAGATTACCAGAACCGATAATCAACAATCTTTTTTTATTTATCTGTTTTTTTAAAGTAGACTTCATCAAATTGGTTGTTACTTTAATATATTCTTGATTATCAAGATTTTTATGGGTTTGATTAAGTCGATAATAAAAATCTTCTTTCATAATTCCTCCATAAATTAAATGAATAATAATTTAAAATACTTATTTTCTTGATTTTCCTTTTAAAAAAACGCTCTTGTTTGGCGTTTTTTAGAAAAACATAAAAGCTAATATGATGAAATTTTTATTTCTGATAAACCTTTAATTTCTTTTTTAAAAAAACTCATAGCATTTCTAAGATTATTCTTATGATATGGATAAACTGTAGTATGATTTAACTTGATAAATTGATTTAGATTTTGCCAATGAGTGTAACCAGTGGTTTTAAGATCTTTATGCTTATTGCTTAAAATAAAGTGGATGAACTCTCTTCCTTTATAGCGATGATTTTTTCTTTTACGTCTGCCATAAGCCTCTAACAGTAATTTTAAATCTTTTGCGGCTCCCAAATAGTCCTCCTTCTCATATTTCATTTCCATAGATGTTAATGAAACATAATTAGGTATTTCATCGTTTTTTGTAGATTTAGGTTTGTTAAAAAATTCTTTGATTTTGTTGATGAATGTCATTTCTATCATGCCCTTTCTCGTCTAAAGTTATCTTTAGGATGATCACTGTTAATATAATAGTACTCTTTCATTGTTTTTGCAATGCGTTTTCTATAATCCGCAATTTTTAAAAAAAATTATCAATTAAATTCCTGCTTTTCCCGTAATATGCTCTATTTCAATTTCTACAACTGCAGTAATATTGATTTCTTTTGCAATCATTTCTTTAGCAATCTCATTTGGTAAGTCTGAATATTTTTTTATTAATTCCATTAATATTTGTTCAGTAGTATCAATAACCTTTGCTTTACCAAATAAAACTAAGCTTTGATATTTTGTATTCAATTCTTTTCCTATAACTTCAACGTTATCATAAACTGAAAATGATACTTTAGGATTCTTTTTGATATTATTTAATTTATATCCTTCTTTAGCACAATGAAAGTAGATTTTATCATGATAGTAAACATAGTTGACTACAACAGTATAAGGATACCCATTATCACCAATTGTGCCCAAAACACCTTCTTGACCTTTTGAAAGTAAAGCTAATGTATCCAAATCAGTCATCAATTTATCTTTTCTTCTCATTTCTCTAAACATCTATTAATCTCCTTTTAACATTAAAAACAAAAGCCTACCAAAAATATGACGGTTTTCGCTTTTAAATTATTGATGATTCACTCTATCTAGTATCTATTTCTTTTTTCGTGTACTACTTGATCTATGATAATGACCACAAATAAGAATAGTTCAGCATTTCCTTCATCCAGGATATCAATCTCATAAGTATCGCCCCAAGAAATAATCTTTTTTGAAATCGATGTAACTATATTTCTTTTTTCATCGTAGATACCAAAGCTATGACCAAAGAAACTGCCATCTACATAGTAATTCTTATCAGAGATGTTCAAGTCGAATTTAGGTCTAAAACTAAATAATCGCTTTATTTCAGCAATTTCTTGATTTTGTCGATCATAAACAAAATATTTAGGCAGAAACGTTAGTACTTTTCGTTCTGATCTCAATAACACTTCACCATTTTGATTAGTTAGTTCGAGTTTATTCTTTAAACTCATAAACTTTCCTTTAATCTCATAGAGAACATTTTGATTTTCATCCATAATTCTAAACTTATCTTTGAAAGAAAAAACTTTTTGTTTGATATAAAATTTTATTTTAATCCCCTTATATCTTTAATTATACATCAATTACTCCAAAAATCTATTCAAATTAAAAAAACAACCTAGTTATGTAACTAAGTTGTCAAATGTTTAATAATACTATAAATTTAAGATCAATTTGAAGATTTCTTATTTTGATTCCTGGTATCATATTTAGAATAATTCTTAGGTTGCGTTTTATCAGTCTTTTTCTTTTTTTGTGTAAAAGATGATTTACTGTAACCATAACTATAATTATTAGAACTTTTAGTTTTTTTAGGAGCATTTTGTTTCTTTGGTTGATAAGATGTATTGCTTGTAGTAGGTAAAAAATAATGGTTTTTAACTATAGGAATGTACATTTTGATATGTCTTTGAATATCTTGTAATAATTTTGTTTCTTCTTCCGAGCAAAATGAAATAGCAAAACCACCTAATCCAGCACGTCCAGTTCTTCCCATTCTATGAATATATGTCTCAGGAACATCCGGTAAATCAAAGTTGATTACATGAGATAACTCATCAATATCAATACCTCTAGCAGCGATATCTGTCGCAACTAAAACTCTAAGATTCTTAGCTTTGAACTGAAATAAGGCCTCTTGTCTAGCGCCTTGAGATTTATTGCCGTGAATCGCTTCTGAACGGATTCCTGCCTGAATTAAACTCTTAACAATTCTATTAGCACCGTGTTTTGTTCTAGAAAAAACTAAAACGGATTTCATTTCTTTATTTTGTAAAAGATGAATCAATAAATCGGTCTTCTTCTTTCTATCAACAAAATAGATAGATTGGATAATCTTATCAATCGTCGCTTCTTCTGGAGAAACTTGAATTCTTTCCGGCTGATTCAAAATTTCTGAAGCCAAACTCATAATAGCCTTTGGCATAGTTGCTGAAAAAAGCATTGTTTGTCTTTCCTTCGGAACCATAGCAACAATCTTTTTAACATCTTTGACAAATCCCATGTCGAGCATTCTATCAGCTTCATCAAGCACCAAGATTGATACTTTGGCAAGCGTAAGTTTTCTCTGTTGGATTAAATCAAGCAATCTTCCTGGTGTAGCAATCAAAATATCAATTCCTTGATTAAGGATTCTGATTTGTTTTGATTGATTGACACCACCATAAATAACTGTTGTTCGTAAATCTAAGTTTTTACCATATTCCTTAAAATTGTCATGGATTTGTAAAGCTAATTCTCTTGTTGGTGCAAGTACTAAAGCTTTGATTACTCGAGATGATTTTTCTTTTTGTTTTTCTAGATAAAGATTTTGTAGTATTGGAATCGCAAAAGCTGCGGTTTTACCTGTGCCAGTTTGCGCACTTCCTAAAATGTCTTTTCCTTTTAACAATAATGGAATTGATTCAGTTTGAATTGGTGTTGGAACTTCATATTCCTTTGTTTGTAAAGCGTTTAAAATTGGTTCGATAATTTGTAACTCTTTAAATGTCATTAATTTGATTACTCCTTCTTTTTTAAAGATGTCATACATTCAATCAAATTAATCCTATTCTATGAATATACAATTCTTAATACCGAACAATCTTACCACAAATAGTGTCAAATGTAACGATATTTCACTCCAAAGATGCATAAACGTCATTTAAATGAAATTTATTCATAAAAATCCATAAATTAAAAAGGAAATACTGAACGCATTTCCTTAAATCCCTAAACTTTTAATTTCTTTAAATATAGAAAAAATATTATCTCGATAATTACTGATGATAGTAATTATTTTCTCATCTTTGGGATTACACCAACTTATAAAGGTAACGCCAGGATCTTCTCCTGTAAAAAAAGGATTATTTTGTTCATCCAGCCAAACACCTAATCCATAACCTACATCATTTAAGTCAGCATGTCTTTTTAACATTAAATCAACTGTTTCTTTTTTAAGTATTTTATAATTTAATATTCCATCCCAAAATTTACTGACATCAATAACATTAGTAAATGCGCCACCTGCCCCTGTGCCTTTAACATCAACAGAATAGATATTTTGGTAATATTCATTTTTTTCTTGATCAAAAATATAAGCATTAGCACAATTTTTAGGCAGTCTATCCAATTCGTAATATCCAGTAGAATTCATCGTTAAAGGCTTAAAGATGATTTCATCTAAATATTCATCAAATGGTTTTTTGGTAATCTCTTCAATAATAATTCCTAGTATAACAAAACCACTATCATTATAACTGAATCTCTCACCTCGAGGATATTGCATTTCTTTATCGATAAATAACGGTAATAAATCTTTTGATGTTCTAATTTTATAGTTAGGAAAATCTTTCCATAACTGACTATAATCACTCATAATCTTCTCATCAAAATAATTAGGAATCCCTGAAGTATGTGTTAACAATTGTTTTATTGTTATATCTTTGTCAATTAAATGTAATTCAAAGGATAAAAGTTCTCCAATCGTTGTATCAAGACTTAATTGCTTATTTTCAATTAGTTTCATGATACCCACAGCTACAAAAAACTTACCGGCAGATGCAGTAGGAAAACTTGTTTCTTTATCGGTAATTATTTCGTTAGTTAAATCGCGATAACCAGTACAAAAAAATAGTTCTTTATCTTTGTTTTTGATAAATAAAGTTCCACCTTTGATTTGTTCAATAAATTTTTTCATTCGACTAGTTCTCCTTGATTTCAAACTCATGTAACAATAAAATTTTAACTATAACTATAATATAGCGGATTTATCTGATTTATCATTATTTTTATATATTTAAATCTATTTAATTTCAAAACCCCTACTAGATAAATTTCGCCACTTTTTAATTCTCGTCATCATATTTGCTGGTAATAAAGATTTTTCATCAAAGATTTTTTTGATTGATTCATCATTTAATAGATGAGTTACAACTTTTTCGTCCGCTAAAGCCGCTAACCCTACCGCAACCAAATCAAAGCCTAAAGCTAAGGCTTCCAAGACATCGGAAAGACTCTCAACTCCTCCGACACCGATTATTTTCTTATTACCAATATTTTCTTTTTTCAAAATAGTAATAATTGGTTCTTTATTGTTTAAATCTCTAATAGAACTCTGCTTAAAATGCCCTAATGATAAATGAATATAATCAATTGCCTGTAGAGATAAATTCCTAAACAAGAATTTGGTATCATCTAGTGTAATACCTGGATTTTCATATTCTTCCGGACTTAAACGGTATCCGATGATAAAATCATCATTAGCATAGTGCTTTTTAGTCTCAATCGCCATTTCTACTAATTTCAACGGAAAAGTCAAACGTTTTTCTAAAGAACCGCCAAATTCATCTTGTCTTTGATTTGAATGAGGGCTAAAAAACTGTTGAATTAGATACGTGTTAGCTCCATGAAGTTCAATTCCATCAAAACCCGCTTTGATTGCCCTAATCATTGATTTTCTAAAATCTTCTATTATATCATAAACTTCACTAGTTAAAAGTTCTCTCGGAACAGCTACGTTTTCTCTTTCTGCTTTTATACTAGAAGCACTTACTATATCTTGATTTTCATATAACCCTACTTGATTCATTCTTCCACCATGATGCAATTGTAATATTGCTTTAGCGCCTCCTGATTTAATAGCTGTAGCTAATCTTTTCATCGAAGGTAAGTAAACATCACTCATTATTGATATTTGATTCATAAAGGCTTGTGCATGTTTACTTACAGCTGTAGCTGCAGTAATTACCATACCAAACTCTTGACCTCTTGAACTATAATAGTTTTCTTCTTCCTTACTTAAACTTAAGTCGGGATTACTAGAATAAGTCGTCATAGGTGCTAAAACTAAATGATTTTTTAAAATAATATTTTCTTTAAATTGATAGTTTATAAACTTTTGCATGAATTTCACCTCAAGACCATTCTATCATATGCATGACAATACTTGAGTTTATTGACTCATTTTTTCAATACATACTTTTTATATTGTTTTATCAATTATGATAAATTATGACAAGATCATAATCTTTTTTTGTTTACCATAAAAATACAAAAAATAGAGAATTAGACCATAAAACAGGGATTTTATGACTCAAGAAATGGAATTAAATCTACCTCATGTACCAATCAAAAAAAATATTATTATTTTCATAGCTTTCCTGATAATCTTGCTGATAGCTACGGTCTTTTTATATGGCTTTTGTGTTTTGGTAGTTGTAGCTATAGCTATAGTATCGGGCGGTTTAGTAGAATTTATCTTTGCTAAAGTAAGAAAATTAGAATTTGATCTTTCTTGACTTGTTTCTCCATTAGTTTTAACCTTAATGTTGCCTCAAAAAGTGAACTCTGGGTTGTGGCAATTGCGTCTTTCTTGGAGCCTTTTTTGATAAAGCAATTTTCGGTGGTTTAGGTAAAAATGTATTTAATCTAGCTGTTTGGGAGTTTTATCTATAACCATCTCTTTTCCTTCCATCTTTACTGCACCTACATGGATTCATCCTAGTATCGAAGTCGTTATTATTGCTATCATCTTGATAAATGCTATTGCACCTCTTATTGATAATTAATTTACTTCAGAATATTTATATGTCTCGACAATTCTTGAATATAGTGTTAAAGGATAAACGCCATCATGACTTTCGCCAACAATTATTCTTGACATATCACTGCCTTTTGTAATTCTTGTCACACCAGTTTTTATCAAAATATTCTTCAATTCTTCAAATTGAGAATTGTCTGTAAGAAGACCAGCTGTTTGTAAGTGATTTTTATAAGGCTTCAAAAGATGAATTATTTGCTTTTTTGGTAACATCTTGATCCAAATACTTCTGAACATCATTGAAAGTTCCAGTTTAGAGTCATCAGATGTCATTACACTGATACCGTCTTTTTTCCAAATCTTTTTCTTACTATCTTTGGCTTCTAATTCTTCAAAATAAAGTTGAAGCGCATTTTTGCTTTTCATGCCGAAAGGAACTGGTTTATGCCTCTTATTTGTTTCAACGAAGATATTAAAATATCTTTCAGCAAACTTATCTAATTCTTCTCTAGAATCGGTATCAACAAATATTCCTTGGGCTGAAGAACACAGTACTTGATCAGTCATTGCCATATGATGAGCAAGACCTTGTAAATCTTCATCACTGGCATCAAGTGTAGCATAAGCAAAAGAAAGTTTATGACCCCATTCAATAATTTTCGTTGTTACAGTCGCCATTGAACGAGCAGCTTTAATGGCTCCGTCTCCACCCCAAACAACAATGGCATCCGCGATTTCCGCAAAATATTTAAGCGTTTCAATTTCAGTTGACGGAACATCAAAGACATAGATATAAGGTTTAATTTTCGGTTCGATTTTGATTAGTTCTGATAAAAGTTTAACGGAAACACCTCTGTCGCCTGATGGTAATTTTAAAATATTGATATTTCCTGCTAAAAGTCCTTCAATTACAGAATAGGCAGGTAATGCATCGACATTTCCAGCTGCTATATGAAACAATATGCCAAGAGGATATCTTTTTTTAATGTTTTCATCATCTAAATTGCACATTGCATCATAATCTTTCCCTAGTTCAATTTCAACTTTTTTCAGCAATGATGGTTTTTCAAACATCGGAAGGTGCGTTAAAAAATAATCATAGGGAATATCAAACTCCTCTAATAAGGGTAAAATCAAATCATTATACATACCGCTTTTTACTTGTTGAGCCAATTTATCACACGCATCTATCACTTCATTAATTGACAAGCTTTCTTCATTAGCTAACGTGTCGTAACAATCCTGTCTCAATGTTTTTAACATATCTTTTTGTTGGTGGTTTTCCAAAATGCTTCCTTGATATAAAATCATCTTTTTTACTCCTTCAACAGTTCTTCTGCACCTTGAGCACAGGTCGTAATATCTTTAATCCCTACACGACCGATAATTTCCAGCCATGGTGAATTTTCTCCGCATTCACAGCCTTCATGCAATACACCCAAATCATCGGTCATCACTGACAATAAAGGCGTACCTTCAACCATTGGGGTAATCAAATTTATCAAACCGATTTGACCGTTTTTAACTGGTTTAAATGTTTCTGGATCTCTAATAATTACCCGGGAATAAACAGGAATATGAAAGTGATGATTCCTACAATCTGTATAAAGGATTGGATGTTCTACAGCTCCAAAAAACTCGATGCAATTTTCTTCATCTATCCCTAGCACATCTTTAACAAGTCGATAAAACTCGAACTTATCTACCCTTTCAGCATAAAACTGTTTCCAACCACCACCTAAAGTAATCTTCGATCCTTTAGGCATCTTTAATTTAATTCCTTCGGCTTCCATTTCTTTTAATAAAAAATATGTATAAGCCGGAAACCCAATCGTTCTGATTGGTGTTTTTTTCTTGGCTGCTTTAATCATTTCTTGTTTAATTAGTTCTAAGTCAACTTCATAACCGTTCTTTGTCCATCTAATTCCATAGACTCTTTTTTTAGCTGGTGCAACATAGGTAAATCCATAAGCTGTTTTCATTATTCCCGCTTGTGAATGCTTTGTTGGCTGATAACCGAATATTAAGTAAGTTACTGGCCTAATCGACCATAACTTATGATAACTAAAAATTCTTCTTACCATTTGAAATCCTCGCCAAAGATCATCGATGCTCATTGCTATTTTACTTCTAAAACCCGTTGAAGTCCCTGATGAAGTAGCTTTAATCGGCATTTTCCATAATGGTTTAGAGAACAATTCATGATGTTTAAAATATAGAGTTGGTAAAAACGGAATATTAATAACATCTTCCATAGTTTTAATCTGATAAGGTTCAAACTCAGCTTCATCTAAAATTCTTTTATAGTCTTCACAATTTTGATAATGATGAATTGCATTTTCTCTCATCGCCTTGATAAACAAATCATCAGTTTTGCTGAGATCATAAATTTTTTTAGTTCTAAATAATTTTCTGACATATCTTCTTTTCATTAGTACTCCCATCAAAGCTATTTTTCTATTAGATTGCTACTTAAAAATTATATTTACTTATTCATTATATTATATTTGCGTGATAATTAGGACAATAGAATAAAAATTAGTAACAAATTTTTCTTACCATTTAGTTTTCATATGACTATAATTTTATCAAATTATATGTTAAAATATTTTTACCGAGGTGATGAAATTGAGAATTGGAATAATCGGACCTATCGGCAGTGGTAAATCAACTCTATCCCATCTGCTGTCTTCATACTACAATGTACCAATGGTAAAGGAGCCAGTAGAAGGAAGTCCTTTCTTACCATTGTTTTATGCTGATAAAAAGAAGTTTTCTTTTATAAGCCAATGCGCTTTTTATAGCGAATTGTTTTTATCTTTATGGAAAACAAAAGATGAGAAATTCTTAATCTGCGATTCTACAATGTTCTCTAATTTAGTTTTTACGGAATTATTAAAAAAAGAAGGCATGATGACTGATGAAGAGGTTGAATTAACTTATAAAGTCGCTGAAGCACATATGAAACTAATTCCTGATTTAGACATTCATATAGTTTTGGTTCGCAATGAAGAAAGTTTATTTGATAATGTTAGAAAAAGATCGCGTCATTTAGAAAAAAATCAATACGATTATTTAAAGTTCCACTATAAAAACTATTCTACCGTTCTTGAAAGTATCTTTAAAAAATATAATATTCCTAAGGAAAAAATCTTATACTTAAAAGTAGACGATATGTTCAATCAATTGCACTTCAATGAATTGGTTTTACAAATTGAAGAACAATATCATCGATCAGCATTCCAACAACAATCATTAATTTTATAAATTAGTCAAAATATAAAATAAAAAGAGAAATTAAAAATATTTCTCTTTTTATATTATAAATCACTAATATATAGTCCTATTACTCAGTTTCTAAAACTAAATGATTTTCATTACTATTTCTTTTAATAATAGCTTTATGAATAAAATAGAGGTATGGTATACCTAAGTTTGTTTCTAAAAGTGAATTAATAATTAAAGGATTCCATTCAAGTGGTCTAATTCCAGAAATAAGCAAAACTGCTTCCCATGAAAATTGGACGATTATACCAATGAATAATAATTTTAATATTGGTATTCTATCATTTTCTTCATTCAAATTCCTTATAATTACAATCGCATATCCAACAAACAACATTAAAGCCATATATCCGTGATAACTTCCTGTGCCTCTTGATATTTGAATGATAGGAAAATTATTACCAAAACTTTGTGATATTAAACCAAGAGCGATCCAGCCTATAACAATCAATAATGACCACTCAAATATTCGTTTATCTTTATCTAAAAATAACCATATCCAAACAAAATTAGTAAATCCATAACTTGTTGAAAGCCATAAAAGGAAAAGAAATGTATTAGCTCCAACTACTTCTCTTGTTCCAAGCAACAAATAAAAGATACCGTAGTCAACAATAAAATAGATTATTGCGCCAGCAACACCAAATAGAAATGCTTTATTCTTTTTAAAGCGTAAAAGCATATACCCTAAAAATGTTAAGAATCCAATGTCTAAAAGAATATATAACAAGTTCAATTCTCTTTCAACTTGATAATCCATTTTTTCACTCCTTTGTTTTAGTGTTTCTTTTTATCCAATTCTTAAATAAAATAGTTTTTTTAATATCCATCTTAAACTACAATTATTTGTGATAAGACTCATTATAACTTATTAAATTGAAGCTTATAATTCTTTTTTGATTGACTTGAAAAGTCTATGGATTAAATAAATATCCTCTTTAACCGCATCGTAAACAATATTTAAATCAACGTTCCCGTATTCATGTACGATCCGATTTCTTAAACCTATGATATTTATCCATGGAATATTGTTGTGAAGATCTTTGAAATCTAAGCTTAATTTCTTAATATGTTCTGAAATTTGAATAAAACGGAACATAATAGAATCTAACAATACTTCATCTTTTTCAAACTGCTCCCTGTTAAGATCTTTTGTATGTTCTATCAAAAATTCTAAATCAGTAACAACTTTTTTTATGTAATAGTTATTGTCTTTTATGTTATCTATAAATTTTTATCCCATCTTTCAATATGTCATGAAGTAGGCTTTTATTGTCCTCTAAAGAGGCTAAAGTAATTACTTCTACTTTCTTTTTTAGTTCCTGCCTTAATTCTTCAACAAGTCCAAAAAACTTCATTCCGGTTATACTTGTTGATACTAACAAATCAATATCGCTTGACTCAATAGCCTTATCTTTTGCATATGATCCAAACAAATACACATATTCTACAGCATATTTAGATGCCACCAATGAACAAATTTCTTTTATTTTATCAATCGAAAGAATTCCATGTGTTTCGTCAACATAGCCATAATCTTCAAGTTTTTCTTTAATATAAAGATACTTAATAGTATCTTTTTTAGATTCATCATTCTCATAATTGATATAGGTTCTTAGTGGCATATTAACCAACTCAGAAACATCTTTTTGTGTTAAACCCAATGACTTTCTTAAATCTTTTATAGACATATAATCACCACCTATATTTGTATTATACTATATATTGCATTATTATACAATTAAATATGCAATTATTGCTTATTTTAAAAATATATAATACGCAATTATTACGCTCATCCTATTTAAAAAATATCAATCAAGTGATGCTGTTGTGATTCATAAATGATTTTGGTAAATAAATGAACTCATCAACTATATCAAATATCTCTTCATTATGACTTATTACGACAATGATTGCATTAGATTTCTGTTTAGTAATCTCTTTTTTTAATACATCTATACTATTAGCGTCTAGCGCTGATATTGGTTCATCTAATATCATAAATGAAGATTTTTTCAATAGTCCCCTTACTAAAGCTATTTTTTTTCTCTCCTCCAGATAAAGAAAGAGATTCCTCCAATTCAATTATTCCTCTTAAACCAAAGATATCAATCAGCTCATTTAGTGATTCTTCTGAATATTCTCTTATGCCTCTAGTAATATTATCTTTAACAGATAGTCTCTGCATCCTAGGTTCTTGAACAATAACGGATATTTGGTTTTTCCTAATATTTATCATATCTAGTTTTCTGATATTTGAGGTGTTATATTCGATATCACCTTTAAAGTTAAGATCCAGTCCTAGCAATAAATCTATAAATGTTGATTTGCCTTCTCCGTTTTTGCCTTTTAAACAATAGATTTTCCCTTCTTCAAATTCATAGGTAAAATCATTGAATATTCTGTTATTTAGATAAGCTGGATTGTATTTTTCAGTTTTTCTTAAAGAATATGTTCCAATTTATTATCAATATCTATAATATATTTAAAAGATATTTTCGAAATAAATATCTCCGAGATTACATGATGGATATATGAACTAACCATCAAAAATATGGTTAATATTAAAATAAACCCAACTGGTTCAAGGGGTATATTCGCAGAAGGAGTTCTTGTTATTACACCAATAAAATCGCTAAAGATATATGGTATTAACAATTGACACAAATAAATTATAACTAAGAGGAGACTAATTAAAAAAAATATTCTCTTAGAATCCATAACCCTATTATAAATAACTTTTAACATTTAAAATCCCCCTTATTAATCCTTACTTTGATTCTATTATAAAGTTTTAAAAAGAAATTACTAGACTATTCTTTTTGGGAATTATATGATATAATGATGACAGATAAGAACAGCAATCCTATATGTGGATTGCTGTTTTTTTATATATTGTTAACAATATTGATATGAAAAAACAAAAGAGAAATATGAGATATTTCCCTTTGCTAAGCTATTTATAACATTAGTTGCAACTATTTGTGATATGCCCCTATTAAAAAGATTAATTATAAAACAATATTACACACATTTAATACCGCAAGATATATTCAAAACCTAATATCTATATCGACGCAAAAAAACTTTATAGCCTTTTTTTCTTTTTCAAGCGAAAGTACTGTCACCAATCAATTTATACTTTCTTTCTGATCGCTCTCTAATCATAAATGCTAAACCGCCTAAAAGTCTAAATGCACTAGTTATAATCAATGCATATACGATACCTAAATTATTATAAAAATAATGTCCTACTAAAGGCGATATTGCTAATGTAATATTGGTTAAAACATTATAGTATCCCACATAGATAATTCTATTTTTTTCAGGAACTACTTCTAACATATCGATAAATAAAACAGTAATCGTTCCTGAGGTAAATATTCCTGATAAGGAGGAAAATATTACAAGGACAAAAAGACTATTGGATATTACATACAGGATTGGTGTAATAGCCATTCCAAATGTACATATATATGCAATTTTCTCGTTTCCGTATTTTTCAATTAATCTTGGCCATATACGAAGTGACAAAAGCATTACAATGGCAGATCCTACAGTAATCAATGATAACCAAAACTCATCTGCTCCTAATGTTTTTATGGTGTAAATAGAGAACAAAGGCCACCCCATCTGCCACCCAAAATGAAATATTGTTGAACTTAAAACAAACTTAGTAAAGCGTTTGTTTTTAAATACTTTCTTAAAGCTTCCTTTAAATTTAATAGGTTCTTTTGTTTCTACAGGTACATAATATAACTTTTTAAAAACAAAGAAAGCTATTAATCCAAAAACAAATGCCATGATGTAAAAGATACGATATATTTTTATATATTCACTGTTTTCTTGTGCAAAATACCTGAATATTAATCCCGAAGTAATAGTAATGGTAGTTGTAAATATAATTGTGTAGATACTTCTTTTAGATAATATTCTAGCTCTTCTCATTGGGAATATATCAGCAGTAATATTTTGATAACTAATATTATAAATTGAGATTGGAATCATTAACAATGTCAAAATAACGATAAATGAAAATACTTGATAATTTGTTGGCAACATCGGAATAAAAAACATTGAAAAGATGGTTATCGCCATAGCGAGAACTACATTT
>JAVVFA010000007.1:0-22421 GCA_032251215.1 Candidatus Izemoplasmatales bacterium
ATTAATTCAAGAGGTTATGAAATATCAAATCTTGATACTATGGTTTCTTTAGAAAGTCCTAAAATCAGATCATATATTAAAGATATACGAGAAAATATAGCAGGAATTTTAAATTGTGACGTTAAGCTTATATCAGTAAAAGCAACGACATTTGAAGGCTTGGGGTTTGTTGGTAGAAAAGAAGGAATTCTTTGTGAGGCTGTTGTTGTTCTTGAAAAATCTGATTATATGCTTGATTGAAATAACTAAGAGACAGACTCTTGGTTTTTTCATTTTTTAGGTAAATATATTTAATAATTAATGAGGTTTATGATAAAATACTAATGCTAGGAGTGAAGTAAAATGGTTGAATCAGTTCATGGTGAATTTGAATTAGTTAAAAATTTTCGTGAAGCTTTTGTTTTAGATGATTTTAACAAAAGATATGTGGAATTTTTTGATATCTACCCTTACGTTGTTGGCGATTATTCGGGTGGACTTTTAAGATTAAAAGGTTTTTCTGAAGATAATTACCAGACAATTCCTGATTATATTATGGAATCATGTGCTCCTAATTGTGCTTATTATATTTTAAAAAATCCAAATTATGATAAAGGCAAAATTATTGTAGAATAGAGGTGTTATTATGAATTATGAAGAAATTATCGAAGAGATAAAAGAAGTTATAAAATTAATTAGACCGTACATCAATCGTGATGGCGGTGATATTGAATTTGTTAAATTTGAAGATGGAATAGTCTATGTTAAACTTCAAGGAGCTTGTGTTGGATGTGCTGGATTTGATTCTACTATGTCTGAATTAATTGAAGATACTTTATTAGAAAGAGTTCCAGGGGTTATTGGAGTAGAACACATATGGTAGAAAAACAAAAACGCATGAAAGAGATTTGCGTAAATCTTCTTGAAGAGCGTGGAGTTACGCTAGATAGAATTGCTGATATTGTTTATGATTTGCAAAAAAAATATATACCAGATATAACGATTGATTTATGTTTAGCTGCTATTGGCAGAGTTTTAGACAAAAGAGAAGTACAAAATGCAATAGTTACTGGATTAGAATTGGATATGTTAGCTGAGAAAAAAATGTTATCTGAGCCTTTACAAACTTTGGTTAGTGAAGACAACCCATTATATGGAATTGATGAAATTTTGGTTTTATCTATTACTAATGTTTATGGTTCTATCGGGTTAACTAATTTTGGTTATGTAGATAAGGTCAAACCAGGAATTATCGGCGAACTAGACAAATCAGGCAAAGATTCAGACAAATGTCATACTTTTATGGATGACATTATTGGGGCGATCGCCGCAGCCGCAGCAAGTTCTATAGCACATAATGCAGTGGGAGACAAAGAGTAACCAACTAAAGTTGCTCTTTTTTTTTTATTTAAAAAAGCATGAGGAACTTTATTACTTGAAAAAAAATCGAGATATGTTATAATATTTACAGTTTCTTTGAGGGGTGTTAAATATGAAACAAGGTGACATCGTCAAAGGTCGGATAACTAACATTAAGCCATACGGTGCATTCGTAAAAATTAATGATGAGATAGATGGATTAGTTCATATATCTGAAATTAGTGATGGCTACGTTAGAAGTATAGAAGACTATCTTAGTGTCGGGGATGAAGTAACTTTAGAGGTTATAAAAGTTGATAATGACAAAATAAGCTTAAGTTATAAAACCCAAAATAAGAAAAGACGTAAAAAAAGAGAATCTACCGAAGTAACAAGTGGTTTTAAACCTTTTGAAACTCAGTTGAAAGCATGGGTAGAAAAGTATCAAAAAGATAATAATTGAAAAAGGCAATTCAAATTTTGTAAATTTGAATTGTTTTTTTAAAAACATAGGTAATTATTATCACATTTAATATTAAGAAGCTAAAAATATCAGATTTTGTGTTATAATATTTTTGTAATTAGGAGGAATATTAAAATGAGTAAACATTTAAGTTTGGACTATAAATACGCTTTATCATTTATTGAAAATGAAAATTTAGAAAATATCAATAAAGAGATTAAAAATGCCAGAAAGAAATTGGAAGATAAAACTGGTGAAGGCAATGATTATTTGGGTTGGTTAGATTTACCAAATAAAGTTAATTTAGAAGAAATTGATAAAATAAATGAAGCAGCAAGACAAATAAGGAAGCAAGCTAAGATTTTAGTGGTTATCGGTATTGGAGGTTCGTATTTAGGAGCAAAAGCAGCTGTCGAATATCTAAAACCATATTTCCCTAAAAGAAAAAACATTGAAATACTTTTTGCTGGACATAATATGTCTAGTACATATCTGAATGAATTAGTTGATCACTTGAAAAATAAAGAATTCGCAATTAATGTTATTTCAAAATCTGGTACTACGATTGAACCGGCGATAGCTTTTAGGGTTTTGAAAAAATTATTGGAAGATAAGTATGGTAAAGATGGAGCGGCAAAAAGAATTTATGCTACTACTGATAAATCAAAAGGAGCTTTAAGACAATTATCAAACAATAATAACTACACAACATTTGTGGTTCCTGATGATATTGGCGGCAGATTTTCTGTATTAACGGCAGTAGGGTTATTACCTATAGCGGCTAGTGGTGTTAATATTAAACAAATGCTGTCAGGCGCCAAAGCCGCGAGAAAAGAATATGACAAATATAATATTTATAAAAATGATGTTCATATGTATGTAGCTTTAAGAAGTCTATTGTATCGTAAAGGATATAATATTGAAATGCTAGTAAATTATGAACCGAAGCTAGCTTATTTTTCTGAGTGGTGGAAACAACTATTTGGTGAATCGGAAGGTAAGGATCACAAAGGTTTATTTATTGCTAGCGCATCTTTCTCTACCGATTTGCATTCATTGGGTCAATATATTCAAGATGGGCAAAGAATCTTATTTGAAACTGTCATAAATATTCAAGACCCAGAAAAAGATATAGAAATTAAAGAAGACGATCAAGACTTAGATGGCTTAAATTACCTAAAACATAAAGGTTTAGATTATGTAAACAGTCAAGCTCTAAAAGGAACGTTATTAGCCCACAAAGATGGAGGGGTTCCGAACATCGTTATAAACGTATCAAAAATTAATCCATATACGTTCGGTTATTTAGTTTACTTTTTCGAATTAGCTGTTGGTATTAGCGGATATTTACTTGAGGTTAATCCGTTTAATCAACCTGGAGTTGAAGCGTATAAGAAAAACATGTTCGCTTTATTGGGAAAACCAGGATACGAAAAATTAAAAGCTGAGCTTGAAAAGAAGTAAAAAAAAATCAGCCACAATTTATTAAGTGGCTGATTTATTTTTAAAATCTTTTTTATTGAAAGCGTAAAATTTTCTTTTTTCATAAGGGCTAATTTCAACTTGGCTGATATTACCCATAACTTCGCCGTCAGCTTGAAAGTAGGTTTCGTGCTGATGGTAAATTTTAATATTTGTCCCAGAAAGCATCTTAACTTTCCTTTTTAAAGTTCTATGCCAACCTGGATATATAATAACTAAAACAAGTTGTAAAAAGAGTTTTGATAAATTATGAGCCACACAGATAACATATTTTTCATCTCTTGGATCAGCATCAGGTGATACTTTCATGCCACCGCCAAAATATTTACCGTTTTGTATAGCTGATATAAAAACCTTTTTGAAATGATATTTTTGATTATCAACTGTTAAATCAATTTCTACGGGTTGGTATTTGACAATGGAACGGAAAACATTGATAAAATATGATAACTTTCCTTTTTTCTTGTCATTATTGACATAATGGCATACTAAACCATCGAAGCCTAATCCACAACCATTGATAAATTTGGTTGCCCCAATATTGGTTTTAGCTTGGCCTATTGTGATGTCTGCTTCTTTATATTTTTTCAAAGTTCTAAGAAAATCATTTCCTGAACCACTTTTACCCAAATAAATTTTTTGTTTAATCTCTTGAATATTTACATTATTAATTAAATAATTAATTGAACCATCTCCTCCCAAGTAAAGAATATCAGTGATTTTTTCATTCTTATCAAGAAAAGCATTCAAATCCTTAATTTTTAAGGTTGAACGTAAACGGAAAGGTATTTTATATTTTTTAAAAAATTTCACATATTTTAAAGTAGTTTTTTTAGATTTTCTATTACTTGATAAAGGATTATGAATTATTAGAAACATAGTTAGCTCCTTGTTTTGCCTGAATCATCAATAATTATTATATCACATAAAGAAATTTATTAACTAATATTGTATAAGCTTAGTTTAATAAAAGGGTATATATAGTTGATTTTGATATGATTTTGCAT
The DNA here is from genome assembly GCA_032251215.1 of Candidatus Izemoplasmatales bacterium. Lineage (GTDB taxonomy): Bacteria > Bacillota_I > Bacilli_A > Izemoplasmatales > Hujiaoplasmataceae > UBA2289. Next base: position 4,291 of record JAVVFA010000007.1, read on the forward strand.
ATTTTATGATATAATTTTACTATAAATAATTGAGGAAAGAGTGAATATAAATTGGAAGTTAAAATAAGACTAAATTCAGTTGATGACACCCAAATGTTAGCTGAGATTATATCTGAATATGTTTTCCCAGGCATTATTATCGGACTTACAGGTGATTTGGGTTCTGGTAAAACAACTTTTACAAAATATTTATCAAAATACATTGGTGTTTCAGATAATTTAAATTCACCAACTTTTACTATTTTAAAGATCTATGACGGTAATTATCAACTATATCATATGGACGTTTATCGACTTGAAGATATTGGTTATGATTATGAATTAGACGAGTTTATATATGGGGATGGGATATGTGTAATAGAATGGTACCCATATATTCAAACGATGTTGCCAAAAGAAATACTTTCAATAGACTTTAGAGTTATTGATGAATTTACTAGAGATGTCACGATAAAAGGAGAAGGTACATATGAAAAAATTGTTAAAGCAATTAGCAATAGATACAGCAACTAAATATATATATCTATCTTTGATTATTGATGGCGTTGAGAAACAATTTGTATATGAAGAAGGTATTAACAATCATTCTGTAACGATTATACCTTTTATAGAAAACATTCTAAATAAAGAGGGATTGAAACTTTCTGATATTAATCAAATTATTATTGGTATTGGTCCAGGAAGTTACACAGGAGTTAGAATTGGTGTTACTGTAGCTAAGATGATAGGGTATCTCAACAATCTAGAAGTATATACAGTATCTTCTCTAGCTTTGATAGCCTCCCACTCTAACAACCCATATGTTTTAGCGCTTATTGATGCGAGAAGAGGTAATGCATTTATGGGTTTATATCGCAATGTTGATAATAAACTGGAGAAAATAAGTGAAGATGTGCTGGATAATATAGAAAATTATCAAAGCGACATAAATATAGATTATGATATTATTGAAGATGGTAAACCTCAGATTGGAAAAATCTTAAATTCAAATTTATTAATCAAAATTGAGGATATTCACAATTTAACTCCAAATTATTTGAGGATTACAGAAGCGGAAAGAAATCTTAGAAATGAAAATAACAATTAGAGAATCAGTTATTGAAGATATTGATTTAATAGTAAAATATGAAAATGAGTATTTTCATAATTTCACTACTATTTCAAAAGTTGAAGATGAGATTAATAATCCGCTTATTCATATTTATATACTCGTAAGTAAAGATGTTTTAGGTTACATTAATCTTTGGGTTGATGAAGATAAGGCTCAAATCAACTCTTTGGTTATTTTGAAGGAGTTTAGAAATAAAGGGTATGGTAATAAATTTTTATATTTTATATTTAAAAAATTAGATGAATTAGGAGTAAAGGAAATAACACTTGAAGTTAGGCCTTCGAATTTAGCAGCAATGAAATTATATGAGAAGTGTGGATTTAGTCAAGTAGCTGTAAGAAAGAATTATTACAATAACGGTGAAGATGCTTTACTTATGTATAAAAGATTAGGAAGTGATTAGTATGTATGTTTTAGGGGTTGAGACTAGTTGTGATGAAACTAGTGTCAGTGTTGTTAGAGATGGGAAAGAAGTATTATCCAATGTAGTATTATCTCAAATAGATATTCATAAAGAATATGGTGGAGTAGTGCCTGAAATAGCCTCTAGAGAGCACGTTAAAGGTATAACGTATGTATTTGATAAGGCTATAAGCGATGCTAAACTAAGTTATGAAGATATTAATTTAATTGCTGTCACAAAAGGGCCAGGATTGATAGGTTCTTTATTAATCGGGGTAAACGCAGCTAAAGTAATAAGTTTGAATTATAATATACCAATAGTAGGTGTCCATCATATTGCCGGGCACATATATGCAAATTACATTGATAATGGTATGGAATTCCCCTTATTAGCACTAGTTGTTTCTGGCGGACACACAGAGTTAATTTTGATGGAAGCACATTATGATTTTAAAAAATTAGGAGAAACTCAAGACGACGCTGTTGGAGAGGCTTATGATAAAGTTGCGAGAGTTTTAGGTTTACCTTATCCTGGCGGACCAATCGTGGATAAAAAAGCTAATCTAGGAAAAGATACTTTGCATTTTCCAAGACCAATGGTTGATAGTGGAGATTTTAATTTTAGCTTTTCTGGATTAAAGTCACATGTTATCAATGTTCATCATAATATGTTACAAAGAAATGAAGAAATCAATATAGAAGATTTTTGCGCAAGTTTTCAAGAAGCGGTAACGGATGTTTTGGTGAATAAAACAATTCAAGCAAAAAATCATTTTAAAGTAAAACAAATAATTGTAGCTGGAGGAGTAGCTGCTAATTCAGGTTTAAGAAGAAAAATGAAGGAAAAAATAACAGATATTCCTGTTTATTTTCCTAAAATGGCTTACTGTACTGATAATGCAGCAATGATAGCTTCAGCAGGATATTTTCAATATAAAAAACAAGGCAAAGCTGATGATTTATTACTAAACGGTCAATCAAGAGTAAATTTGGAGGGATAAAACCATGGAAATCACATCTAATTTTATTAAAACGATTATGGAAGAAGATTTAAATGGTGGGAAAGTGGATACAATCATCACGAGATTTCCGCCTGAACCGAATGCATATTTGCATATAGGTCATGCTCGAGCAATCATAACTAATTTTGAATTAGCAAGACATTTTGGCGGAAAAACTAATCTTCGTTTTGATGATACAAATCCAGTAAAAGAAGACAGTTCATTTGTTGAAGCAATAAAAAAAGATATAGAATGGTTAGGTTATACGCCAGCTAAAGTTTTGTTTGGTTCTGACTATTTTGAAGCCACCTATGAATTGGCAGTAAAATTGGTGAAAAAAGGGTTAGCTTATGTATGCGATTTAAACGCTGAAGAAATGAAAGAATATCGCGGAACATTAACGGCTCCAGGAAAAGATTCTCCATATAGAAATAGGTCTATAGAGGAAAATTTACGTTTATTTGAACAAATGAAAAATGGTATGTTTAAGGATGGCGAAAAGACTTTAAGGGCTAAAATAGATATGTCGTCGCCAAACATGAACATGAGAGATCCAGTCATATATCGAATAATTCATATCGAACACCATAATACCGGAAATAAATGGTGTATTTATCCTATGTATGATTTTGCCCATCCTTTACAAGATGCATTTGAAGGTGTAACTCATTCACTTTGTTCACTTGAATATGATGATCACCGAGTCCTTTATGATTGGTTTGTAGAAAAATGCGAAATGGAACATGTCCCACATCAATATGAGTTCGGAAGACTGAATATAACTAACACTATTATGTCAAAAAGATATTTAAAACAATTAGTAGATGAAAACATGGTAAGAGGATACGATGATCCGCGAATGCCAACTTTGGCAGGCTTAAGAAGAAGAGGCTATACAAAAGAATCTATTATAGATTTTGTTTTATCTACTGGATTGTCAAGAATAAATTCAACTGTTTCAAATGAAATGCTAGAAACTTCTTTGCGGAATGATTTAAATCGAAAAGTAAAAAGGGTTAATGCTGTGATAGATCCGATAAAAGTAATCATTACAAATTATCCAGAAGGCAAAATTGAATGGATTGAAGTTAAATACAATAATGATAATGAAGCATTGGGGGGAAGAAAAATTGCTTTTGGCAGGAATTTATATATTGAAAGAGAAGATTTCCTAGAAGAAAAACCTAACAAAAAATGGAAAAGATTGTCTTTAGGTATAGAAGTGAGGCTGATGCATGCATATTTTATTAAATGTAATGATGTTTTATACAATGAAGATGGTTCTGTTAAAGAACTTCACTGTACCTATGATGAATTGACAAAGTCTGGCAGTGGGTTCAATGAAAGAAAACCTAATGGGAATATTCACTTTGTTGAAGCTACTACAGCTATACCGGCAAAAATTAATACATTTGAGCCGCTTTTATTAGATTCAGATGCAAAAAAAGACTTATTTTCTAGATTAAATCCTAATTCATGGCAAACATTTAATGGATTTATTGAACCTTCATTAAAAGATACTGAATCCTTGGAAAGATTCCAGTTTATTAGAAAAGGATATTTTGCCACCGACTATGATTCTAAAAAAGGAAATTACATTTTTAATAGAATTGTAGAACTTAAATCATCATTTAACTAAAAAAGAGACGATTTCGTCTCTTTTATTTATCTTTAATTAGATTTTGCTTTATATTCCATAGTTTTTCTGAAAGGTCAACATTATATTCATGAGGGTAATCAAATCTTCGAACTTCTTCCCAAAGGCTATTTAGTTCTGAAAAAGCATATTCTCTTATTTCTTTTAGTGTTGGAGATTTATATATTTTTTTCCCATTTATGTAAATAGGTTTTTGTAATTCCTTTATTGAGTAATTATGAAAAGTTTTTGTCTTCCATGTATTGTGAGGATGAAATATTGTTAAAGGTTTAGATGTATCAATTTTTTCGTCGTAAACAGTAATTAAATCTGCCTCAGCCTTATTGTTTTCTGAATATATTCGGAAAACCTTTTTATAATGAGGTGTGGTTATTTTTTCGACATTATCGCTGATTTTTATTTTTGGGATGATTATATCATTTTTGGTAATAGCTACGAGTTTATAAACTGAACCGAAAACAGGGTCACTTTTTGCGGTAATTAATCTTTCACCAACACCAAAGAGATCGATTGGAGCTCCTTGTTGTAATAAAGTATTAATTATTTTTTCGTCTAAAGAATTACTTACTACTATCTTGCAATCTTTCAAACCAGCTTGATCTAGCATTTTTCTTGACTGTTTAGCTAAATACGTTAAGTCGCCAGAGTCAATCCTTATTGAGTAATTCTTAGCATTTTGTGGAAGTAATATTTCTTTAATCACTTTAATAGCATTAGGAACACCACTCAATAATGTATTATATGTATCCACTAAAAAAGTTGAAGAATTTGGATAGTAAAGCGCATAAGCTTTAAATGCTTCATACTCGTTGTTAAAAATCTGAATCCAAGAATGTGCCATTGTACCACCAGAAGGAACTCCAAACATTTGGTCAGCTAGAACGTTTGAAGTGCCGTCAACTCCACCTATATAAGCTGCTCTAGCACCCAAAATACTGCTAGAAAGCCCGTGCGCTCTTCTAGCACCCATTTCTAACACTTTTCGATCTTTAGCTGCATATTTAATCCTTGAAGCTTTTGTGGCAATTAAGCTTTGATGATTTACTGTTTGAAGAAAAAATGTTTCAATAATTTGAGCTTCAATTAACTTAGCTTTTACGGTAATGATAGGTTCGTTAGGAAACATTACACTACCTTCTTTAAAAGCATATATATCACCAGTAAATTGGAAATTACTAAGATAAAGTAAAAAATCATTACTAAAAATATTTTGCTTTTTTAGAAAGTTTATATCTTCTTTAGAAAAATGGATATTTTCTATAAAGTTAATTAAAGTATCCAAACCTGCAAAAATCGCATAACCACCATTATCAGGAATTTTTCTAAAATAGAGATCAAAATAAACAATCTCATCTGTTTTTTCTTCAAGATAATATCCGTTTGCCATTGTTAGCTCATAAAAGTCAACTGCCATAGTTTCGATATATTTTTTCATTTATTTATCACTTCAATCTGTAGCCCTTCAAGAACATCTAATGTCTTGTTGTGTAAATTTTTGTCATAAGAATCAGTTGCCAAAGCGTCTACTAAAATATGGGCATTTGGTAATGCACTTTTTGCGATAATAGCATTGCTTATAACACAAATGTTTGATACCAATCCACATAGTTCAATAGAACTATATTCTTTTTTTTCTAAATATTTACCTAAAGCTAATGAAGGAAATGTAGGTTTTTCAAAAACCTTATCTTTTGGGGATTTTAACAAAGATACATCCTCTTGAATATCATGGCCATTTGTTCCTTTTACGCAATGAATAATAGGTAGATTGTTTCCTTCTTCAGTTTCTAAATAGTTATTGGTATGAGTATCCATAGTGAAAATTATTTCATCATTTCTTAATCTGTATTCTCTAATTTTTTCTGTAATGTTTTCTTTGATTTTTATCGCACTATCAAACCCTAATGCGCCATCAATGAAATCGTTTTGGTAATCAACGACAATCAAACATCTTTTCATTTAATTGCACCTCGTTTCTAAATTTATTATATCATTTTCTTAATAAAAAAATGATTATTATGCAAGAAAAAAACGCCTTTATGGCGTTTTAAATATATTATAATGCGTTTTCAAAATTTTTGGATACTTTTTCCCAATTTACAACATTCCAAAAATTACTTATGTAATCTGGACGACGATTTTGATAGTTTAGATAATATGCATGTTCCCATACATCTAAAACTAAAATCGGTGTTCCCTTGTCAAATGGAGTATCTTGGTTTGCAGTAGAGGTTACTAAAAGTTTACCTGAGTTATCTACTAATAACCATGCCCAACCGCTACCAAATCTCGTAGCCGCAGCATTAGAAAACTCTCCTTTAAACTTTTCAAACGATCCAAATTCTTTTTTAATTGTTGTTTCAAGTTTATCACTCATCTTAGTTTTTTCAGGGGTTAATACTTCCCAAAATAAACGGTGATTATAATATCCTCCACCATTATTAATAATAGCTTGGCGAATGTTTTGAGGTACGTTCTCGATGTTTTTCAGAACATTTTCTACGTCCATTGATAGCAACTCTTCTTTATCCTCAAGCGCATTTACGTATTTTGTAATATAGCCTTGATGATGCTTTGTATGATGAATTTCCATAGTTTTTTCATCGATATAAGGTTCTAATGCATTATATTTGAAAGATAAATCTGGTAAAATCTGTTTCATATGTATCACTCCTTTTATTTAATTCTAACTTCATTATCTCATAAATATCTTTTGATTTCAAAACATATGCTCAGCAGTTAATTTCTAATAAATATCATTCATATATATTATTATTAACGGCTGTTTATGGTATAATATTTAAAGGTGATAATGTGAAAGAAAAGATACTTGAAAATTTAAATCAACAACAGGTTTTGGCTATTAAAAAAGTTCACGGACCTATAATGGCAGTTGCTGGAGCTGGTTCTGGAAAGACGAGAGTTTTAACGAGAAGAATTGCTTATTTAATTGAAGATGAAGGTATTTTCCCCGGTAACATATTAGCCATTACCTTTACAAATAAAGCTGCAGAAGAAATGAGAAATAGAGTTTTTAATTTAATTGAAATGCCTGTTGAAGGAGCTTGGATTTCTACTTTTCATGCCATGGGAGCCAAAATTTTAAGAAGCGAAATTCATCACTTGGGTTATAAAAGTGATTATCAAATAATCGATGATGAAGATAGCGTAATAATTGTTAAAAACTTAATGAAAGAACATAATTATGATAGAAAAAACTTCTCACCAAAGATTACTGCAAATTTATTTGCGTCAATCAAAGGTCAACATACGTCTTTTAATAATTTAGGTGAACCAATAAGATCTATGGTAATGCAGTTATACCCACTATATAATTCTTATTTAAAAAATAACAATTTGGTTGATTTTCAAGATTTATTAGTTTTAGTATTAGATTTATTTAGAAACTACCCGAAAGTTTTAAAGAAATACCAAGATAAATTTGAGTACATCCTTGTTGATGAATTCCAAGATACAAATGATTTGCAATATGAAATAGTGAAACTTTTATCGGAAAAACACAGAAATTTATTTATTGTAGGCGATGAGGACCAAAGTATTTATGCTTTTAGGGGATCTAATATTGAAAATATCAAAAAATTTATAAAAGATTTTCCCGAGCATTTAACAATTATGTTAAATCAAAACTATCGATCAAAAGATACCATTTTAAAAGCGGCAAATTCGGTAATTAAGAATAATAGAAATCGTATAAAAAAGGAACTATATTCAACTTTAGGCACGGGAGAAAAAATAATTCATTTTAAAGCTGGCACTGATGAAGAAGAAGCTTATTATGTTTATGAAAAAATAAAAAATTTCTGGAAAAATGGCGTTAAATTGAACGATATCGCTATACTTTATCGCAATAATGCCATGAGCAGAAGATTTGAAGATATATTTTTGAAGTATAATGTTCCGCATCGAGTGATTGGTAACATATCATTCTATAAACGTAAAGAAATTAAGGATGTAATTGCTTATTTACATCTCATTATTAATATGGGAGATGATTATTCTTTTTCAAGGATTTATAATACTCCAAAACGCGGAGTGGGTAATGCTACATTTGCCAAATTGGTAGATGAAGCAAAAGAGAATAATCTAAAATTAATAGATGTTATTGATGAACAAAGTGAGATTTTAAAAGGCAAAACTAAGGAATCATTACTTAATCTGAAAAATACAATTGTAAGTTTAAAGGAAAAAATAAACCAGCAATCTTTACTAGATACATATGATGAATTAATTGAAAAAACAGGATATAAGGCAATGCTTGAAAATGATGATTCAACTTTGGATAAAAGTTTTCAATCGGAAAGAAGACTTGATAATTTAAACGAATTTAAGAGTCTCATGATGGAAAAGATTTCAGGATATGATATTAATTTTTCTAATTATGAGATATTAGTTAATTTATTGAATGATTTGGCATTGCATGAACAAGCCCAAGAGATAGATGATGCAGGAGAATATGTTAGCCTAATGACTGTTCACGCTGCTAAAGGTTTGGAGTTTAAAGTAGTTTTTGTAACTTGTTTAGAGCAGACACTATTTCCATCTAGTCAGAGTTTGCATGAATCTTTTAATGTTGACGAAGAAAGACGTTTGTTTTACGTAGCCCTTACAAGAGCTAAGGATTATGTTTTTTTGACTAATTGTCGGACTAGATTTATGTATGGAAGATACATGGAAAATCTCGATTCGCAATTTATTGAAGAAATTGAAGAAGATTATATTGAAAGAAAAGGCGTGTATCAGCCGAAAAAGGAAATTTTTGATAAGCCGTTGCAAAGAAAAGCGATCCAGTTTGATGAAAGTAAATATACTTATCACGAAGTAGAACGAAATGTAAGCGTTGGGAATAAAATTGAACATAAGACTTTTGGTAAGGGTGTTGTTGTGGCTATAGAAGACGATAAAATTCGCGTGGCTTTTCCTAATCCTATCGGAATTAAGATATTAATTAAAGATCATCCTAGCTACGAGGTGGTGAAGAAATAATGGATATTTTTAAAAAAATCGAGGAATTAAAAAATTTAATCAATAAATACAGTTATGAGTACTACGTTCTAGATAATCCTAGCGTAACTGATAATGAGTTCGACCAATTAATGCAAGAACTAATTAAATTAGAAAACGAGAATCCTCAATTTAGAACACCGGACTCACCATCACAAAGAGTTGGTGGAGAGATCAGCGAAAAATTTGTGAAGGTAAATCATGACATTCCTATGTTATCTTTAGATAACGTTTTTAGTTTTGAGGAACTTAGAGACTTTGATAAAAAGGTTAAAAAGGCCGTAAACAGATACACTTACACTGTTGACTTAAAAATAGATGGACTGTCAGTTTCTATAAAATATAATAACGGCTATTACGAAAGAGCAGCTACAAGAGGTAATGGAATTCTTGGTGAAGATATAACAGAAAATGTAAAAACCATCAAATCAATACCATTAAAAATAGATTTTAATGAACCACTTGAAGTTAGAGGAGAAATCTTTCTTAGTAAGAAAAGCTTTAACAAAATTAATCAAGAAAAAATGGCGAATGAAGAGGAACCTTTTAAAAATCCTAGAAATGCAGCGGCCGGAAGTATTAGACAACTAAATCCAAAAATTGTCGCAAAAAGAAATCTTGATGCATTTATATATTATGGATATGGAATTGAAAAAACAAACCACTATGAAATACTACAAAGCTTACAAAAACTGGGATTTAAAGTTAATGAAAATACTGTTCTTTGTGAAAACATAGAAGAAGTAATCAAATTTATTGAAAAAGTTAGTAATTTGAAACCCACTTTAGATTATGAAATCGACGGTGTTGTGATTAAAGTCAATGAGATTAACTTATATCAAAAAATTGGATATACTTCTAAGTTTCCAAAATGGGCTACTGCATTTAAATTTCCAGCAGAAGAAGTTGAAACGATTTTAGAGGCCATCGATTTTCAAATTGGTAGAACTGGCGTAGTCAAACCAGTAGCTAAATTAAAACCAGTTATGATTTCTGGTTCTTTAGTCTCAAAGGCAACATTGCATAATGAAGATTTTGTTAATGATCGCGACATTCATATAAAAGACCGTGTTGTAGTTAGAAAAGCTGGAGAAATAATACCAGAAGTATTAAGAGTGATTAAAGAAAAAAGAACAGGGCAAGAGATTGCATTTAATATGATTGATTATTGTCCAATTTGCAATAGTGAATTAATAAGAAAATCTGGTGAAGCCGATTATTATTGTTTGAATCCTAATTGTGAAGCAAAACATCTAGAAGGATTAATACACTTCGCGTCTAGAGAGGCGTATAATATTGATGGTTTGGGAGAAGCAATTTTAACTGAATTATATAATGATGGATATATAAAAAACATCGCAGATATTTTTAGATTAAATCAACATAAGGAAGAATTAATAAAGAAGGAAAGATTTGGTGAAAAATCAGTTGATAATCTTCTGATAGCTATCGAAAATTCAAAGAACAATAATCTTGATAAGCTCCTTTTTGGATTAGGCATTAGGCATGTAGGTTCGAAAACAGCTAAAATTTTAGCCAGAAATTATCATGACTTATTTGATTTTGTTAATGCCTCAATTGAAGATTTAGAGAGCATTAAAGATATTGGAAAAACTACTTCGAATAGTGTGTATCATTATTTTCATCAAAGAGATAACCTTGAAATGTTAGAAAAAATTAAAAATTTAGGAGTTAATACAGTATTTATAGATAGTAGAATGAACAATGAAACATTATTTACCTCTAAAACAGTAGTGTTAACAGGAACTCTTTTAAATTACTCACGCAATGAAGCCAAGGCAATTATAGAAAAACTTGGGGGGAATGTTAGTTCCTCTGTTTCTAGTAATACGGATTATGTTTTAGTTGGAGATAGTCCTGGTTCAAAGTACGATAAGGCTTTGTCTCTAGGTGTGAAAATAATTAATGAAGAAGAATTTATTGAAATGATTAAGAACGGGTGATAATTTGAGTGATTTTATTACAATCAAAGGGGCTAGAGAGAATAATCTAAAGTCTATAGACCTCGAATTCAAAAAAAATCAATTAATTGTTATGACAGGTCTTTCCGGTTCGGGAAAGACCAGTTTGGCATTTGATACAATATATGAAGAGGGCAGGAGAAGATATGTTGAGTCATTAAGTTCTTATGCTCGACAATTTTTAGGAAATATGGAAAAACCTGATGTAGATTCGATTGAAGGTTTATCACCTGCAATTTCAATTGATCAAAAAACTACATCCAATAACCCGAGATCAACAGTTGGAACTGTGACTGAAATATACGATTATGTTAGGTTGTTATATGCTAGGATTGGAAGAGTATATTGTCCGACGCATCATATTGAAATTAAATCTCAAACAATACAAGAAATGACAAACAAAGTATTAGAATTTGATGGAGAAAAACTTATTATTTTAGCGCCAGTCGTAAGAGGTAAAAAGGGTACTCATCAAAAAACCATCGACAGTTTAAGAAAAGATGGGTATACAAGAATAAGAATTAATAAAGAAGAACACGAATTAGATGAAGAAATCAAACTTGACAAAAACCTTAGATATGATATCGATGTAGTTATTGATCGTGTCATTGTTAAAGAAGGTATAACTTCAAGGCTATATGATTCTTTAGAAGTCGCTTCTAAATTAGGTTCTGGTCATGTTAAAATTCTAGTAAATAAAGAAGAACATTTATTCAGTGAGCATTTCTCATGTCCTATTTGTGGTTTTACTGTCCCTGAACTTGAACCTAGATTATTTTCATTTAACGCCCCTTATGGAGCTTGCGAAACTTGTGCTGGATTAGGATTCAAACGTAAAATTGACCCTAATTTGCTATTGCCGGATCAAAATCTAAGTTTGAGAGAAAATGTTTTTCGCAAATATGCAAATATGGATTCTCTTTACTATCAACAAATAGAACAAACAGCAGTTTCTTTGGGTATTCCTTTGGATAAACCTTTTAAAGATTTAACAGAAAAGCAAAAAAGTATTCTTCTATTCGGGTCTAAAGAAGATATCAATTTCCGATATATATCAAGAACAGGTAATATGTATTTTAATTCAAAAAAACCTTTTGAAGGTGTAATTACTAGTTTAGAAAGAAGATACCTTGCATCGACATCAAAAGCGATAAGAAACTGGATTGAGTCAATGATGAATGATATTGAGTGTGAAACATGTAATGGTAAGAAATTGAATGAAGAAGCTTTATCAGTCTATGTAAGCGGGATAAATATTCATGAATTGTCAGAGTTAAGTATTCTTCATTTAGTAGAATTTTTAGACAAAATAAATTTAACTGAAAAAGAACACGAAATAGCTAGACCAATATTAAAGGAAATGAAAGCTAGGCTAGGGTTTTTGATAAATGTAGGATTAGACTATTTGTCATTATCTAGATTAGCGGGAACACTGTCTGGTGGTGAAGCTCAAAGAATTAGATTAGCAACTCAGATAGGTTCAAGATTAACCGGTGTTTTATATGTTTTAGACGAACCATCGATTGGACTACATCAAAGGGACAATTGTCGTTTAATTAACACTCTTAAGAATATGAGAGATTTAGGCAATACGATGATTGTTGTGGAACACGACAATGAAATGATTTTAGAGAGTGATTTGGTTGTTGATATTGGGCCAGGGGCTGGCGATCATGGTGGAGAAATTGTTTTTGTTGGGACACCAAAAGAATTACTTAAAGATAAAAATTCAATTACTGCAAAATATTTACGAAAAGAATTGGAAATACCAACTCCGAAAACAAGAAGAAAGCACAAGAACGGATACTTGCATGTAGAAAAAGCGTCACAAAATAACTTAAAAAATATCTCGGTCGATTTTCCTATTGGTTGTTTCACTGTTGTAACAGGAGTTTCTGGTTCAGGAAAATCTTCTTTGGTTAATGATGTTTTATATACCAATTTAGTTAATTTAATTACAAGAAGAAATGAAATGGCAGGAAAAGTTGAAAAATTAGAAAATTATGAAATCTTTGATAGAATTATTGATATCGATCAATCAGCAATAGGAAGAACTCCTAGATCAAATCCTGCAACTTACACTGGTGTTTTTGACCATATACGCGATTTGTTCGCGAGAACAAAAGAAGCTAAACTAAGAGGCTATGATAAAGGGAGATTTTCTTTTAATGTCAAAGGCGGAAGATGCGAACATTGCCAAGGTGATGGAGTCATTAAAATAGAAATGCATTTTATGCCAGATTTATATGTGGAGTGTGAGGAATGCCATGGAGAAAGATACAATAAAGAGACTCTACAAGTTAAATATAAAGGAAAAACAATTGCTGATGTGCTTGATATGCGTGTTGAAGAAAGTTTAAAATTCTTTGAAAATTTGCCTAAAATATATAATCGGTTAAAAACAATCAATGATGTAGGATTAGGATATATAAAATTAGGCCAATCATCAACAACGCTCTCAGGCGGAGAAGCACAAAGGGTAAAATTAGCTAGTGAACTCTATAAGAGGATTTCTGATCATTCTATCTACATTTTAGATGAGCCTACCACTGGATTGCACACACATGATATTAAGAAACTTATTGAAGTTTTAAATGACATTGTGGATAAAGGCGCAACTGTTATCGTTATAGAACATAATTTAGATGTGATAAAAGTAGCTGACCATCTTATTGACTTAGGGCCAGAAGGTGGGGATAGAGGCGGTGAAATTATTGCTAAAGGAACTCCTGAGATTGTGGCAATGAATAAGAAGTCCTATACTGGGCAATATTTAAAAAATATATTAGTTGAAGCAGGCAAACTCTCGTAATATTTTTGATTATGTGATATTATATTTGTAGTTTACAAAGTAAGGATTATTATGGACAAAGAAGATAAAGATATTAGAAAAGAAATTGAAGAATTAGAAAAATTAATTGAGCAAGTAAAAAAACAAAATGAAGAAGAAAAGAAAAAGCAGAAGAAAAACTTAGGTCCTAGAAGACAAATAGTCATGAAAATAAATTTAGGAATGGAATATTCTAGCAATATTTTTATAAATCTTCTTATTGGTTTTTTGATAAACTTCCTCATAATTTTTGGTTTACTTAATATTTTTGATTTTGCTTATGTATCAGATATTACTTATGTAATACTAATATCATTAATTTTAACTTTTTACGAAGAATTATATCGAAGGTATTTGGTTAAAAACTTTATGTCGATAGTTATTTTTTCATCAGGACTGATTTACTTTTTTATAAATTTGTTGTTATTCTATTTTTTGGATTTAGCGATATTCCGAAGTAATTTTTATTTTAATAGTCATTGGGATCCAATAATTTTCGTAATGTTTCTACATTTTGTCAGAATTATTGTTCGAAGTATATATTTACAATTAGTTAGAAAAATAGCTTTAAATAAATTGAAAAGAAGAAGGTGATGCAGATGACTTCAATTACTGTTAAGGAAATTATTGATGGACTTAAACTTGAAATCGTTGCCGGACACGAAGGGATTTCTAGAAAAGTTTCTAATCCTGCATTAGTCAAGCCTGGTATTGAGTTAGCTGGCATGTTAGAATTTTATGAAAATGATAGAATTCAAATAATTGGGTCTAAAGAAGCTGCTTTTTTCCATTCACTTGATTTAGATTTCCAAGAAGAGAGAGTAAAAGCTATATTTGAAAAAGATGCTCCAGCATTCATTTTCACTAAAAATGTTGATGTACCTGAACTATTCGTTCATTATGGAGATGTTTATAATATTCCAATTCTAAAGAGTTTTTATAAAACCACCTCACTTTTTAGCGAACTATACTCTTTTTTACAAGCAGCTTTAGCTGAAAGAACTTCAATGCATGGGGTTTTATTAGATATTAACGGAGTTGGTGTTCTTATCACCGGAAAAAGTGGGTTAGGAAAAAGTGAAGTTGCTTTAGAGTTAATTAGACGTGGATATATGTTAGTAGCTGATGATATTGTCGAAATTTATCAGGTTGAAAAAGGAATGTTAGTCGGTGAAGCTCCAGATGTTCTTAAAAAATATTTAGAAATCCGTGGAGTAGGAATCGTTAATGTTGTTTACCTCTATGGTGTTAAGTCATATCGTCAAAAGAAAAGAATATCTTTGATAGTTGAATTACAAAAATGGGATGAAGAAGTTGAAGATTATGATCGATTAGGTTTAAAAACCGATAAAAGAAAAATATTCGATACATATGTTTCTTTTGCAGCTTTACCAATTACTGAAGCCAGAAACTCAGCTACTTTGGTAGAAGCAGCTGCATTTGATTTTAAATCTAAAAATTTAGGTTATAATTCAGCAGTTGAATTTAATTCTCAATTAAATGACCAAATTAAAAGAAATAGGGAGAATCATAATAATGAAGAAGATTAAGAAAATATTGTTTTTAGTAATTTTAGTATTTATAGCTATAAGTTTAACAGGATGCCAAAATGATAATAACGAAGATAACTTGCCTTATTCAGTTACATTTGTGGATTACGAGGGTAATGTTGTTGAAGAATTTAATTGCGATGGAGTTAGCCAATGCGAAATTACTAATCCTGGTGGCTTAGAAGATGTTGGAGATAGATATTTCACTCGTTGGTCAATATGGGAAAGCCAATGGGATGATATCTCAGAAGATACAGTTATCAAACCGATATATACTTATGACAATAGACTAGTTACAATATTTGGTAGATCCATATATTTTTATTCATTCTTTATCATGACTGGTATTTTTGTTGCATTAGGTATTGGGCTTAAAGAAACAAAAAGAATTGGATTGAAAAAAGATGATTTATTAGATGGTTTTTTATGGATAGTACCGATTGCAATATTAGGAGCGAGATTATGGTATGTTGCATTTGAGTTAGAACAATTTGTTGGTGGAGGATTCTTTCCTTCGCTATTGAGAATACTAGGATTCTCAAGCGGAACTCTTAATTTCTCTACTTTTGGACTTTCAGGGCTTGCAATTCATGGAGCTTTTGTTGTGGCAATTATTTGCGCTTATATCTATACTAGAAAAAGAAAAATAGATATTTTTAAGATGTTGGATATTGTTGCTATAGGTTTTATTATTGCTCAGGCGTTTGGTCGATGGGGAAACTTCTTTAACCAAGAAGCCCATGGAGGTATAGTTGGTGGAGCGATAGATGGCAGTATGAACTTTTCTATTGAACAGCAATTTAATTTTTTAAGAAATTCAATTCATATTCCAGAATTTATTGTAAACAATATGTATATAAAAAGGGGATTGCATTCGACAGCTATTGAACCATTTACTGGTTATTACCATCCGACGTTCTTTTATGAATCTATGCTAAATTTAGTTGGATTTGCAATTATGTTAGTTCTAAGAAGGTATAAGAAAATACATTTTGGTGAATTGTTGTCATTTTACTTAATTTGGTATGGCGGAGTAAGAATCTTTATTGAAACAATGCGAACAGACCCTTTGGTTTTCGAAATATTCGGATTAACATTAAAATCAGCAATTGTTACTTCTGTGATAATGATTTTAGCAGGAATCAGTCTTTCAATATTTATTAGACTAACAAGAAAAGGTATGGATTATTCTACAGCTGAAAGGCCATGGTTTTAAAAAAATAGGAGTGATTTAAATGTCTTTTTCTACAAAAGTGAAAGCAGAGCTTCAAAGTCTTAAACATAATATTTGTTGTAATAAAGCTGAACTTTCAGCTTTATTACATATAAATGGCTCTATTGAGAAAAATTCAAAAGGTATAAGTCTCGTGTTTCAATCGACCAACAATGCGGTGATACGCAGATTTATGTCTTTAGCAAA
The DNA here is from genome assembly GCA_032251215.1 of Candidatus Izemoplasmatales bacterium. GTDB lineage: Bacteria > Bacillota_I > Bacilli_A > Izemoplasmatales > Hujiaoplasmataceae > UBA2289. The sequence continues at coordinate 21,266 of JAVVFA010000007.1, forward strand.
AGACTTATATAAAATTGAAGTAACTTTGTTACAAAAACAAATAAATAAATTAAGAAAACACGATTTGTTCGTTGTAAAAATAAGTAATAGAGTTGATTATTTAATATCAGATTTATCACTGATAAACAAAGATTCTGTTTTTTTTCAGGACGTGGATGAAAAGTTAATAAGTAACGAATGTTGTAAAAAGGCTTATCTTCGTGGTGCGTTTCTAGCATCTGGGTCGATTAATTCTCCAGAGACAAGTGCATATCATTTGGAAATTCAATCATTTTCTTTATCACAAGCTAATATTATTAAAGATATCAGTAACGGATTCGATTTGAATGCTAAAGCATCTCAAAATAAAAGAGGTTATATTACATATATTAAAGAGGCAGAAAAAATTGCTGATTTTTTAAGGGTGATTGGTGCTAGCAATTCTTTATTTGATTTTGAGGATTCAAGAATCAAAAGAGATTTTAGGAACTCAATAAACCGAGTTATCAATTGTGATATAGCTAACGAAAAAAAGGCTATGGATGCAGCTAACAAACAATTGGAATATATAGAAATAATTGAAAAAAAATCACAGATTAGTAATTTATCTAAGAGCATGCAAGAAGCTATTTTTCTTAGAAAAAAGTATCCTGAGGCAAGCTTATTAGAACTTTCATATGCTTCATTAGAGCATTTTGATGAACAAATTTCTAAATCAGCATTAAATCATAGATTTCGTGCTATCAAAGATTTAGCTAATCAGATTTTAATAGAAGAGGGTTGGAAATGATTTTAGGTGTAGGGGTCGATATTTGCCAAAACAATAGGGTTAAGACCACTTTATCAGAGCGTATTTTAAGCGATGAAGAGAAAATGCTATTTGATAAAATTAAATTGGAAAATCAGAAAATTGAATTTTTAGCTGGAAGATTTGCGGTGAAAGAAGCGATAATTAAATCTATATCTCCTTTGGATTATGAGATTGGTATGAGGGATTTAGTTGTTTTGAATGATGAGAAAGGTATGCCTTATTTGAAGCAACCAACATTCTTTGATAAGAAAATATTTATTTCTTTATCGCATGAAAAGGAATATAGTGTTGGCTATGCAATTGTGGAATCTCTATAGATTAATTGATAATAAAAAATAATTGTTGCAAAAAGTAGTAAAATTAGAT
>JAVVFA010000008.1:0-22416 GCA_032251215.1 Candidatus Izemoplasmatales bacterium
CCGACATAGATAAACTTAGCTGAAAGAATAAAATCTGCATATACTTGAGAAATCATTTCCATTTTTTCATTTTCAGAAATCTCTTTTTCCTCAACAATGCGATCATAAATTTCCATAAAGGTCATGGCTTTATTATTTTCTTTCAGTATCAAGTTAGCTAGTTCCATGATTGACATGCTTTTTCTATCTGTCATTTATAACCATCCAATCTAAAATTTTAAATCTATATTTATGCTTTACATATTATATAGCAAAGTAAAAAATAATACAAGTAAGAATTTCTAAAACTTTTTTACAGGTGTTCTAAATCATCTGCGTGATACGAAAAATACTTATTTATCACATTTATAGCCATATTATTGCAGTGATCGCCAATTCTTTCTAAGTTGGAAAGAATATCAACATAGAAACCTGCGTCATTTTCTGTACAGTTTTTATCGTTAATTCGGTTTATATGATTCTTTCGGTAATCTTTAACTAGTTTATCTAGTTCTTCTTCAACTTTTGTCACTTCGATAGCTAGAACATAATCCTCATTAAAGTATGCGTTAAGCGATTTTTCTAATTGAGAACGAATAATTTGGAATAAATGCAGTAATTCTTCTTTTGTGTTCTTGTGCATGACAATCTTTTTTTCTTTTCGTTCTTGGAAAAATTCGAATAAGTTGTCAAAGTGGTCGCCTATACGTTCAAGGTCAGTTATCGTATCGATATTTTTAGCAACTCTTTGAATTTGTCTATCTTCCAAATCATTAGCTCCAATATCGACAAGATAATTATGAATCTTATCATCCATGGAATCGAGCATCTCTTCACATTGAAGTCCTAATTCAACTGCTTTTTCGTCGTTTTCAAAAGCGTAGTTATAAGTGAATTCTAACATTCCTCTTGCGACATTACCCATGTTCATCATCGCTTTTTTAACATTTTCTAATGCTAAATCTGGAGATGATTTTAGTAGTAATTTATCTAAGACAATATCCTCAACTTCGATTTCATCACGTGATGGAATAATCTTAGTAACAGCCCAAACAATTTGTTTAACAAACCAGAATAGTATAAATACCGTCGCAACATTAAAACTAACATGGGCTAATGATATTGTGAACTTATCAATTGTGTAATCTATTCCTACTAAATTAGATAAGAAAATAATAAATTTTTCATAAGGTTTAAGAAGAATCAAGAACAAAATAGTACCGAAAGAGTTAAACAAAACGTGAACTAAAGCGGTTCTTTTCGCACTAGATGTTCCTCCGATTGATGCCATTATAGAAGTAACGGTCGTTCCAATATTATCACCTAAGACAATTGCAATAGCACCAATCAAAGGTACTCCGCCAGTTGAATAAAGTTGCTGTAAAATACCAATTGTTGCACTTGATGATTGAATTATAGCGGTTGTAATAACCCCTACAAGAACACCAAGAATGGGTTTATCGCCAACACTTTGTAACATTTCTGCAAAAGCCGGTAATTGTACAAGTTGTTTTAGTGCATCTCCCATAGTTTCTAAACCGAAGAATAACATACCAAAACCAAAAATTACTCTTCCTAAATGTTGAATCTTTTTTCTCTTAATGAAGAATATTAAAAAAGCTCCAACAAATATTATCGGCATTGTAAGGCCGCCTATATCTAAACTGATTAATACAGAAGTGAAGGTTGTCCCGATGTTAGCGCCAAAAATAACACCAACTGCTTGAGGTAAAGTCATTAAACCCGCTCGTACTAACCCAACAACCAATGCGCTTGTAGCACTTGAAGATTGAATTAAAGCAGTTAGTAAAATTCCCACCAAAATACCCTTTAATGGTGTATTCGTTGTTTTTTCTAGAAAGAGCTTTAATTTAGCTCCAGCAAGTTTTTTTAAGGCATCACTCATAAGGTTGATTCCGTAAAGGAAAATACCTAAACCACCAATGATTTCAAAAACCGTAATTTTCCAATCAATTGTTGCTAAGAATATAATCAGCATATTTGACTCCTATATACAATAGATTTAAACCGAACTTATTATATCAAATCAGTTAGAAATTACAAGCAAAAATTCAACATTATTTTAAGCTATCTTTATACGTTTTCACTAATTCATCTGCATCTTTTAGTAAATCGTCTGTTTTGTCCCAAGTTCCTATATTTGCACCACAAGCTAAAGCGTGTCCTCCGCCAGCATATTTATTCGCTAATTCATTGATTGCCGGGCCTTTAGATCTTAATCTTGCTCGAACAATATTATTTTCATATTCAGCAAATAAAATCCAAACAGGACAATCTTCTAATGTTGAAAGTTCGTTAACTAATGATGTTGCTTCTTCTAAAGAAACATCAAATTTTTCGATTATGTCTGGAGACATTTTAATATAAGCTACACCATTTTCGGTTTTTTGAAAATTCAGAAGAACATATCCTTGCAATTTCATTAAGTTTTCAGATTTTACTGAAAGTCTAGATAAAATATCAACGAAATCCAAACCGTAGTTTAATAAATGTGCTACAGCGATGAATGTATCTCCAGTTACAGATCTAAACCTAAATCTGCCGGTATCAGTTACTATCCCAGTATATAAAGCAGTTGCTGCTTCCATATTCATTTCCAGTTCTTCTTGGAATTGTAAGTAGAACTCTAAAATGATTTGTGCAGTCGCCGGTCTTGTCGTATCAACGTATATTAAATCACCATAGTCTTCTACTGGAATATGATGATCAATTTTAATTACGAATTTAGCTAATTTAAATCTTTGATCCGATACTCTAGTTTCTGAAGCTGTATCAACCACTATTGATAAAGCGCCCTTAAATAATTCATCATTAATAACATCAGGCGTCCCTACAAAACCAACATAATCCGCTTTTTCTCCCACTACATATACTTCTTTTTCTGGAAAACTTTCTTTAATTATATTTTTCAAACCAAATCCGGCGCCATAACAGTCGCCATCAGGTCTAATATGCATATGAATAATAATACGGTTAAATTCTTTTATCTTTTCTAAAATTTGTTTTTGAATCATTTTCGTTTCTCCTTTATAAGTTTATTCAAATCTTTTATAACACTATCTGTTTCTTCCCAAGTATCTACACTACATCCACATGCGTTAAGGTGACCCCCTCCGTTGTATTTTTGCGCAACTTCTAAGACGGGATAGTGCCTTGATCTAAGTTCGCAGATAATCTGATTAACTGATTTATCGAATGTGAAGTTTGCCCAAATAGGAACTTCTTTAATCCCAGACATTTGGCCAATTAATCCTCTGCTTACATAATTTGCATCTAAATTGTATTTATCTAAAAAATCTTGGGTATTTTTTCTGTAGGCAACGTTCTTTTTAGTAAGTTCTATTGAATTAAAAAATATGTTTTTAATTTTCTTGCTATCTAAAGACTCAAGATATATTTGATCATGAATTTCTTGAATATTTATATCTTTTTCAAGTAACTTAGATGCTGTAAATAGTGTTTTAGGAGTTGCTGAGTTAAACATAAATCTTCCCGTATCCCCTATTATACCCATATAAAGCGCTCGAGCACTATCTTTGTTTATTTCAATACCTAACTTCATTAGAAAGTTAGCAATGAGTTCAGAGGTTGATGAACTTTCGATATCGCGAATATAATAATCATATTCTATATCAGCGTAATTAAGATGATGATCAAATAAAACTAATTTATCATGATAAATATAATCTTCTTCATAAAGCATCTGTTTTGAAACAGTGTCTAAAACAATAACCAAAGATTTCTTCTTAATAGATATATCTACTTCATCAAAATCTTGAAAATAGTTTTGATTGTTAGTATCACCAACGGCATAAATCTTTTTTTCCGGATACCTTTCTTTTAAAGCGTAATAAAGACCGAATTGCGAACCATAGGCATCCAAATCGGGATTTTTATGTCTAGCAATAACTATTGAGTCGTGTTTTTGTATTAAACTATAGATTTCCCTTTCCATAATTCCCTCCTGTTTTTTGATTTAATATTATATATTATCACACTTGTTTATTAATATCTATCAATATGAATTAATCTGCTTGTTATAGATGATTAAATCTTTTTATCTCGCAATTATTATGATATAATAACGTAGTGAATTTGATTGACGAAAGGTGTTAAAATTAGATGCTTAAACTTAAGAGATTAATTGTCTTATATCTTTTGGTAATAATGATAGGTGTAACTGTAGGGTGTGATGTCAATTCAACATCAACCACTACTGAAACATTTACTGACTTAACTACTTTTTTAACTGAAACCACTACTACTAATGGATATATCGGTATTGAAGTTACAGAAGTGACAAAGACAGAGTATGAATATAAAGAAGCTTTTTATCCTAGTTCTATCACTGTTATCATTAAAAGAACTAGTGGTTCATTTTTTATATTACACGAAAGCATGTATACTGTCACTGGTTTTGATTCTTCAATTGCTGGCGAAATTGAATTGACCGTTTCATATGGTGAATTCACAGATACTTTTACAGTAACTATTTTAGAATTTACTGGAATAGTTATAGATATGGAATACTATAGTAGTGTTCAAGGCTTGACTGTGAATGAATTATTTTTAGAATTAAGAACTATTTTAAATGATACTAAAACTTATGTGAGTTATGATGATGCAAGATACATATTAGATGAATCAGATGCGGATCCAAATATACCTGGAAATATCATTCTAGTCTATTTAGGAACATCTATAAGTGGTGTGTGGGATTATGGCGCCACTTGGAATAGAGAACATATCTGGCCACAATCATTGCTTAGTTATGATTCAGTTATGTCATCAGATCTTCATAATTTAAAACCATCAAATCCTAGCGAAAACTCTTCAAGAGGTAATAAATATTATGATTATGTTGAAACTTCAGCAACATATGAACCTCCAGATGAAGTGAAAGGTGATGTTGCAAGAATATTACTTTATATGTGGACCATGTATGAAATATTAGAATTGGTAGATTCGACGCCTTCAACATACCAAATGGCTTTATTAACCGTTTTATTAGAGTGGCATGAATTAGATCCAGTTGATGATTTTGAAAGAAACCGTAACGAAGTAATATATTCATATCAACATAACCGTAATCCGTATATTGATTACCCAGAATTTGTGAAAATGATTTGGGGTTAACAAATAAGGAAGTCAATTAATATTTGACTTCCTTATTTGTTTACTTATTTATGTTGTGTGTTCTCCCAAGTTTTCCGCTGAATCGGTTAGCAACTGATTCCATTCATCTAGTGTATATGCATCATTTGGATTAGTATTTCCCGAAAATATTCCAGATTTTCTTACAAGAGTAACATCTTTAGCGAAATCAGCACTAGATCCAATTTGGCCTATGCTATCAATAATAATACTATTTTGTTTTAAAACAATTACGTCGTTTCCATTAAAGTTAATTACAGAAGAATCCGTTATGTCAGGCGTATATATAGTGCCGCTTGAGTGTCCTAACACCAATGTTTGTCCAGATGCCAAAGTACCACTTAAGGTTAATGTCTGCGAAGCTTCTGTAGCTCCATTTGAATATAATTCTAATGTATATTGACTTAAGTCTACATTTTCTGTTGTAGGGTTGTAAATTTCAATATATTTATTATAAGAACTTCCTTCTACATACTGAGAAATAAAAATCGTTGCTCCTGATATAATTTCCATAGCTTTTTTCAAAGTTAAATTTACTATCACCTTTTCACTCGCATCCCCATAAATTACATCAAAATTTATCGTTCCTGTAATATCTTCATCAGGTCTTGTAACTATAAATTCATTGTTTGAATAAGTCAAATAACTTGATAATTCAGAAGATACTGTTATATTTTGATATGCAGAGTATGTCAATACTGGTAATGCAAAATTATCTTCAACTACATAATTTGCTTGAATTAAAGCTAAGTCTTCGTCTAAATAAGTTCTAGCAGGGATTGCTAGAATTTTAATATCAAAAACTCTCTGGGTTTCATTGTCGCCATATTGAAATGTTCCAGTCACAGTTATCATTTGATCACCTTGAATATAAGTGGGTCTCGCTTTCAAAGTTACTGGGTATACAAAACTTGAATTTTCAATAACTACTGAGTTAGAAATTTCTATGTAAGTAGAATCTGTCGTTGACCAAAATACTGATATGTCATCAAGTTCAGCCAATAAATAAAAATCTTGGCTAACTTCGGAATTTATTACAAAATTGTTAACTATAAACTGAAAATAATCAGTTGTCAAACTTGTTGTTTCGCTTCTTACAGTTTGTGTTATTGTTTGTCCAGTGCTAATATCAGTGTTTGATGTGGTTTCATTTGTGGTATTTGTATCATTTGCACACCCCACAATAAAAAAAAATACAACCAAGTATGACAAAAATATCATATTTTTCTTCATAAATACGCTCCTGACTTATTATATCGTAATTTATTATACCATAATTGAAGCGGTAAAAAATGCATTCTTTATATTAAAAATGATGCATTTGTATAAGATTATGATATAATATAATGGCTAAAAAAAGATTAGTAATTAGGAGAGAATTATGAGATTAAATAAAAAAATACTAAGTTTAATTTTATTAACATTGTTGTTTATTGTTTTGACTGCTTGTCAAACTAATACTCAACCAACAAAAATCACAGAAACACTAGGAACGACAAATACAATTTCTACACTTCAAACAACTGATTCAACAGATTTCACAAATACTACTGATTCAGTTATTGTTTATACAGGTTTGGAATTGGTAAATAACAACAAAAAGTTTTATCGACTAAATGAAGAATTTGACTTATCAAGTTTAGAAATTGTGGTTCATTTAAGTGATGAAACTACAATGACAGTAAATAATGAAGAAATCAGCATCAGAAATTTTAGTTCTAGTAGTTCTGGAAAAAGAACACTATTCATTATTTTTGATGAATTCCTTATTGAAACAGACATCTATATCTTAGAAGATTATGCTTTTGAAGTTTCTATGGAATATTATCAAGATGCAATCAATTTAAGAGGAGATACTTTAAAGGTAACTTTGAATAATATTCTTAATAATGGTTTTATAAATTTATTATATGGTGATGCTAGATATATTTTACCAGAGTCCGATAGGGATCCTAATAATCCTGATAATGTTATCTTGGTATATTTAGGAATTTCTGTAAGCAGTGCTTGGGATAGTGGTTTAACTTGGAACAGAGAACATGTCTGGCCACAATCTAGATTAGGAGTTAATGTTGAATATGGTGATTTAGACTTCCCTAGTAAAGCAACTGATTTACATAATTTAAAACCATCTGATCCGGATGAAAACTCTCTTAGAAGCAATGATTACTTTGATAATTTTAAAAGTAATGATACTTATGAACCTCGAGATGAAGTTAAGGGTGATGTTGCAAGAATCATTTTTTATATGGCAACAATGTATTTTGACTTAACTTTAAATGATAACCCTGCAACTATTTCTTCTTACAAAACGATGGGAATTTTATCAGTTCTTCTAGAATGGAATGAGTTAGATCCTGTGGATGATTTTGAAAGAAATAGAAATGAGGTAATTTATTCATATCAAAAAAATCGTAATCCTTTTATTGATTATCCAGAATTTGCAGAATTAATCTGGGGAGATTTAGCAGAGTAAATATTTTAAAAATACATATAAAAAGGCACAGTTTAGAGCTATGCCTTTTCTTTATTTTCTCAAGTTAATCAAGAAAAAATATATTTTATTAATTATGAAACTGTGTGAGAACCTACATAAGTTTCAGTATTTTGAGCATAAACATCCCATTGAGTTGGATCAAAAGTAGCAGTTGGTCCGGTAACAGTAGCTTTTCTAACTAAAGTATATTCACCTGTAGCTCCGGTACCTACAATCCAAGATGAGCCTGGATCTTCTCCAATGACACCAATCAAATCAACAACAACACCATCTTTTAATAAAGCAACTGCATCATCACCATTGTAATATGTAACTGAAGATGTTATGTCCGATTCAGCAATTACATTAGGTAATTCCGCACTTGCGTTTGTTATAACATAAACATCTCCAATTGCTACTGTTCCAGTAAGATCAAGTGTGTACGCTGCTGTTGTTGACCCATTTGAGTAAACGACAACACTATATCCAGTTAAGTCTAGAACTGCGCCAGTTCCATTATAAATTTCAAGCCATTTGTTACTGCTTGAACCTTCAGCATATTCTGAGAAAAATACATTAGCTGGAGGTGCTGGCATTTTAACTGTAACATCGATAACAACATCAATTGCTGTTTCAATACCTAATGTTACTTGAATAGTAATTTGGCCAACTTTATCTGCATCTAGAGGTTGTGTAACAAGAATTGTTCCAGGAGTAGTAGTGTAATCTAAGTAAGCTGCTGCATCTCCAGTAATTCCTGTAACTGTATATGTTGAACCATATAAAGGAGTTGGTACAACATAGTCAGCTACTAATGATAATGTTGCTGGAAGTTCATCCGCATCTAATTGAATAGCTTGAGCATCAGTAGGTTCAATACTTAATAAATCAAATTGTGCAATATCACTTCTGAAATTATAAATAATAAATTCTACTGCTGGCAATGTTGAACCTACAGGATAAACATCAGGTAACCAAGGCGCAAAATTAGTATAATATCTAATCATTACGTCTCTTGTGTTAACACCATCAGTAACTGTAAATGTTACATGAGAACCATCGTATAACTTAACTTCTAAACCAGTAAAACTAATTAATTTACCAGCATCAGTTCCATCAATTGCGATTATGTCAGCTGCAGTAAATACATTTGAAGTAACTGTATTGCCGGTTGACAATTTAACGATTAAGTCAGCACCTTTTCCTAATTGCCTAGCGCCGTTATAAGCTCCTAAAGTACCAAAATAAATAACTTCATCGCCAACAACCATAGTCCCATCTAAATCTGGTCTGTATAAGAAGAAACCAACGCCGTTAGTATCCTGAATAAATAAGCCGTCATAAGAGTTTCCTGTAACAATACCTTTAATATAGATGTCGCCTGTGACATCATAGTTAGTTCCGTCAGTCATTAAATGTAATGCTGCAAAGTCTGTAACTATTGTAAATGTAGAAACTGTTACTGTGAAATCTTTGGTAACTGGAGTTTCTGTTCCAATAGATAAAGTAGCTTGCAATACTACATCATAAGCAGTTGCTGAATATGCGTAAGTCAAAGTTGTTCCATCAACGTCTAATGTAGCGTCTCCAGAAACTACTGACCATGAAACTGTAGTTCCGTATAAACCAGTTAATGGTAAATCGACTACATCATATCCTTTTACCGCTACTCCAGTTTCTAAAGCTGTTTGTGCAGCAGCTAATTTTTCTGCATCAGTTAAAGGAATAACTGAAACAACAACATTGACTGTAAGCGGAGTTTCTGTTCCAAGAGACACTGTAGCAACTACTGTGAAATCAGTAGCAGCAGCAACATCTGGAAGTAATAATTCTCCAGTTACACTGTCATATGTTCCACCAACTGTAACTACTGTTGACATATCCCAAGCGATTGTAGAACCTAAAATTCCTTCAAGAGGGAATGTTAAAACTTCACCAGTAGCACCGGAAACTGTTGTATCAACAGCATCAGCTGCGAATTGAAGAAGTTCTGCATCTGTAGCAACATCAACAGCTGTTGCGTCTCCAAAGAATACTGAATACCAAACTAATTTATCTGTTCTATATCCTTGCATAATAATGTCTACTGTTACAACTTGTCCATGGAAAGCTTGTAAATTTTCATCATCAGACGGATAATAAATCATAATTGAATCGCCATTAGGTTGTGTTGCGCCTTCTGCTAAAGCAGCATCGAAATCATAACCTACTGGTACTAAGAATACTGAGTAATTACCCCATGTTTCTTCATAATAAACAGCTGCTGTAACTGTGTATTTTGTGTTTGCAAATGGAGTTGCGTATGTTGGAGAAACCATATCGGCGATAACATCATAAATTGATGTAGCGACTGTAACTGGAGCTAAAGATACAGCTGCAGTTGATGCAACAGCTCTTAAAGGTTCGTTATCTGAACTGTCTAATTCCCATGCGTTATAGTAAAGTTTAATTTGGCCAGTAATGTCATAAACTGATCCAACTGTAAGTTCGAATGGAGGTGCATAAACATAAATTATTTCTGTACCATCTGTAACGTAAATACCAGCTGATGTAACGCCGATAACTGTTAATCCAGGAATCATAACATATTCTGTATAACCATAGTATTCATCTACATTGTTAGTTAAATATAGATTCATAGCTTCAGTAATTGATGTAACTGCAGTTGGTTCAACAACTTTAGCAACAACAAAATCTACAGTTTTTGTATAATCAACAGAATTAATAGTAATTGTAGCTGTCATAGTAACAGTAACATCTGCGTCGAATGGTTGTGTTATTTCACCGGCAACTGAAATTACGTCAGGATGAGATGATGTCCATACAACTGTATATGAATTAGCATCTAAATCTTGTCCTGTAGTTAAAAATTCTAAATCATCACTGTCAGCTGATGTCCATTTTTCTTTTGTAGGGAAAGCAGTAACAACTAAAAATACTTCGTTAGCTCTTTCTTGATCTGATTTATCAAGAGCTTTTACAGTAACAAAGAAAGCTACGTCTTCACTGTCATCACCTGCAGTTAGAGTTGCAGTTAAAATAACTGTTTGATCTCCCATTGTGTAAGATGGACGAGTGATTGTTCCGTCATTAGCTAAATAGTCAGTATTACTACTTGACCACGTAATAGTAACGCCAGAAATTTCATTTACTAAAGTTAAATCTTCAGTAGCTAAGAAAGTTTCACTGCCTAGAGTATCGGCGTATTGTGCTTCCAAAGCATCAACTAATTCTAGTAAATTAATTGGCTCTTCAGTTGTTGTAGGAGTCCCTGTTGTTGGAACTTGAGTTGTCGTAGTTCCACCACATGCCGCTAACACAATCGTTAGCAAAGCAATAAAGAAAATACTTAAAATCTTTTTGTTGAATTTCATATTATCCTCCTTTTTAGAATAATTGTAATTTTTTATAGATAAATTAATATTTTATTAATTATATCGTCTATTCTTTAAATATATACTTGATTATGCCAAAATTCTTTCGGCGTTAGCTTTAGCAGCTTCAATCGCATCATTAATTAGATTTTCTTTGGTTGTTCCTTCAAGAGAACCAAGAATAACTCTTTCAAATGCCGCTTCTACTTCAGCTCTTGCTTTAGAAGAACCGATGAATGCTTGGTCATAGAATAAGAAATCTGATTGTTGTGCGGCTGCATTAGCTGCTAAAGATTTCATTAAAGCTTCGCCATATAATGGATTATTGCTTGTATCGAATCCATCACGGAAATTGTCATAAACTGCTGTGTCATAAACTGAATATCTAACTGGTGAATAACCTGTTTCAAGCGCAAAATCTAATTGAGTTTCTTTACTAGTTAAATATTTTAAGAATAACCAAGAAGCTAATTTTTCTTGATCATCACCAGCTGTAGTGATTGACATATTAGTTCCTTGTTGAATTGCTGTTCTATTTTCTGGCATGTCAGCATTGTAAGGCATTGGCATTACGCCAAATTCAAAGACAAATTGATTGTCAACTACAGCTGGGGTGTTGTATCTCGCTCCACCAGTTGAGCCAAACGTTACTGCTGTTTGTCCAACTTTAAAAGCATCAGATGCATATTCTGTTCCCCAAATGCCAGGTAAAGTAAATGTAGTATTTCTATTATCAAAGAAATATCCTAACATTGCTTTTGTTTGATCATTATCAAATAAAATAACACCATTTCTTGATGAATCGATTGAAGTATATTCTCCTCCCCATTGTCTTGTTAAAGTAATGAATGCGTTAGCAGGAGAATCGTAAGTTATTGGAACAAAGTTATCCTTAATAGCTTGAATTTCTTCTGGTGTTTTATGAAGCGATAATGTAGTAGATGAATTAAGTTTAGTAGTTATAACATCAATAACTCCATCTTTAATATTATATAATTCATCAGCAATCGCAAATAAACCTTGCCATGTATTTGGAACTTCGGTAATAACTCCTTCAGCGATTAACATATCAAACATAGTTTTATTGTAAATCATAACTTCTGTCGACTTGTTAAATGGTACTGAGTAATATTCGCCGTCATTTGTGTATTGAGAATTTTCCCGACGATAACTTAATAAAATATCTTGGAAAGATTCTTCAGCTACATCAGGATTATATCCATAAATTGGATGGTAAATATAAGGAGTTAAAGGAACAACTGCTGTATAATCGATGTATTCCATAACGTGGTCAGGATAATTTTGAACGATATTTGGAATTTGACCACCTTGAATAGCATAAACTACCGCTTCACGTAATTCATCGTAATTATTACCGTTTTTAATGATGTTAACAGTAATATTTGGATGTAATACTTCGAATTCATCAGCATAACGATTTAATGCCGCTTCAATAGTCGCGCCATTTGAATGCCATAAATCAATTGAGATAGAATCAGTTGTCAAAGTTTCAGGAATTGCAAAACCACTCAAGTCTTTAACTGTTAAAGTAATTTGTTGAGTAATGATATTGCCGTCACTGTCTTCAGCATATGCATAAACAGGATATGACCCAGCTCTTGTAGTAGAGTAAGCTCCTACGATTTCGATTGGAATTTCTCCGTCTTCTTCATCGATAGCTTTAGCTCCTGCTAGAATGTCATATTCTTGTGATCCTTTATAATAAGATTGTTTTGGAAATAAACCAACGAACATTGGCACAGATCCACCACCATCACCTTCTGTGGTTGTTACACCATCTGAAGTTGGTGCTTGTGTAGAGATTTCAGCTGTTATACTTGCTGTTGTTGTGGATGTTCCACAACCAACGATAACAAAGGCAAATAATATCAGCATGAAAACTAAAATAAATTTTTTACTAATTTTCATTTTATTCCTCCTTGAATAATACATTTCCTAGTATTTATTATATAACAAAGTTAATAACTTTGCTACATTACTATTGAGATACAATGATAATTTTACCCGATACTTGAGACTCTGCCCCATCACTATCTGTAACAATCATTGTAAAGTCCAATTTTTGGTCAATTGATAATATTTCAACCAACATAATTTTTGCGTTATCAAATATTAGATTACCTTCTTCATCAGTTTTGATTGTGTAATATAGTTCTTCATCTGCTTCATCAACAACTCCATCAAAATTAGCGTCGTCTCCTTCTACCCAAACTTGATAAAAAGATGTGACAATAATGTTTTCTGATATGTCGATGTAATCTCTAGTTTTACCAATCGCAATTTTAGTTTGATCATAATCAATCGCAATTATACCTTGGTTTTCGATTAAATCTTGAATCATATCGTTAGGATGAAAATCATTCCCTTGAACATGATAATAAGTAACATCGTTTATTGTCTTAATATCTTCACCATCGATTTGAACAAACTGAGGTCCTCTGTTAATTACTTCTGGGCATCCCATTAAAGATAAAGATAATCCAACAACTAATAATAGAAGTAAAAATCTATTTCTTTTCATCATTAGAATCCTCCTATCCTTTAGTTCCGCTTCGACCAATTCCGTTCATGATATATTTACGGAAGGCGAAGAAAACAATTAATAAAGGTACTGTAACTAAAGCGCTGGCTGCAATTTGTAAATTATACATTACTTTACCGCCTTCTTGTACGAAAGCAGTGTCTCTTAATGCGTTGGAAATCAGCCAATAATTTTGACCTTCTTGGCCACCAACACCAGTGATGATTCTTGGCCAAATATATGCATTCCAAGAACTGAAAACATTAAGAATTGTAATAGTGAAAATTGTTGGAGAAGCAATTGGAACCATAACTCTTGTTAAGTATTTGAAATCACTACAGCCATCAACTCTTGCAGCTTTGTATAATGACTCAGGAATTTGCTTAAAGTTTTGTCTTAAGAAGAAAATATAAGAAATGCTGGTAACGAAAGGTATAATCATCGCTAAGAAGTACTGATTTTGTCCTGTTGGCATACCGACCCAACCTAAACCATTTTTACTGACAGTAATAAAGTTAGTAATAATATAAAGTTCTCCAGGAATCATCATTGTCATAATTAAGATTGAAAATAATAATTCTCGGCCTTTAAATTCAATTCTAGCAAAAGCATAAGCCGCTAAAATTGTTGTTACGATTGTACCTGCCGTTGAAAATATAGCAACTATGACTGTGTTTTTAATATATAGTCCGAAGTTTAATTCAGTTAGAACAACTTTATAATTTATCCAATTCCAGCGAGAAATACCAATGTAAAACTCAGGATTGTTGGTCGTCGCCCCAGTGAAATCTTTTAAGGAAGTTAATACCATCCAATAGAAAGGTATAATAATTATTAATGCCATAAGCACTAAGAATAAATAAGTTCCCAAGAGCCTAAATGTATGAATTGTCGTTTGTCTACGAATATTCTTTTTTAAAGAACTTGAATAATCATCAGTGTTATCTTCAATAATTTGGGCTTTTTTAGCTTTTCTTTTAGCAATTGCATCTTTAATCTCTGGAATAATGCTTTTGAAGAACTCTTTGACATTATAGCCTTTAACAAATTTAATGATAATAAATGTATTATAAGTCCTTAAAACTGCACTTACGATATTAAACGATAATAAATTAATAACCGCTTGAACAAACTTGGATGCTGCCGTATATGAATTAATTTCATATATTGTTTTAGTCCTATTTTTCTTCATGTTCACAGCTAACATCGGTATATTTACTACCATAAAGATAATAATAATCGATATGATGCTATTCATTTGCCATTTATCTAAAGTATTACCCAAAAATTCGTAAGTTGGTGTCATGAATTGCAATATATCTAAATTCATTCTGCCATCAACGATTGGCGGTAATTCCAATAAATTAAATAGTATAAGGAATAGAGCAATATATGTCATAATTGCAAGAATATCAAATATAAAAGTAATTTTTTCTATCTTTTTAGATTTTTCAAATAATTTTTTATCCATTATATTAGCTCCTTTCCTAGTAGTGAACGCGTTTTTTGCTTACTTGCATTTGGACTATAGTAAGAACTAATATAATCGCAAACAATATCAAAGAACCAGCTGCTGCGACGGATAAGTTGCCGGCGTTGCTGCCATCGATGAATTGATAGATGTACATAACAATTGATTGTAAGTTGTAACTAACTCCCGGAGGAGCTCCGGTAACACCAAAGAGAGCTACGATTGCATTATAGATCTTAAATGCACCAATTACTGAAGTAACGGTTATATAAAAAATCATCGGTGAAATCAAAGGAACGGTAATCTTGCTGAAGATTCTTCCTTTAGGGGTTGCGTCAATCGCTGCTGCTTGATAGTATTGTTTATCAATCCCTTGAATACTGGTTAAAAATACCATAATTTTAAAAGCTAGAGATGCCCAAATGCTATAGAAAATCAGCACGAACATTGAGCGCCAGTATACAGCGTTGCTTTCAACCCAAGATAAGCCGTCTGTTTGAATTCCGAAGAAGTTTAAAAATTCATTTACTAAACCGCCATCGGTTTTAAACATATAAGCAAAAACTAAACCAATCGCAATCGTATTTGTTACATAAGGCAAGAAATAGATTGTCTGGAAAAAACTTTTTAATGGTTTAATTGAATTTAAAGCGACTGATATAGCTAGAGCTAAAAATATTGATATCGGCACACTAATGAAAACAATAATGAGTGTGTTTATCACAGCGCTTGAAGCTGTATGAGATGCAGGGACAATAAATGACTCATCTGTCAAAACTCTAATAAAGTTTCCGAAAAGCGTATAACCGGTAATAGTGTTGTTTGACATATTATAGTTTTCATATACTACCAATGCAAATGAGTTGATAATTGGCCAGAAAGTAAAAATTAACAGCACAACTAAAGCTGGAGATAAGTATAGTAAAGCTTTAGCCCATCCAGGAAATTTTCCTGCTGGATTTAAATGTTTTTTGTCGAGATAATTGCTAATTCGGCATTTATAGTTATTAAGAATTCTCCTAATATTCCAAAAGATGTTTTTAATAACGTTTCCTATCTTTATTAAAAACCTTTTGACGTTTTTAATAAGATTAACCATGGTTAACTACCTTTCCAGTTTGTTTATCGAAGAGATAGACCCTTTCTTTTTTAATTGATAGGTTAACTGTTTTTTGACTATCTTTAATAGAATCAGAATCTACTAAAGCTCTAACATTTTTTCCATTAAAATCAAAATGGATCATTGTATCTCTACCAATGTGAAATATTTCTTTTACTTTTGTTTCGAAACCATCTTTTTTTACTCGGAAGTTTTCCGGTCTCATTCCCACATCATAAAGTCCGTCTGACATATTAACTTCCATAAAAGTTTTTTCATTGATAATCAACTTTTTATTTTTTACTTCAGCTTCAAATGAATTAATAGGGGGATTACCTAGAAATTTAGCGACAAATAAATTATCGGGGCTGTTATACATATCTTGAGGAGCATCATATTGCTGTTCTTTACCAAAGTCTAAAACAACCATTTTATCAGAGATACTCATAGCTTCCTCTTGATCATGAGTAACGAAAATAGTTGTAATACCAGTTTCTCTTTGAATCCGTTTTATTTCTTCTCGCATTTGTAATCTTAGTCTTGCATCTAGATTTGATAATGGTTCATCTAACAACAACACTCTTGGTTTTTTAACTAAAGCTCTTGCAATAGCAACACGTTGTTGTTGCCCGCCAGAAAGTTGTGAAGGTTTACGATCAAGCAGTTCGCCGATGCCAACTAAGTTAGCCATTTCTTTAACTCTTTCGAACGCTTCATCCCTTGGAACATCCATGTTTTCCAAAGGGAAAATAATATTCTTGAATACTGTCATATGAGGATAAAGAGCATAGTTTTGGAAAACTAAACCTATTCCTCTTTTTTCTGGAGCTAGCTTTGTAACATCATCATCTCCAAAAAATATTTTACCTGTAGTTGGTTTTACCAAACCTGCAATCATGAAAAGTGTTGTCGATTTTCCACAACCCGATGGCCCTAAAAGACCAACTAAAGTTCCTGACTCAATAGTAATGTCAAGACTATCAACCGCTTTAGTTTCTTGCCCGTTTTTATTTGTGAAAATCTTTGTTAAATTCTCTAATCTTAATTCCACTTATATGCCCTCCAAAGTATTAATTGTAATTTTCTCATTTTTTAAATTTAATTAATCATACTTTCTTCTTCTAAAGAAAATTAGGTATGTCGAAACTATCAATATAACAAAATATACCGCCATGGAAATTAATACAATACTACTGTCTAATCTAGTGTTTTCATCAATATGAATTATTTTCAAGCCAATATTATCTACATTTAAATTATCAATATCTTCTTCGTCAGGAATTTTATTATATAGTGCAAAAAAATCTTCTAAATTACTTTTGATAGTAAAGTCAGTTTCATCTAAATTGAGTTGAGCATCAACTACTATTTCTTCGTCTTTATTAACTAACTTTATTTTATCAAAATCAGTGCTTAAAAACAAATCTTTTGACAAATATATAAAACCTCTTTCATCAACTCCGTTAAGTAAATTTAATGTTTTAAATCTAACTAATGGTATCTCAAATAACTCGCCTCCATTATCATCGGTGATACTTAAGTTATTAATTACTGATAAGTCTTGAGTGGTGCTATATACTAGTATGTAAATGTATTCCAAAACTTCAAGTTGGTTATCATTATTAATTGAGGTTTTAGCTACTTCATAACCTCTAATTATATAACCGTCATAATCAACGGAAATGATGGGGTCGCTTTTATGAAAATCTGGTATTGATGTATAAAAATAATAAAATTCAGGTAAATCGGAATTCGTGTCTGTTAATGAGGATCCAAAAACTTCTTCATAGTATCTATTAGCAGTTAAATCAATCGAATAAGTAAAAATAAGTAAAAAAATTCCTACAGCCAGTAAAGCATAAAGCACTCTACCAAAAATTCTCATTCGTGAATACCTAATCCATTTTCAGCAGCGTATTTTTCAGCATCTTGGAACCAACGATATAGATAACGATTGTTAAAAACCAAATTTGACTGACTACTGTAGTAATTATAAGAATATCCATTTAAAACCAAATGATAATTCAATAATATCCAACCGCTTAGATGTTCGGTTCTCATAACCGTTCCATCACTACTTAAAATATCGATTGTTAAACCGGTTTCGCCTAAATTAACCCAAACTAACCCTAAATGTCTGCCATAATTTTCAGTATAGCCTAAATCTGGGTCACTTTGAATATAGACGTCAATAGCATTTTGTAAAATTAAGGTTGTATAAGCTTTTGCTTCTAAACCCCAAGAATCTATAATCGGATAAGTTTCAGGGGTATCAACTCCCAAAAACCTAACTCTTTCATCGCCAAGGAACCCTGGTGTAAATGCGGCCGTATCACCATCGCTAAGATAAGAAAATACAACATTATCCATTCCACCTAGCGGATCATCAAAAGGTCTGTCAATAATAGTAAATTGTATTTGATCAGGGATTGCAATGGGATGACTACCTAAAATCTCTGTATAAGTGGGAATAAAAGCAACCCATTCATTGACGGTAAATGTTCTTGTGCCATTTAAAACATTGCTTCTTCTTACAAAAACTTCGTCGTTCATAGAGTAATCTCTATTACCGATTTGATAAATTGTGTCAATATAAGTATTATTCAAATAACGAATTTGAATTGTATCATTGCCATCAAAAATTAAATTATCTGAAGTTAAATCTGCGTTTGTCAAAATTTCATTGTTAGCATTTGTATTAGCAACAACATATGTTTCACCAGGTAAAAGTGAAATAGTTGCAAAATTAATTACATAAGTTGCTTCATATGAGCCGTTTGAGTAAATGGCTAAATCATAGTCGCCTAAATTAATTGCTATAGCAGTTGGATTAAAAATCTCTATTGCTTGATCAAAAGTATCATCGCCACCATCAACATATTTAGAAATAATTAAACTAGTTTCATTATCGGTAAATGTGTTTTTATATAAATTAATAACTACTTTTTCTTCTGGATAAAAATCGCCAATCTCGTAATCAAGATATTCAACAAATACATCTTCAGTAAAATTATCATTTATAATATAAGCAAACTCATATAGAATTCCTTTTTCATTAAGAATAACTTTAATCTCTTCAATAATTTTGCCTGTTAAATCAGGTAATTTTTCCGAATTGTAGCCAATATAGACGGGAACGTTAAAACTTGCCGGAACTGTATCTCCTGCAACTAAATCAAAACCATAATGAGAAAATGTTTGATCTTCAATTTCGTTATTAGTTACTATTTCAAAGGTAAAAGATACACCAGATTCAAGTAATAACACAAGCATTTCTTGTTGCTCTAAACCAGTAAGATTAGGGAGAACCATGTCTTCGGTAGCAATAAAAACCACAATTTCAGTATCTTCAGAAATTACATCTCCAGGTAGTAGGTTATTATCATACCTAATAAAAGTGTTTTCCGAAATATCAGTTGTGGTTTCAAATTTCATTATAAAATTAATTCCCAAATCACCTAAAGCGGTGTTAATTTGTGATTTAGACATACCCTCTAAATCAGGTAAAGTAATTTCAGTTATAGTAGTATTTTCGGTAGTTATTGTAATCGTTTTTCCACCACAAGAAACTATCGCTACTGTAATAAATAATATTAATAAAAATCTAAGATTTCTTTTAAAAAACATAATAAAAAATCCTTTCTAAGTAAACTTTATTAGTGCCTAAAGATACTGACAAAGGATTATTGGAATAATCCTTTGAGCATTTAAGATAAAAAAAGAAATCCCATAAATTTGGCATTCCTTTATTTTATGATTTAGACGCTAATATTGATATAGTTAAGAAAATTGATTGATAAAATACCATCCAAATATCCTTGAGTATATACAAACCAGAAAATAGCACCCAATATAGCCAATACCAAGAATAATTTAATGAATTTTTTCATAAAAACAAATAGACCGGTAATCACAAAGATTGCGATAGATAAAATTACTACGGCTTGTAGCCAGACATCTAAACCAGTTAGAGTATCAACTAGTTTGGTCATATATGGTTCAAGGAATTTATTAACTGTGTCCATAATTGCTAGCGTAAAAAGTGCAACGTGTTTAAACAAGGTTATCCCTCCAAAGAAACTTTTTTTCACATATTATTATATCATAATGTAAGCATCTAAAATATATTTTTTTATTTTTTTTTAATTAAATTTTCTTGCGATTTTCAATTGCTTTTGAAAGAGTTAAATCGTCAGCGAATTCAAGGCTTAATCCGACCGGTACTCCATAGCCAATTCTACTAATCAAAACATCTATATCTTGCATTACTCTTTTGATATAAAGGGCTGTGGTTTCACCTTCAGGAGTAGATGAAGTTGCGATTATAACTTCTTTAATTTGATCATCGATAACTCTTTTCCAGAGCAATTCAAGATTTATATCTTCTGGACCCATACCATCTATTGGAGATAAAACTCCATTCAAAACATGATACAGACCTTTATATTCGTTAGATTTTTCAATCGAAAAAACATCTTTAACATTCTCAACTACTAAAATTGTTGATTGATCTCTATTTTTATCCTGGCAAACATAACATTGTTCTTCGTCGGTTAAATTCCCACAAACAGAACAATGATTAAGTTTAGTTTTTGCGTTTTCCAAAGCTTCAGAAAATTGGTGAACATCAGTGTCACTATATTTATTTATAATAAAAAGAGCATATCTCTCTGCAGTTTTTCTACCGACTCCCGGAAATTTTTTGAACTCTTCGATTAAATCTTCTAAAGTTTTTGGCAATATCATTAAAAAAGCCCCGGCATATTGATTCCTTGAGTAACTGCGCCTAATGATTCTTCTAACTCTTTATCAACTTTTTTAAATGCATCATTTAAAGCTGCGACTATTAAGTCTTGAACCATTTCCAAATCAGTTAGATCAACTTCCTCTTTTTTTATGTTTATTGAAACAACTTCTTTAGTTCCTTTTACAGCAACTTTAACAACAGATCCACCAGCCTGGCCAAAGAAAGTAGATTCATTAATTTGTTTTTGAATTTTTTTTATATCATCTTGCATTTGTTTTATTTGTTTTAACATTTGGGGATTAATCATATTGAGCCTCCTTATTCTTTGATTTTAACTTTGTCGCCAAATAGATCAATGGCGTCTTGTAGTACTTTAGGTTTAGAATCTGGAGTGGATATATGTTCCACTTTAGAGACATCCTTTAATCCATCACAGACAATTTTTGATAATTTTATATACGTTTCTCCCATTCGATAACGTTCTAAAAATTCTTTAGAAATTTCAGAGAAGACACTAGTTGGCAAAGCCATATAGTTAATTATTCTATTAAATTTTTTATTTATAATTTTCATAACAACTTCTTTATTTGATGGAACCATTAATGTGTTACAAATTGTTGTGCTTGCAAAAGAAATAATTAATTTATTGTAGGAAGAAGCCATAACATTTCCTGTCTCTAGAAGAGAAGCTAAATACTTAGAGTCTTCTTCCCCTTCAATTTCTGGAAAACTATTCCAACGATTCTGCAAATATATTTTATCTTTCCGATCGCCATTATTTAAAACTTCTTCAACAAAATGGATGTCGTAAGTGTTAGAAATTTCATCACATAATTCTTCTTTAATTATTCTAGCACCAGTAAAAATTTCTTCTTGTTCAACGCTTTTTTCTTTTTCGATTTCAATTTTCAGGAATAGTTCTTCGCTTTCGTTTTCAATGAAATCATCGGAAAGTTCTTCCTCATATTCCAATGCTTTTTCTTTAGTTTCTGGTTCAATTATTTCTTCTGAGGTCACTATTTCATTCACTTCTTCTGTGCTAGGATTCAATGAAGGGTTATCGTCTCCGCCTAAAATGATTTCTTTTACCTTCTCTACTGCTTGATTGATTGCTTCTTGGTCAGCCTTTTCAAGACGTGGTGCCCCTGAAATAATACTTTGAATTATTTCTTTGGACTCTTGTTTATCTTCAGCCTCTAAAAAGTCTTTTAAAGCTTCTAGTTCCAATAACCTTTTTTCTATTTCATCAATAGCAGCTAAAACGTTGGAGTTACTGTTATCTTCATTATCAGAAATTTTTAAGAAAGCAAGCTCCAAATGTATTTTTGGATTATTACTCCAATTGATGTCATTAAGCGCTTTGTTAAGTAAATCAATGATGTAAAAAGCTTTTCGATTGCTGATTTCTTCAGCTATCTCTTTGAATTCTTGATTATCAAATAAGAGACTGGATTCATCTAAAGTATGTAAGTTGCTACACATCAAAGCATCTCTAAAGAATTCAATTAAATTAAGAGTGATTTTTTTAACTTCTTTTCCTTGATAAAGCAGAT
>JAVVFA010000009.1:0-18965 GCA_032251215.1 Candidatus Izemoplasmatales bacterium
CGTAAAAATCGATTTGGTTTAAGTTCAAACCTATTCCTATTATGATAGATTCAATGTTAGTATATCCGCTAGTTTCAATTAGAATTCCAGCAATTTTTTTATTATTAACAAGAACATCATTAGGATACTTGATTTTAGATGTAACATTATAAACTTCTAGAAGTTTTATCAAAGCTAAAGAGACTTTTATTTGTAAAGAAAATAAATCTTCTTGTTTTGTATTCTGTTTTAAAATAAAACTAAAATACAAATTCCCCAAAGGGCTCTGCCAAGTATTATTTAATCGCCCTCTACCTTTTGATTGTTGACTAGCAGTAACTATTGCCCCGTGGCTTAGACTTTCAAGATGTTTTTTGATGTAATCATTAGTGCTATCAATAATATCAAAGCTAATAATTTTATTGCCAATCATAATTTAAACTCCTAAAAATTAAAGTCGCTTATAAAAATCATTATATCATATAGTCATTCAATAAGTTTAACAAACTTATAAGAAACTGTATAAAAAGAAAAACCTATTGATGATTTACTATTATAGCAATCAAATCAATAGGTTTTTACAATTTTTATTATACTAATTCAATAATAGCCATTGGGCAAGCGTCACCTTGACGTGTACCAATTCTGTAAATACGTGTATATCCACCATTGCGATCTTGATATTTAGGTCCTAACTCTTTTAGAAGTTTTACCAATGCATATTGATCATCAATTTTTAGTTCTCTAACAGTTTTTTCGGCAATTCTAGCTGAATTTAAGTCACCTTTTTTAGCAAGAGTAATCAATTTTTCTACTGTTCTTCTGATTTCTTTAGCTTTAACAACAGAAGTTTCGATTTTACCATGCATAATAAGTTGTGTAGCCAAATCACGAATTAGTGCTTTACGATTAGCGCTATTACGATTAAGTTTTGTATATCCTCTACTCATGATTTCCTCCTATCGATTAGTGTTTAGCTAAGCTTAAATTCATTTCTTCAAGCTTTTGCTTAACTTCCTTCAATGATTTTTTACCTAGGTTTCTGACTCTCATCATGTCTTCTTCACTCTTTTCAATCAATTCACCTAAAGTATTGATGCCTGCTCTTTTTAAGCAGTTATATGAACGAACGGAAAGATCTAAATCTTCAATCGGTTTTTCTAAATTTCTATTGGTTTCTTCAGTTTTTCTTTCTACCATGTAATCATCATCAACTTTCGCTTCTGAAAGTTCAATAACTGTTTGTAGGTGATCGATTAACATTTTTGAAGCTGTACCGATAGCGTCTTTAGGATTGATTGCTCGATTAGTCCATACTTCTAAGATTAGTTTATCATAGTCTCCAGAGTCATCTACTCTGGTTTTTTCTACATTATAGTTCGCTCTTGTGATCGGTGTATAAATACTGTCAATTGCTATATCGTTAACATCATCAGTGTACGTAGCATTTTGTTTAGCACTGACATAACCATTGCCACGTCTTGCTTTCATGTGCATTCTTAAAACGCCTTTGTTGATATGACAGATATAATGGTTAGGATTCATAATTTCTACTTCTTCATCACAAACGATATCTGATGCGAAAACATCCCCTGGTCCTTCTACTGATAACTCCAAGCGTTTTTCGACACTAGAATCTTCATTGTCAATTGATAATATAACACCTTTTAAGTTAAGTATAATTGTAGTAACGTCTTCAACGACACCTTCAATAGGTGTGAATTCATGTACTACATTTTCAATGTTGACATTGACAATTGCTGCACCAGGTAATGAAGACAATAAAACTCGTCTCAAAGAATTACCTATTGTGATACCGTATCCTCTTTCAAGAGGTGAAATAACGAATTTACCATAATTGTCTTCGATTTCTACAGTTTCTGTTTTAGGTTTTTCGAATTTCAAGTCCTTCATAAATTACCTCCTACCCGCGTGGTCGTTTTGGTGGACGACATCCGTTATGCGGAACTGGTGTAACATCTTTGATAGCTGTGATTTCTAGCCCTGCAATTTGCAAACTTCTAATAGCCGCTTCTCTACCTGGTCCTGGTCCTTTAACTTCAACTTCGACTCTTAAAACACCATTGTCCATAGCTGATTTAGCAGCTGCTTCTGATGCTAAGCCTGCAGCAAATGGAGTTGATTTACGACTACCTTTATATCCGATAGCCCCTGATGAACTCCAAGCAATTGCATTACCCTTAGGATCAGTAATTGTAATAATTGTATTGTTGAAAGTCGAATGAATATGCGCTATCCCTAAAGGAACGTTCTTTTTCACACGACGTTTAGTTCTTACATTACGTGCCATTTAATTCAATCTCCCTTCTTATTTCTTCTTATTTGCTACAGTTTTTCTAGGACCCTTACGAGTTCTAGCGTTATTACGTGTGTTTTGACCACGTACAGGTAAACCTCTACGATGTCTTAATCCACGATAACTGCCGATTTCTTGAAGACGTTTGATGTTCATTGCTCTTTCACGTCTTAAGTCACCTTCGACTATAAATTTTTGTACTTCTTGTCTGATTTTTACTATTTCTTCGTCTGTTAAGTCTTTAACTCTTGTATCTTCCGAGATACCAGAAGCTTTTAAAATTTCTTCAGCTCTAGTTCTACCGATTCCATATACATAAGTTAAAGAGATAACAACTCTCTTTTCTCTAGGAATGTCTACTCCTGCGATACGTGCCATAGTTACCTCCTATTTTCCTTGTCTCTGTTTATGTTTTGGATTTTCGCAAATGACAAGAACATTGCCATTGCGTTTAATGATTTTACATTTATCACAGATTTTTTTTACAGATGGTCTTACTTTCATACCATTACCTCCTTAAAATCTTTCTTCTAATTTTATTTTATTTCATGCGATATGTGATTCGACCACGTGTTAGGTCATAAGTTGACAATTCAACTTTAACTTTATCACCTGGTAAAATGCGTATGTAATTCATGCGGATTTTACCAGAAACGTGTCCGATTATACGGTGTCCGATTTCTAGCTCAATTATAAATTGTGCGTTGGGCAAAACTTCTACTACAGTTCCCGTCATTTCAATGACATCATCTTTTTTTGCCAAATAAATCACTCCCTTATTCTTTGGTCAGGATCTCATAACCGTCGTCAGTTATCAGTATCGAATGCTCAAAATGAGCTGATAAAGATCTGTCTCTTGTTATAGTTGTCCAGCCGTCAGATAATACTCTGACTTCCTTGTTACCTAAATTTATCATCGGTTCAATCGCTAAAGTCATTCCTGACTTTAAAATTATTCCTCTGTTAGGCAACCCATAGTTGGGAATTTGCGGATCTTCATGTAAATTTCTCCCCAAGCCGTGTCCGACAAATTCTCTTACCACACTAAAACCTAAAGATTCAGCGTGTTTTTGGATTGCGTGGGAGATATCAGATAGTCTATTGTTGGCTTTAGCATATTCTAAACCTTTATACAAACTTTCTTCCGTCCCTTTCAACAATCTTTTTGCATCTTCAGATATTTCCCCGCATGCATATGTCCAAGCGCTATCGCCATGATAACCTTTGTATTCAGCTCCAACATCTACAGAAACGATATCACCGTTCTTAAGTATTTTAGCCCTGCTAGGAATACCATGGACAACTTCTTCGTTAACCGATATGCATGCAGATGCAGGGAAACCATTGTAATCTTTAAATGAGGGAATTGCTCCCATACTAACAATAACGCTCTCAACCAAATCATCAATCTGTTTTGTGGAGATACCTGGTTTTATCATTTTTTTAACAGCTCTATGCGCTAAAGCCACAATTCTCCCAGCTACTTTCATCAATTCTATTTCTCGACTTGATTTTAAAGTTACCATTAATTTTCACCTAATTCATTAATAATATCTTGAAAAACCTTGTTGGCTGATTGTTCGCCATCAATAACCATAAGCAAGTTCTTTTCATCATAGTAATCCAATAATGGTTTGGTTTTTTCATTGTAAATTGCTAAACGATTCATTACAGACTCTTCTAAATCATCAGGTCTTTGAATTAATTTGCTTCCACAGTGGTCGCAAATGCCTTCAACTTTTGGCGGATGATACTCAGTATGATATGTATGTCCGCAATTAGCACAAACTCTTCTTCCTGCCATCCGGCGAAGTAATACTTCGTCTTTAATATCGACATTAATGACTGCGGAAAGATTTATTTCTAAACTCATCAGCATTTCATCTAATGCTTCAGCTTGGGTTCTTGTGCGTGGATATCCATCTAGCATAAAGCCGTTAGGATAGTCCTTCTTGCGTAAGATATCCCAAACAATATCATTTGTCATCTTATCCGGAACTAGATTGCCTTCATCAAGATACTTTTTTGCTTCAATGCCTATAGCAGAACCTTTTCTAATTTCATCACGATAGATGTTACCGGTAGAAATATGAGTTAGCTTATAGTGTTTTAACAATTTCTTTGATTGGGTACCTTTTCCAGCTCCTGGTTTACCCATAATTAATAGATTAATCATCTTATGATTTATCTCATAAATCCAGCGTAAGCTTTTTCTTGAGTGTCTGTTTCAATTTGTTTAGCTGTTTCCAAAGCAACACCAACGATGATTAGTAAAGACGTACCGCCGATTTGAGCATAAGTATGCCCCAAAATCATTGAAGTAATAATTGGTAATGAAGCTACAATAACTAAATATAAAGCTCCAATAACTGTCACTCTAAATAAAATTTTGGTAATATAACTTTCAGTTTCGTATCCAGGTCTAACCCCAGGAATATATGCATTTTGTTTGTTTAAATTTTCCGCTATTTGTTCAGGTTTTACCAAAATGAATGAATAGAAGAATGTAAAAACAAAGATTAAAATAATATATAATACAAAACCGATTGGTTGATTGTAAGCAAAGATTTGGTTAAGCCAGTTTGATGCTCCAGCACCTATATTAATATAAGAGAATATTGTGTTAGGTAAAGATAATATAATTGATGCGAAGATAACTGGAATAACTGATGCAGTGTTCAACTTAATTGGGATATTAGATTCACTCTTACCTTTAAATTTAGCGCTACCTGGTCTGTTAGCATATTGAATAGGAATCTTTCTTACAGCAACTTGCATGTAAGTAATACCTGCCAAAACAATTACAAACATTAAAATACTAACGCCGAACAATAGATAACCTGAGAAGGCTCCTTGACTAGCGAAAACATTTCCAGCTAATGCATTACTTGGGTCAGAGATATAGTATTGAACTAAAGATGCTATTGTTCCAGGGAAAGAGATTACAATCCCAGCAACGATTAACATTGAAGAACCATTACCAATACCTTTTAAAGTGATTTGATCTGCTAACCAAATCATAAAAGCAGTACCAGCAGTTAATACAACTGCAATATAGAAATAAATTAAGAACCAAAGATTTCCACCATTTTGTGTTGCCCAGTCAGCAACAAATGGCTGGAATAACTGATCTTGAGAACTGTGAAAAGCAAATGTCATCGCTAAAGCTTGGATAAATGCTAATGCAATTGCTAAATATCTTGTTAATCTTGAAATCTTTTGTCTTCCTACTTCACCTTCTTCGCCCCACTCTTTTAAAACTGGAATAATATCCATTTGTAAAAGTTGAACGATGATTGAAGCAGTAATGTAAGGGCTAATACCTAAAGCGACAATCGAGTAATTACGAAGGGCATCCCCAGATATTGAGTTAACAATCCCTAAGAAGCCACTGTTGTCAAATAAACTTGACAATGATGAAGCATCGATTAAAGGCATTGTTACATAGGTTAAAATTTTGAAAACTAGAAAAGCTAATAATGTGAAACCAATCTTTTTTAAGACTTCCTTATTTTTGAAAATCTTTTTAATAGTTTCCATTATATCACCTCAGCCGAGCCACCAGCATCTTCAATTGCTTTCTTTGCAGAAGCTGAAAATTTATGTGCTTTGACAGTAAGTTTAACTTCTAATTTCCCTTTGCCTAATATTTTGATTCCACTTAATTCTTTGGAAATTACTCGGTCATTTAATAAAACTTCTGGAGTAACGATTGTTCCTGCTTCGTAACCATTTAGGTCTTCAAGGTTTACTACTGCGTATTCTTTTCTAAAAGGATTTGTGAATCCTTTCTTAGGAAGGCGTTTAAATAGCGGTGTTTGTCCACCTTCGAATCCAAGTCTAACACCACCACCTGTACGTGAGTTTTGGCCTTTTTGACCGCGTCCACTAGTTTTACCAGTTCCACTGCTTGTACCACGACCAACTCTCTTTTTGTAATGAGTCGCACCTGGATTAGGTTTTAATTCATGTAATGTCATATCTTGCACCTCCTATTTCTTAACTTCTTCGACTTTAACTAAATGACTAACTGTATTAACCATACCTTTAATCATGTCAGTGTCTTCCAAAACAACTGAAGAGTTTCTTTTAGTAAGTCCTAAAGCCTTGATTGTTTTTACTTGATTAGGTTTTCTGCCCATCAAACCTTTTACTAAACTAATTTTAATTTGAGCCATTATCCTAGTACCTCCTCAGAGTTTAAACCTCTCATCTGAGCTACTGTTTCAACAGTTCTTAAAGTTTTTAAGCCTTCAACTGTAGCTCTAACGATGTTAATAGGTGAGTTTGAACCTAAAGATTTACTTAATACGTCTTCGATACCTGCTAATTCCAAAACGGCTCTCACAGGACCTCCGGCAATAACTCCTGTACCTTCAGATGCTGGGCGTAAAAATACTTTTCCAGCGCCAAATTTGCCAGTTACTGTATGAGGAATTGTTGTTCCACTCATTGGTACGATAATTAAGTTTTTCTTAGCATCTTCAATAGCTTTTTTAATTGCATCTGGAACTTCACTTGCTTTACCAGTTCCAAAACCAACTTTACCTTTTCTATCGCCGACAACTACTAAGGCAGAAAAACTAAAACGTCTACCACCTTTAACAACTTTAGTAACACGACCAATATTTACAACTCTTTCTTCATAGAGTTTTACTTCTTTTTTAGGTGAACGAGGTTTTCTTCCTCTTTTATTACGATTATTGTCTTCCATATTAGATTACCTCCTTCATTAGAATTCCAGCCCTGCTTCTCTTGCAGCATCGGCTAGTGCTTTCACTCTACCGTGGTATAAGTAACCACCACGATCGAAAACTACTAATTTAACATTCTTTTCAATTGCTCTTTTAGCAACTAAATCTCCAACTTTTTTTGCGCCTTCGATATTAGATCCGTTAATACCTTCGATTTCTCTTGAGTTTGCTTGTGCTAATGTTATTTGATTTACGTCATCAATAATTTGTGCGTAAATTTGTTTGTTAGAACGAAAAACATTTAGACGTGGTCTTTGTGGAGTTCCTTTAATAGCGAATCTCATGCGACGGTGTCTTTTTTGTCTCTGTGCGTTTTTATTTACTGAATTAAACATATTATCACCTTAACAAGCTAATTACTTAGCTGTTTTTCCTTCCTTGCGACGTACATGTTCATCTCTATATCTAATACCTTTACCAAGATATGGTTCAGGTTGACGAACTTTACGAACGTTAGCCGCAAATTCTCCTACTACTTGTTTATTAGCACCTTTTATATGAACTTCTGTATTCTTAGGAATTTCGATTGTTAAACCTTCAGGAATTACCATTTCCACTGGATTGGAATACCCAACGTTTAAAACTAAAGTTTGCGGATCTTTTAATTGCGCACGATATCCTACACCTTTGATATCAAGGATTTTTGTGTATCCTTCACTTACACCAATAACCATATTGTTCAATAACGCTCTTGTAGTCCCGTGAAGGGCTTTAATGCGTAGTGAATCATTAGGTCGGGTTACAGAAATTTCGTCATTTTCTACTTTAACTTTGATATTTTTATCAAATGTAAAGTCAAGTTCACCTTTTGGTCCCTTTACAACGATATGATTATTTTTATCGATATCAAGAGTAACACCAGCAGGAACTTTTATCGATTGATTACCAATTCGACTCATAATTTTCTTGCACCTCTTTCATTTTTTTTATTACCAAACATATGCTATAACTTCGCCACCAACTTTATTTTTTCTAGCGTCTCTATCAGTCATAATGCCTTTAGATGTAGAAATGATAGCTATTCCTAGTCCATTAAGAACTCGAGGAAGGTCATCTGTTTTAGCATACACACGTAAACCAGGTTTGGAAATTTTCTTCAAACCTCGTACAACTCTTTCATCATTTTCTAAATATTTTAAACTTATTTTTAAAGTACCTTGTACTCTATCATCGATGCGCTCAAAATCAGTAACGTAACCTTCTTGTTTTAAAACATTTAAGATTTCCATTTTTAATTTTGATGCAGGTACATCAACTGTTTTATGTTTCATTTGATTTGCGTTGCGAATTCTTGTTAACATATCCGCAATAGGATCTGTCATGACCATATTAATAATGCCTCCTTCCTTTATTATCGGAACTAATCTTTCTCATAATTTACTACCAACTTGCTTTTTTTACACCAGGGATTTGACCCTTGTAAGCTAATTCTCTAAAACAAACACGACATAGTCTGAATTTGCGATACACAGAATGAGGACGTCCACAACGTTCACATCTAGTATAGTTTCTTACTGGGAATTTTGATCCACGTTTTTGGCTTACTTTCTTTGATGTCTTAGCCATTTTCTCCTCCTCCTACTTTCTGAAAGGCATTCCGAATAATTTTAATAATTCGAAAGCTTCCTGATCTGTATTTGCTGTGGTAACGATAACAATATCCATACCACGAATTTTACTAACCTTATCATAATTTATTTCCGGGAAAATCAATTGTTCTTTAATACCTAATGTATAGTTTCCTCTACCGTCGAAACCTTTTGGATTAATTCCTCTAAAGTCTCTAACTCTTGGTAAAGCGATTGTAACTAGTTTATCAAAGAAATCATACATTCTTTCGCCCCTTAAAGTTACTTTACAGCCGATTGGCATTCCTTCACGAAGTTTGAATGTAGCGATTGATTTTTTCGCTCTTGTAACAAGTGGTTTTTGTCCTGTAATTAATGTTAGTTCATTAACAGCATCATCTAATACTTTAGGATTTGCAACTGCATCTCCAGCACCAATATTAATAACTATCTTGCTAATTTTAGGGCTTTCCATGATGGAAGAATAATTGAATTTTTCCATTAGGGCTGGTGTGATCTCATTACGATATTTTTCGAGTAATCTATTCATATTTTTCTCCCTTCATTTAATTTAAAACTTTGCCAGATTTTTTTGCATATCTAACTTTTTTAGTTACTTCTTTTTTCTTAACAGTTTCGGTAACTGTCTTATACCCTATTTTAGTTGGTTTTTTTTCTTTTGAATCAAGAATCATAACGTTAGAAGCGTGCATTGGTTTTTCAATTTCCACGATCCCTCCGTCTGGATTAGTTTGAGAAGGCTTTAAATGTTTCTTAACTTTCGCTAAGCCTTCACCTTCTAAAACAACTCTATTAGTTTTTGTTAAAACTTTTATAATTGTTCCTTGTTTACCCTTATCTGCACCAGAGATTATAACGACTTTATCGCCTTTTTTTAATTTCATGATATGTCCCCCCTATAATACTTCTGGAGCTAAAGAAACTATTTTTGTAAACTCTGCTTCTCTTAACTCTCTTGCAACAGGACCAAAGATACGTGTCCCTCTAGGAGACTTGTCATCTTTGAGAATTACTGCTGCGTTGTCATCAAATTTAATGTAAGAACCGTCTGCACGAACGATTTCTTTCTTTGTTCTAACTATTACCGCTTTAACTACGTCGCCTTTTTTTACCATTCCACCTGGAGTAGCACTTTTCACTGTAGCCACAATGATGTCACCGATACTTGCATATTTACGGCTAGTCCCGCCTAAAACTTTGATTGTTAATATTTCCCGAGCACCTGAATTGTCGGCAATTTTAAGTCTTGTCTCTTGCTGTATCATAATAATACCTCCAGATCTCTAAACTTCTTCATGTCTTTCCACAATTTCAATCAAACGGAAACGTTTGGTTGCTGAAAGTGGACGGCATTCAGTGATTCTAACGACATCACCAGTTTTAGCTTCATTTTTTTCATCGTGGGCTCTGAATTTTTTAGAAGAAATTACTCTTTTTCCATATAATGGATGTTTTTTATAAGTAGTTACTAAAACTGTTATTGTTTTGTCATTTTTGTCAGATACAACAGTTCCGGAAAAAACTTTTCTATTTGTTTTAAGTTCCATATTCATTTCCTCCTTTATTTGCTTTCTCTCTCAGTAAGAACGGTTTTCATACGAGCAATAGTTTTTTTAATAATGCTGACGCGTGCAGTATTTTCAAGTTGACCAGTCGCTTGTTTGAAGCGAAGGTCGAATAATTCTTTTTTTAGATTGTCTATTTCATTTAAAATGGTTGCGGTGTCCATTTCGCGAATTTCTTTAGCGTAAATCATAGAGAATCACCACTTTCTTTCTTAACGAACTTAGTTTTGATAGGTAGTTTGTGAGCAGCTAATCTTAAAGCTTCTTTTGCTACTTCTTCAGTAACTCCAGCAACCTCAAACATTACCATACCCTCTTTAACTACAGCTACCCATTCTTCTGGTGAACCTTTACCAGATCCCATACGGACTTCTAAAGGTTTTTTAGTTTTTGCTAAATGCGGAAAAATCTTAATCCATACTTTCCCAGCACGTTTCATATAACGTGTCATCGCAATACGGCTAGCCTCGATTTGACGCGCTGTAATCCAAGCACCTTCCAAAGCTTTTAACCCATAATCTCCAAAAGAAATGTCAGCTCCACCTTTAGCAGGGCCTTCGTAACTAACGCGATGAGGACGACGATATTTAGTTCTTTTAGGCATTAACATATTACTTAGCCTCCTTCTTCTTAGAAGGTAAAATTTCCCCTTTGTAGATCCATACTTTTACGCCTAATTTCCCATATGTAGTTTTAGCTTCTGCTAAAGCATAATCGATATTAGCTCTTAAAGTATGTAAAGGAACATTTCCTTCACTGTATCCTTCACTACGCGCCATTTCTGCTCCACCTAAACGGCCAGAGATGAGAGTTTTACACCCTTTAGCCCCTGCTTTTAAAGCTCTTTGAATAGCAACTTTTTGTACTCTTCTGAAAGAAGCTCTGTTTTCTAATTGGTAAGCTATATTTTGTGCTACTAATAACGCATCTTTTTCTGGACGTTTAATTTCAACAACATTTAAAAATACTTGTTTTGTCGTTAATTTTTCTAACTTTTCTACTACAGCCTTTTTAGTTTCAGCATTTCTACCGATAACCATACCAGGTTTAGCAGTGTTAACGGTTATAAAAACTCGTTTTTTACTTCTTTCAATCTCAATCTTTGAAACACTTGCATTCTTATAAAAATCGTAAAGTAAGTCACGAATTTTAATATCTTCATGTAATAGGTCCGCTACTTCGTTTTTATCCGCATACCATCTTGATTCCCAATCAAGAATGATACCTATGCGTTGCCCAACTGGATTTACTTTTTGTCCCATAAAATTCTTCTTACTCCCTTTCTGCCACTGTGATGTAAATGTGGCTAGTTCTTTTTAGAATTGCGAATGCTCTACCTTGCGCGTGTGGTTGCATTCTCTTCAAAGTTTTTCCTTCGCCAACATAAATTTCTTTAACAAATAATTTATCTTGGTCTAATTGATAATTATGTTCAGCGTTAGCAACAGCTGATTTTAAAACTTTTTCAACAGCTTTTGTAGCGCCTCTTGGTGTATTTCTTAATGTTGCATATGCATCACTAACTTTTTTACCTCTGATTAAGTCAATAACCAGTTTCACTTTACGAGGTGAGATTCTAACTGTTTTAGCAATAGCTTTTGCTTCCATAATTATTTACCTCCCTTTGTAGCTTTCTTATCCACGTGACCGCGATAAGTTCTAGTCGGAGCGAACTCTCCTAATTTATGACCTACCATATCTTCTGTTACATATACCGGAACATGTTCTTTTCCGTTATGCACACCGATAGTTAAGCCGACAAAGTTAGGGAAAATTGTAGAACGTCTCGACCATGTTTGAATAACTTTTTTAGAATTTGTTTCTGTAGCTTTTTCTACTTTCTTCATTAAGTGATCATCACAAAATGGGCCTTTTTTAATTGAACGTGACATATTGAGTTCCTCCTTCCTTATTTATTTCTTCGTCTAACAATTAATTTACTGCTAGCCTTGTTTTTATTTCTTGTAATCTTACCAAGTGCAACTTTACCCCAAGGAGTAAGTGGAGACTTGTGTCCGACAGGTTGTTTACCTTCACCACCACCATGAGGGTGATCGACTGGGTTCATAACTGAACCACGAACTGTAGGTTTAACTCCCATGTGTCTTTTTCTTCCGGCTTTACCGATGTTTACCAATGAATAGAATTCATTACCAACCTCACCGATTGTAGCACGGCTTTTTCCTAAGATTCTTCTTACTTCACCAGATTTTAATCTGATAAGCACATATTTTTCTTCTCTACCTAAGATTTGCGCACTAGTTCCAGCTGCTCTTATTAA
Source organism: Candidatus Izemoplasmatales bacterium (assembly GCA_032251215.1). Taxonomy (GTDB): domain Bacteria; phylum Bacillota_I; class Bacilli_A; order Izemoplasmatales; family Hujiaoplasmataceae; genus UBA2289. The sequence goes on from JAVVFA010000009.1 coordinate 12,486, forward strand.
TTGGCCGCCTTTACCTGGGTAAAGTTCGATATTATGAATAACTGTACCAACAGGAATATCCATAATTTCTTTAGCGTTACCAATAACGATATCTGCATCTTTTCCTGATTCAACTGTCATACCAACTTCTAAACCTTTAGGAGCGATGATGTAACGTTTCTCACCATCTGCGTAATTGATTAAAGCGATATTAGCGGTTCTGTTTGGATCGTACTCAATAGTTGCGACTTTTCCAATGATACCGTCTTTATTTCTCTTAAAATCAATGATACGATATTTTCTTTTTGCTCCTCCAGCTTGATGGCGGACTGTGATTTTTCCTTGGTTGTTTCTACCACCGTTTTTCTTTAATGTGGTAACTAAGGATTTTTCTGGCTGTGACGTTGTAATCTCATTATAATCGAGCTTTGTCATGTTACGCAAACCATTTGTCTGTGGTTTATACTTAATAATAGCCATTATTTGTGTCTCCTCCCATTACGCTGTATAAATGTCGATTTTGTGGCCTTCTTCTAAAGTTACGATTGCTTTTGTAACAGCAGCTGTAAACCCAGAATATTGTCCCACTCTTTTTGCTTTTGCTTTTGTATTGACGACATTTACTTTTTCTACTTTAACTTTAAAGATTGCTTCAATAGCTTCTTTAATTTGAATCTTGTTAGCTCTTCTATCAACTTCGAAAGTATACTTTCTTTGTTCAGCTAATTTAGTTGATTTTTCAGAAACGATCGGGCGTTTAATAACTTCATATTTATCCATATTAACTTAAAGCCTCCTCAATCTTTTCTAAAGCCTCTTTTGTAATGATTAATTTGTTTGCGTTCAAAATATCATAAACACTGATGTGATTATAAAGAACAGTTGAAACGTTAGGAAGATTTCTTGAAGCGGTATTAATCAATTCAGAATTTTCTCCTAAGATAACCATGATCTTACCTTCTACTTTTAAATTTTCTAATACGGTAACCATTTCTTTAGTTTTGAATGAAGCTAAAGTAATTGAATCTACCGCTACTAAATTTTGACCTCTTAACTTTTCTGATAATGCAATTCTCAAAGCTAAGCGACGTACTTTTCTATTAACCTTATATGAATAATCTCTTGGGCTTGGTCCAAAGACAACTCCACCGCCTACATAATGAGGCGCTCTGATTGTTCCTTGACGAGCGTGTCCAGTTCCTTTTTGACGATATGGTTTTCTCCCACCGCCGCGTACTGCAGATCTATTTTTTGTCATAACAGTACCTTGACGCATAGCTGCTCTTTGTTGCTTAATTACATCATAGATAACTTGGTCGTTATTTTCAGCAGCGAATACTTCGTCGTTTAAATTAAGACTACCAATTGATTCACCTTGTTGATTTAACATTGCTAATTTAGGCATAGCTTTTCCTCCTTCCGAATAATATTATTTATTTTGTTTTTTTAAATGCGTTTTTAATTATAACTAATGATTTGTTTGGTCCTGGAACATTGCCTTTGATTAACATAATGTTCTTTTCTGCATCTGCACGAACCACTACTAAGTTTTGAATAGTGACTTTTTCATGTCCCATTCTTCCTGGCATGTTCTTACCTTTTCTAATACGATTAGGCGCGATAACACCCATTGATCCAACACCACGATGATATTTAGATCCATGTGCCATAGGTCCGGTATGTTGGTTGTGACGCTTGATCACACCTTGATAACCTTTCCCTTTTGATGTTCCAGTTACGTCTACATAATCACCAGCGGTAAATATATCACATTTTACCTCTTGACCAACTTCATACTCTTCCATACCTGAAAGACGTATTTCCTTGATGTAGCGCTTAGGTGTTGTGTTTGCTTTTTCAAAATGTCCGGTTAAAGGCTTATTAACTAAATTAGCTCTTTTATCCATGAAACCTAATTGAACTGAACTATATCCATCAGTTTCAACGGTCTTCTTTTGCAATACAACATTCGGTTCCACCGAAATTACTGTAACAGGAATCATTTTTCCGTTTTCATCAAATACTTGAGTCATTCCTACTTTTCTTCCTAAGATACCTTTTGCCATGAGTACACCTCCTATTTAATATTTTTTACTTCAAGACGATATCTACACCAGATGGTAAATCTAAGTGCATTAATGAATCAATTGTTTTTGGCGTAGGGTTCACGATATCAATTAATCTTTTGTGAGTTCTTCTTTCGAACTGTTCACGTGAATCCTTGTTGACATGTGGACTTCTTAAAATTGTGAAAATTTCTTTTTCAGTTGGTAGTGGGATTGGCCCGCTCACCTTAGCCCCTGTCTTTTTCGCTGTATCAACGATTCTTTTAGCTGATTGATCTAATAATCTGTGATCATAAGATTTCAATCTAATTCTAATAACTTGATTTGTAGCCATTTAAGTTCCTCCTTTGCATATAACTTAGCTTATATACAGGCTCATTGTAAATTCCCTAACATCCGACATACCCATCATAACAACGGCTATGTGTGTGTCAGCAACCTCACAAATCACTGCCTTCCTATTTCCATAGGCTTTTCTATGATATCAAATTTTAAAATTAATTGCAAGGATTTTTTTCTGAAACTCGCAATTTTTTTATATATAAAGATAAATATATTAATTTTTTAAATAAAAAATAAAAAAAGTGAAGATTTCTCTTCACTCTTTATTTCAAATATTTAAAATTATAAACTTACGATATTTGAAGCTTGAGGACCTTTTTGTCCTTCTGTAATGTCAAAGCTTACAGCTTCGCCTTCTTCTAAAGATTTGAATCCACTTTTTTGAATTTGAGAGAAATGTGCGAAAACATCTTTTCCATCTTCTGTTGTGATAAACCCAAAACCTTTTTCAGCATTGAACCATTTAACTTTACCAGTCATGTTTGTTACCTCCTATTATTTTTTTCACTTCTACAAATTGCTTAATAATTTTTGAGGTAACTAATGTAACTTCAAATAAAATTTATTAACATTTATATCGTGCTATATTCATAATACCTTATTTTAAAAATAATGCAAGGATTTTTATTCAAAATCGGTGAAATAATTAAATTAGAGTGATTTTAGCCAAGATATCTAGATTGTTTAGGTTATTATCGTTAAAATAGTCTGCTAATTCCTTGTCAAACTCCGAATGGTCAATAACAGTAAAAGTTTTAGAAAGAATATCAATCAAGTCTTCCGAAGTATCTTTTGAATAACTTAAGTTTATTGCTAAATATCGTAATAACACATATGTTCCACAGATAGAAAGATATTGATCCCAAAGTTTAAAATTCTTCTGAAAAGGGAATTGTTTAAAAAAGAGGTCATTGATCAACATCTTTTCAAACATTATTTCATGATTTGGAAATTGATTTTCAAATTTTTCTAACACTTTAAGGTAAATTAATTTTATATCAGAATCTTCATAAATCTTTTTAACTTGGTCTAATTGCTCTAATAAACGCGGATATCGACCATTGAAATGAGATAAAACTTCTGATAATACATTATAAATCCATTTAATATCTGAATTTTCTTCTGCAAATAAAAAGTTAATTTCATCCAGAGTAATTAAAGGATTATTTTGAGTTTCTTTCAGATAAATTCCTAGATGTATCAGTCTTTTTTGTAGTGTAAAATTTCTATTAGACAATATAGTAGCACAATTGTCTCTTATTGATTTATATTCATTTTTTTTGTTTTCAGAAATTATTTCTTTTGGTTTATTCATTAGAAATGTTAGTTGTTTTTCTTCAAAAGATATTAACTCATCATCAGCAAACAATAATTCCAAAGTCTTTTCGCAACTATTTGCACAAGATGCTTCGTTTTGATAATCAAGTCTTGGACCTCTAGGATAATATCTACACACCCAAGGTAACACTTCTTCGCCACAAGTTTCATGCAATAAACAATAACCGTTTTCTTTGTGCAGTGGACAATCTCCATTTTGCGTATGAACTATTTCTGCGTAGCGTTCATTAGTAGGCTTAAAAACAGGTCTAAAAGTTCTATCAATTTTGTCCTTAACTTTTTTATTGCAGTAAAGCCCATGCAATAAAAAATATTGATTCATCGGAATAGTTACTTTCCATTCCTTGCAACAACTATCCCTACAGTCTCCACCTTTGCATGTGAAATCTTTATAATAAGAAGGAACTATAAATTTAGCGTTGATTTTTTCTTTGGCAAAAACATTTTTGTTTGTAGCCAAAATAACATCTCCTTGATATAAAATATGGTTAAATTACCAAGAAATAATTATATCATTTTCCAATAATAGAGCAAGATATTTTTACTAATGACATAAATAAAACACCTTTTAATGGATTTTGTTTAAATATGCACTAATATGGGTGATATATTATCATTCTATTTTACAAACTTTTTTCAAACAGTTAAGAAAGATTAGATATTCGAGTTCTTTTTTCAATATGATAAAATAAATAGATACAAACGATAAATTATATTAAGTTCCGTTATGTAAAGGAAGCACTTTATGAAAACAGATATTCTTAAAGCAATAGATCTCAATAAACCCGAGATAAAAGAAAAAATTAAAAAACAAATCCTGGATAACCAGTTAATTGTCTTCCCAACGGAAACTGTTTATGGAATTGGCGCCAACGCCTTATCTCCAGAAGCTGTTAAAAAGATTTTTTTAATCAAGGGTAGACCATCAGATAATCCATTAATAGTTCACTTAAACGATGCTTCACAAGTGACAAAATATATCAAAAATATCTCAATTTACGCTAAGCCACTAATGGATGGCTTTTTGGCCAGGACCACTGACATTGGTTTTCGAAAGTAATGGTGTGTTTTCGGATATTGTTACTGGCGGTTTAAAAACAATAAAACTATCTATTACTGAGTATACAAGGTAATCTTATGAGAAGTAAACATCATTTCTTGACTAGAATTTATAATAATCGCTGGCTTCAAGTATTTTTGGGATTTATTGTTTTTATAGGTTTAGGTACTGTTTATTCATATGGTATTTTAAGAATTGAAATTCAAAATGAGTTCAATGTTGGATCTACACTAAGTGGATTACCCTATCTAACCTCTCTTGCTTTTTATTCTTTAACAATGCTTGTTTCTGGAAGATATTTAGTTAAACATTCACCTGCAAAAATAATGGTGATTGGAAGTATATTTGTTTCAATAGGTTGGATTTTATCCGGTTTAGTTTCGACTATCTTAGGTTTAGTAATGACTTATGGAGTTATTCTGGGCATAGGAGTTGGTTTATCGCCATAAGTAACCTCTCCAATAGTTCAACTTATAATGGATAATTTTGGTTTAAAAGGAACTTTCATAACATTCGGAGTTATTTTTGGAATATTTTTACCATTGTTATCTCTTGTTTTCCATAACCCTAAATCTAATGAAGTGATTAATACAATAACAAGTACAGATAATGGTAATAAAGAAATAACAAACATTATGGAAACGAGAAACTTTTGGTTGCTATATATTAATTTCATAATTGGCACTACTGTGGGTTTAATGATCATCGCTACAAGTGGTATTATTGGTTCAAATTATTATGATATAGAAATCCATGTAATAGCTTTAATAGTGTCATTTTTCGCTATATGCAATTCAATAGTTAGACCTGTTTTTGGGGCTTTAAATGATCGAATTGGCACTAAAAAAGTTATTGCAGTGATACATATTATTACAATTATATCCTCACTAATAATTATCTTTCAGCCGTTAAATAATTTTATGAATTATGTTTTGGGATTATCCCTTGCATGGATGATGCTTGGAGCTTGGCTTGCAGTAGCGCCTGCAGCTACACATAATTTGTTCGCGGAAGAAAATTATTCTAAAAATTATGGAATTATTTTCACCGGTTATGGTGTAGGAGCAATTATCTGTGTTTTATTTTCAGGAAGAATTATTGATGCAAATCTTAGCATTGCATTTATTTTCACTCCTGTGATTGTTTTAAGTTTTATATCTCAAATAATTACAAAAATCTATTTAAAAACTTCTCAAGAAAAAAAGGCTTGATACACATGAACTGGTATAGTAAAAGTAGACAAGTTAAAAAGATTAACACAGTCTACTTTTTTTGTTATAGTTAATAGATAAGGAGGAATTGATACTATGGTTGAAAAGAAACAGTATCATCTGTATACAGATGAGGAAAAATTTGAGATTGTTAAAGATCATCTCGATAATGGAATCTCAATTAGGGCATGTGCAACTAAATATAATATATCCCCTACTTCTTTAGTATTTTGGTTGAGAGCTTACAGAGAAAACGGCAAAGAAGGTCTCAAAAGTCAGATAGGAAAGAAAAGAGGTAAAGGGAAAGGAAGACCACAAGGAACAATTAAGCCAAGAACCACAATTGAAGAATTAGAAAAAGAAAACTTGAAATTGAAGATTGAGGTTGAACGATTAAAAAAAGGTTATCTCACGAAAGGAGCTGGTGCAAAAAAGGAATACGTTTCTATAAACAACTGGAATTTCAAATCATTGAAAGATTGAG
>JAVVFA010000010.1:0-18276 GCA_032251215.1 Candidatus Izemoplasmatales bacterium
ATGGAATCAAATTTTAGTTTATACAATGCAGTTTTAGAAACATCGAGAAAATACCCAAATAATAATGCTCTGTTATTTATGGGCAAATATGTAAAATATACTGAATTGATTGCCAAGATTGATTTGTTTGCTAATGGAATTAACAAATTAGGTATAAAGCCTAAAGAAGTTATAACGATGGCTTTGCCTAATGTTTTTGAATCAATTTACAGCTTCTATGCTGTAAACAAATTAGGGATTATTTCTCATATGGTTCATCCCGTAACACCAGTTCCCCAAATGAGAAAATTTATGATGACCACCAACAGTAAAATTTTAATCATCCTTGATACTTTTTTTCATCACTATAAAGAATTGCTCAAAGATAATATCAAAATTATTCTTGTAACACCAGTTGACGAATTTGGCATTGTGAAAAAACTTGGTTATAAAGTAATTAATCGTAAAAAGTTATCTAATATACCTTGGGGAGAAAAGGTTCTTAAATTTAGCTCCTTATATAATATGGAAATTGCACCTGAAATTTCAACTAACCCGCTTGAAACATCAACCTATCTTCATAGCGGCGGTACTTCAGGTGAACCTAAAACGATTGAATTATCTGATTTCGCAATAAATTATCTTGCTTCCAAAGTTCCTTATGTCCTGAATATGGATGACTTCACCAATAAACATATGCTTGGTGTACTGCCGATGTTTCATGGTTTTGGTTTATGCATGGGCATTCATGGGTTATTAAGGTTTGGCGGAACTGATACTTTAATGCCAAAATTCAATGCCGATGAAGCGATTAAACTGATAAAAAATAATCAAGTTAATTATATTATTGGCGTACCTTCTTTATTTGAAGCGCTTCTAAGAAACCCAGGATTTTCTCATCCAAATATCAAAAATATTGATCAAGCTTTTGTTGGCGGCGATTATGTTGCGCTAGATTTAAAAAAACGTTTTGATAAAGCAATGGAACTAGTCGGTTCACAAGCAAGATTATTAGAAGGTTATGGACTAACAGAAGTAGTTACAGTCTGTGCAGTAAATACCATAAAAGATCATAATCAAAGTTCAGTTGGTAAACCATTGCCAGGAATTGATATGGCTATTATCGACCAAGAAACAGAAACATTTTTACCAGCTAAAAAAGATGGTATAATAGCTGTTTCAGGGCCTACTATGATGAACGGGTATCTCAATGATAAAGAAGCTACATACAATTCAATGATTATCATAGATAGCAAAAAATGGATTCTAACCGGAGATTTAGGCTTTATGGATGAATTAGGCTATGTCCATTTTAGACAAAGATTAAAAAGAATCATCAAAGTTTCCGGTATCCCTGTTCTTCCAGCTGAAATCGAAAATTTAATGATGAGTTACGATAACGTCAGTGAAGTTGCTGCTATTGGTATCCCTGATGAAGATAAAGGTAATATGGTAAAATTGTTTATTGTGTTTACACCGGGTAAACCGAAAATTGACCATGCTAAAATTAAAGATATCATCAAACTGAATTTAGGTTCATATGCAGTTCCTAAAAAAATAGTAGAACTTAATCAATTACCAAAAACCGATATTGGAAAAACAAATGTTTTAGCATTAGAAAAAATGTAAAAAAAAGTGGAGTTTTATAAGCTCCACTTCGTTTTTAAAATAATCTTTGATCTATATCGCGGAAGTAAAAGACAACTAACTGTGTAATCATATCTTGTATTCTACGAATATTGTTAATATTATCTTTGAATACTGAGAAACTAGCTTGAACAAAACTAGCCGATACAACTTTCAACAAATAACGATCAAACTTCTTAGGATAATAAGCATTAACCTTATTTATTATCATATTCTCAAGTTGATTTTTAATCTTGAGATAATGATTCCCTGAAGAATCTAAAGTCATGATATATATTTCTCTTGTATAAGGTTTTAATACACTCATTACAAAAGTGACTAGTTGGTTAACATCGTCTATTGTTTTGATAGCTGTAATATTCAATTCTCTGTCAAAATGTTCTAAATCATCAATAGCTCTTTCTGCAGGTAATAATATTTCGCGGAATAGTGTTTCCTTGTTTTTATAGTAACGATAGATATTTCCAACAGTTATATTGGCTTTATCTGCGATTCGTCTCATATTGGCGTTTTGAAAACCATACTTAAAAAACTCTAGTATAGCGCCTTCAACAATTGAATTGCGAACACTCTCTTTCAATACTTGCATCTTTTTAACCTCCTTTTTCATTATTAGTCACCATTTGCTATAAATCTTGTAAAAAACATTTAGTAACTTATCTTCATTATAAATAAAAGTTATAAATTACACAACTTTTTATCTTAATATAACAAAATTGTGTTAATAAAAAACAATTCAAGAATAAGAAAACACCATAATAAAAATATACACAAATTTATTTAACTTTTTCGAAATCCAATGTGTTCATTTTGAAACACCTAAAAAATGAACATTTATTGTAAATGTCTATCATTAAATCCCAATAATTTTATCATATTTTTTTGTTTTAACAAATATTTTTAAAAACTGTTAGTTTATTGACAGAAATGTGTAGAAGTTATATAATTTTAGTATACTGAGAGGTGAATCTATGAAAAAGTTTTTTAGCAACGTGTTGTTACTAATTCTTGTGTTATTAGTGAGTGTTGTAGCGGTACCTTGGAACAGAATTAGTCAATGGGGTTTTGAATTACCTTTATTAACAAACTATGAACTAATAATTAAAGGTATTATAGGTGCTCTGGTTATTTTAATGGGCATCCTCTTCCTATTCATCAGTAATAAACAATATAATGAAACAGGTTCAGTTGAGAATGGAGTAAGAAATTTAGCTGTTATCCCACTTTTTGCTTATTCATTAGCAACAATGGCATACACAGCTTATTTAGCTTACTCAGTGTACATGAATATTTATTTTACCACGACTCAACTGCTTTTTTTATTAGGTAGTATAGGACTAATCCTTACATTATTCCTTCTAAGTTACTTTTTAATTATTGAATATAAAAAAGTGAAAAACTTCGGTCGACTATTGAGAACACTATTTTTAATAGAATTAGTTATTGGTACAGCTGGATTAAGTTATTTTCATTTAGTTTACCGTGTTTCTAGCAATTATACCAATATAAGCACTAAATATATGATCTTTGCTGTACCATTATTTTTGTTATTATATGGACTTTATTTAATTTTTGGATTGAAAAAAGAAAACAAATTAGAAACTGAAGAATCTTTAGAACATGAAATCAAGCACGGGAAAAAGGTATCAAGAAATTCCGAAGCAAATAATCAATCAGATAATAGAAAAACAATGATTGTATCCAAAGAACAAAATATTGTTTCTGGCAATAATAATTTAGATCCAACAAACATAGTTTTTCAAGATGTTGAGGTTGATCCTGAATTCTCTAAATTATCAAACCAAAACAGTCAAGCTAACTCAATTGAGTATTATATTGAAAAACCTAAAATGTTCAAACCATTAGATCCATCATTCGACGAGTTAGTGTCATATGTACGAGAATTACCACAAGTAGTTACTAAGTTAGACGATGATCGAATTACTTTCTATGTAGATAGGAAGCCATTCTTAGTGTTAATGAACTTTGGCAATTACTACCGTATGGCATTTAAATATGATTTGGAGCAAGGCATAAGATTAATCATCAAATATCCGACAATTTCTAAAAACAAATCAACCAGAGATGAACTTTGGTTTAAAGCAAATAATTATGGGGACATTCCTAAAGATGTCGTCTATAGTATAGTAAAAACTGCACATAATAATTATAGCAACTAAGCAACTTTCTTTAAGTTGCTTTTTTTTATTCTCTTTTTTAATCAAAGCAATTGAAGGAAACCGCTTTCTATGATATCATTAATTTGAGGTGATAATATGAAGTTAGAAGAGGTAGAAGCGCTTAAAGAGCAATTACTCAACAAGAAAAAAACAATGACTAAAGCTGAACTTGAAGAAATATGCGATGAATTTGACAAAAGATTTATCTATGAATCAACAAGTTTCGACAATGATGATTTTACTTATGAAGATGTTTGTTTCTTGTTGGAGGATCATTCACGCGAATTCCCGGATAAAAAAGCCAATCGAAGAAAGGCGATAATTAATAATTATCACGCTATTAATATGGTTCATCGCCTTGTTGCAAAGGGGACCCAACTGAATGAAAGCACTGTCAAGGATTTACATCAAGTTTTAGTTGAAGGAATTATTACTGGTGGTGTTTATCGTACGAGAGATTTATTCATATTAGGAGCTAAACACGTTCCGCCAACATATTTAAAAATCTTCAAAAAAATGGATGCTTATTTTAATGATTTAAACAACCCAGAATTAAAGGGACTTGAAAAAGCAGCCTTTGCTCACCTACAGTTATTAAAAATTTATCCTTTTATGGATGCTAACGGCAGATTAGCCAGACTTTTACTTAATTATCAATTAGAATTGGATGGTTATTTGCCTGTATCAATTACCAAAGAACAACGTGACTTATATTTTAAAAATATTGATGAGTATAAAATCAATAAAAAAATTGAGCCATTCGCAGAATTTTTAGCTGATTTAGAAGCAGCAAGGATTAAAGAATTTATAGAGAGAGATTAAATTCTCTCTTTTTAATGTAAGGAGTGTTATTGTGAAATATGTAAATTACCCATTTAATGAAATAAAAAGATTAAGTTTTTATCTCGCTACTGAAGAATTTCTGGCAAGAAATTATCCAGAAGACGAATATTTTTTCATGTGGCAAGTAAACCCTACTGTTATTTTCGGTAGAAATCAACTGATTGAAAATGAAGTTAATATGGAATATGTTAAAGAAAACAATATTGAGTATTACCGGAGAAAATCTGGCGGTGGGTGTGTTTATGCCGACTTTTCCAATATTATGTTTTCTTTTATAACTCCTAATTTTAATAAGGATTTTGTTTTCAACACTTACTTGAATAAAGTAGCTGATTTATTAAAAGATTTAGGACTAAATGCCTATGTATCAGGGCGTAATGATATTTTAATTGATGGTCTAAAGGTATCGGGCAATGCTTTTTATCAAGTTAATTCTAGATCCATAGTTCATGGAACAATGCTTTATAATACAGACCTTAGCGTTATGGTCAAAGCCATCACACCGGATAATGAAAAACTTGTTTCTAAAGGCATTGACTCAGTTAGAAAAAGAGTTACCAACATTAAAGACCATTTACCAATAACGATTGAAGATTTTAAAAATCATATAAAAAATAATCTTTGTGATCAAGAAATTATCTTGACAACAAAGGATATTGAAAAAATCAATAAAATAGAAGAAACATATTTAAAAGACGAATTTATCTATGGCAAAAACCCTAATTATACTTTAAAAAAGAAAAGCAAAACTGAAGCAGGTATTATCGAAATATCACTAGAACTAAAAAACAATATTGTCAAAAGATTGAATATGCTTGGAGATTATTTCCTCATCGGTGACGAAGATGAGTTTCTTAATAATTTTAAAAATATCGCATTTACAAAAGCGGATTTTGCTCAGGTTTTAAAAGATGTTAATATTAACGATTATATCTATAATTTGACAGCTGAAGAATTTTTACAAATCTTATTCTAATGAATAAATTTGTGTTATAATTATTTTGAGGTGAAATATGGTGAATTTAAAGAAAACTTGCCTTTACGATAAACACATTCAACTAGGCGCGAAAATGGAAGAATTTGCTGGCTATGAAATGCCAATAGTTTATGATAGCATTAGAAATGAACACTTAGCAGTAAGAAATAATGTTGGTATGTTTGATGTTTCGCATATGGGTGAAATTATCATTAAAGGTAAAGAAGCACTCCATTTTGTTGAAAAGATATTCACCAATAAAGTTGAATCTCTAGTCGATGGTCAAGTTTCCTATGGAATGATGCTTTATGAAAATGGTTGTGTAGTCGATGATCTATTGGTTTATCGACTTAATGAAGAATATTTTTTACTTGTAGTTAACGCAAGTAACGTAGCTAAAGACTATACTTGGATTGTAGAAAATAGCAGTGAATTTGATGTTTTAATTCAAAATGTCAGTGAAGATTATCAAGAAATTGCAGTACAAGGTCCAAATGCTGAAAATATTGTAATGATGTCCATAGGCATCGATTTAAGCGAACTTGGTTTTTTTTATTTTGCTAACTTTGAATATCTAAATCATCATTTGTTAATTTCTCGAACAGGTTACACTGGAGAAGATGGTTTTGAAATTTATGCTAGTGAAGAAGCCATTAGAGAAATATGGGATGTGTTGATCAACAATCAAGTAACACCTTGTGGTTTAGGTTCAAGAGATACTTTAAGATTTGAAGCAGCTCTACCATTATATGGTCATGAAATTTCGCAAGAAATCACTCCTATTGAAGCAGGATTAAAGTTTTTTGTTAAGCTTGAAAGCGACATTGATTTTATTGGTAAAAAAGCTCTTCTTAAACAAGCAGAAAACCTATCTCGAAGAGTTGTTGGCATTGAACTAACTGAAAGATCAATACCGAGAGAAGGGTATGAAGTTTATCATGAAAATGAGCTTATAGGCTATATAACTACGGGTTATTTAAGTATCTCTTTAGAAAAACCAATAGCCATGGCGATGATTAACAGGCCACACACCAAAAAAAATACCCCTCTACATGTTAAAGTCAGAAATAAGATGATTGCTGGCTTTGTCAGAGATAAAAAATTCTTACAAAAAAAATATAACAAAACGAAGGGAGTTTAATATGAGTAAATTAGTAGAAGGACTTTATTATTCTAAAAGTCATGAATGGGTAAAACCATTAGAAGATGATGTTGTTTTAGTTGGTATCACCGATTTTGCACAATCAGAATTGGGAGATGTAGTGTTTGTTGATCTTCCAGAAGCGGGATATACAATCAGCCAAGAAGATGAATTTGGTGCGGTAGAGTCTGTAAAGGCAGCTTCCGATTTAATCGCTCCAGTGAGTGGAGAAATTTTAGAAGTTAACGAAGAATTGGTTGGAGAACCAGAACTTCTGAATAAAGACCCTTATAAAAATTGGTTGTTAAAAGTTAAACTAGAAAATACTGATGAATTAGGTAGTTTGTTAAGTTCTGAAGAATATGAAGAATTTATCAAGTAGGTGAAATAATTGTTTAAATATTTTCCCCACACAAAAGCAGACATAGAATCAATGTTAAAAACACTTAATATCTCATCAATTGATGAGTTATTTAAGGATGTTCCAGAAAGTGTAATATTTAACAGTGATTATGATGTTCCCAGCTTTATGTCTGAATCAGAGTTGAGGAATCATTTTGCTGAGCTTAGCAAAAAGAATCAAGAATTAACTTTGTTTTCGGGTTTAGGGATTTATGATCATTATCAACCGGCTGTTATTGATGCTCTTACATCAAGACAAGAGTTTATGACTTCATACACGCCATATCAACCGGAAATATCTCAAGGAACATTGCAGTATATTTTTGAATATCAATCAATGATTCAAACTCTTACTGGACTTGAAGTTTCCAACGCTTCCATGTACGATGGAACAACTGCAACCGCTGAAGCTTGTTTTATGGCTTGTGCTGTTGCTAAAAGAAACAAAATATTAATATCTTCAACTTTAAATCCGAATACAGTAAATGTCATCAAAACATACTTAAAATACAAAGAGTTGGAATGGGATTTTATTGCAGAAAAAGATGGTGTTGTGGATATTGAAGATTTGAAAAATAAGCTTGATAAAGATGTGGCTGGGGTTGTTGTCCAAAAACCTAATTTTTATGGAATTATCGAAGATTATGAAGGCTTTGCCGATTTGATAAAAGCCAACAAATCTTTATTTATTGTCAATGCCGATATTTCGACACTAGGTGTTCTTAAATCGCCTAAAGAAGATGGAGCTGACATTGCTTGCGGTGAATGCCAAAGTCTTGGTATGCCGGCAGCTTTTGGCGGCCCAAGTTTAGGCTATTTGGCTACAGAAAAAACCTATGTTAGAAAAATGCCAGGACGCATATGTGGCTATACACATGATTTGGAAGGAAGAAGGGCCTTTGTCTTGACCTTGCAAGCAAGAGAACAACATATTAGAAGAAGCAAAGCTAACAGTAACATATGTTCTAATCAATCATTGATGGCATTATTCGCAACTATTTATTTATCATTAATGGGTAAAAATGGACTTGAAGAAGTAAATAACTTGTCTTATCAGGGCGCTCATTATCTTTATGAAAAACTCTTACAAACAAATAAGTTTACTGATCCGTTCAAAAAAACATTTTTAAAAGAATTTACCCTAGAAACAACTATTCCTAAAGAAACCATTCAAACAGCGTTACTAGAAAAAGGCATTTTTGGCGGTATAGAATTAGATGTCTTCGGTGAACAATACGAAGGCTTGATTAATTTTTCTGTTACTGAAAAAAGAACTAAAGTTGAAATTGATAATCTTGTAAATATATTGGAGGGATTATCATGATAAACTATAACAAAATGATATTTGAATTATCGAACTCTGAAAGAATCGGTTATTCTCTGCCAAGAGAAAAATTTATTGAATTTCATATTAATCAATTATCTGACGATTTATTAAGAAAACAGGAATTATTACTACCCGAAGTTTCAGAATTGGATGTTTTAAGACATTTTACAAATATATCCATTAAAAATTTCGGTGTTGAAAATGGCTTTTATCCATTGGGTTCATGCACAATGAAATATAACCCGAAAATCAATGAAGAAATGGCAGCAAATAAGGCTTTTAGAAATTTACATCCTTTGCAACCTACAAGCACTACTCAAGGTGCTTTGGAAGTTTATTATAACTTACAAACCTACCTATCAGAACTTTCTGGGTTACATGAATTTTCGTTAAGTCCCTATGCTGGTGCGCATGGTGAATTAGTTGGTTTGATGGTTATTAAAGCCTATCATGAAGATCGTGGCGATTTTAGGCGAAAGAAAATAATCATTCCTGATTCCGCACACGGTACTAACCCAGCATCTACAGTGGTCTGCGGTATGAATGTGGTGGAAATTGAATCAAACGAATTAGGACGAGTCGACCTTGAAAAATTAAAAGCAGTTCTTAATGATGAAATTGCAGGAATGATGTTAACTAATCCTAACACCTTGGGAATTTTTGAAAATGATATTTGTGAAATCACAAAACTAATTCATGAAGCCGGTGGTTTGATGTATTATGATGGTGCAAATTTAAATGCTTTACTTGGTAAGGTTAGACCAGGAGATATGGGATTTGATGTTATGCATATTAATCTTCATAAAACCTTCTCAACTCCACATGGAGGCGGGGGACCTGGTTCAGGTCCAGTTGGTGTAACTGAGACTTTGGCGAAATACCTACCTAATCCAAGAATTAAAAAACTCGACGATTATTACTTTGTCGAAAATAGTGGCACTGCATTGGGGCAAATCTCTAGCTATTTTGGAAATTATTTAGTAGCTTTAAGAGCATATACCTATATTAGAACCCTTGGAAAAGAAAACTTAAAATTGGTAGGTCCTTATGCTACATTAAACGCTAACTACATATCAAAAGCACTTGGAACGGCTTATGAACTTCCAATTAAAGGCTATTGTATGCATGAAGTAGTATTTAACGGTCTAATCAACAAAGATAATGACGTTAGAACGCTAGATATTGCAAAAAGACTACTTGATTTCGGTATGCATGCTCCAACTGTTTATTTCCCACTTTTATTCCCACAAGCAATCATGATAGAACCGACTGAAACAGAATCTAAGGAAACAATCGATGATTTTATTAATGTTATGCATAAAATCGCAATCGAAGCCAAAGAAGATCCTGATAAGTTGAAACGGGCTCCAACCAAGACACCAATTAGAAGAACTGATGAAGTCTTTGCAGCTAAAATGATGATTTTTTCATACAAGGACTATTTAGAATATATTAATAATCGAGGGTAAGCATATGAATATTTTAAATTTGTTTGGAATTGTAGATGTTTTAATTGTTTTAAGTGTAATTGGGTTAACCTTATTAGGTTGGAAAAGTGGATTTTTACTAAAAGTAATTCAACTAGCTTCCAGTTTGTTTGGCTTAATTGCTTCAATTCTTTTAGCACGACCATTTTCAAAAGTTTTAGATGGATGGTTCGGTGAAGGAATCTATAGCAGAATCGAAACATTTCTTTTAGATCGAATTGCTTCAGGTGACACATTGGCAACTGAAGAAAACATTCGTGAAGCGTTTGAAGGTATGGCTTTACCTAATTTCATTGTTGATTGGGTAATCAGTTCGGTTAATGCTGAAGAAACCATTCAATCGTTTATCAATGCTGTAACACCATTACTTACATCTTTAGTTTTACTATTAATTGCTTTTGTTACCTTGTTTTTTGGTTCGATGCTGTTATTCTTACTACTTAAGTTATTAGCAAAAATGATTACTTCATTGCCAATTATTAAACAAATTGATAAATTTTTAGGGGCTATATTCGGATTATTTAAAGCAGCTGTATTAATTTTC
Organism: Candidatus Izemoplasmatales bacterium; assembly: GCA_032251215.1. Classification (GTDB taxonomy): domain Bacteria; phylum Bacillota_I; class Bacilli_A; order Izemoplasmatales; family Hujiaoplasmataceae; genus UBA2289. The sequence goes on from JAVVFA010000010.1 coordinate 10,527, forward strand.
GTTTTACTATTCCTCCTTGGCCTATTGATTACAATTCCGGCAATCAATAACTATATGGGTGAGTTTATAATTAATGATATGCAGCTTCAAACCGATAGTTTTAGATTATCAAAATGGCTTTACGACAATAATGTCCTCAAATACATTATCAATGTTTTTGTAGCAATAATATAAAAAAAGAACGTTCAGATCAATGTCTGAACGTTTTTTAATACTCAATTATTATTTGTTTTAGAGTTGCCACAAGATCTTCTTGCTTAACTTTTTTGACTCTTTCACCATTGATAAAGAGCAATGCTTCATTTAATCCGCCAGCAACTGCAATATTGGCTTCTTTAGCTTCTCCCGGTCCATTCACCACACAACCCATGATAGCGATTGAGATATCTTTATTGATATTCTCTAAAAATGCTTCAATCTCATTAACTATGGGAATCATATCATATTGAATTCTGCCGCAAGTAGGACATGAGACTAGTTTAGGTTTTTTATACAATTTAAAGTTAGCCAAAATCTCCTTGGCAACTCTAATTTCCTCAACTGGATTGGCAGTCAAAGAAACTCTAATGGTTGAACCTATACCATGGTAAAGCAAAGTTCCTAAACCAATAGAAGAAGAAATTGTCCCGCCAAAAGCCGTTCCTGCTTCAGTAACTCCAAGATGCAAAGGATAAGGGAATTTTTCAGCGGCTAAAAGATTTGCTGCTATAGTATCTCTGACACTTGATGATTTTAAGGAAATGATAATATTGGTAAAACCAAATTTTTCTAATAAAGATACATGATATTGAGCAGAAGCTACCATCGCATTAGGTGAAGGTTTTTCATATTCTTCTAAAATATGTTTTTCAATCGACCCGGAATTTATACCGATTCTAATAGGAATATTTTTTTCATTACAGGCATCTACCACTAATTTGATTTTAGTTTCATCGCCAATATTTCCAGGGTTAATTCTGATTTTATCAACCCCAGATTCTAAAGCTTCTAAAGCCAATTTATAATCAAAATGGATATCGGCCACAAGCGGTATATGAATTGCACTTTTAATTGCTTTTAATGCTTTTGCATCTTCCATATTCAATACAGCAACTCTGACCATTTGACAGCCGACTTTTTCAAGTTCGAGAATTTGAGATACTGTAGCCTCTACATTCTTGGTTCTTGTATTAGTCATGGACTGAATAATAACCTTGTTTTCCCCGCCAATTGATAGATTGCCAACTTGAATTTTCTTTGTCTTTTCTCTTGTATACATTACATTTACCTCACTTAAAAATCTAACTAATATTATACTATATTATTCAATATTTTTGTTTTTAAAACTTTATTTATTCGAAAATATGGTAAGATATAAGCATAAAGAGGTGTTATTATGCTGAGTTTCCAAGGAATAGGCGCTACAAATGGTAAAGGTAGCGGCGTGGCAATTATTCATAAAAAACCATCTGTGAGATCTCATGAAAAATTCTATGAACTCGAAGCCAAAGAATTGTTTTATGAAATGAAAGAATTGGCTTTGGCAGAGATAGACTCTCTGATTGAAATATGCCACAACTGTGAAGAAAAGGATATTCTAATAGCTCACAAACTAATTTTAGATGACCCAGATGTAAATGATCAAATATTTAATGAAATTGAAAAAGGAGAAGACATAGTAAAAGCAATTAAGACGGTTCAAAGCAACTACTTCAATCAATTTAAAGCCATGGAAAACGAAGTTTTCAGCTCTAAAGCGTTGGATGTTGAAGATGTCTTTGAACGCTTAGTTAACAATATAAAAAAACAGGTTAAATTTAAAACTATCAACAAGAGTTTTGTTTTAGTGTGTGATGACCTTTTGCCGACTACAATATATGATTATCCTTTAAATCATTTAAAGGCGATAGTGGTAAAACAAGGATCGTTATTCTCACATGGTGTAATAATTGCTAAATCAAAAAATATTCCGGTGGTGATTGGACTTGGTTTTGATTTCGCGAAAATAAAAACTGGCGATTATTTGGTTGTCGATGGTTTAACCGGTAAAGTTGTATTAATCAGTGAATAATTTTTAAAGAAAATTGTTCACTTTTTAATTTCTTAGGAAATTGTATTTACATGATTATATAGTGATATAAAACATATAATATATAGGGTTTAATAGCGTTTTATAAAATGTTATAATATATTTGAGGTGGTAATATGGATGAAAAAAGAAAAATCTCGCTTGATAGAGCTGAAGAACTTAAAAAAAGAATCGATGATTACCTACAAGTTAAAGATAAAATTCTTAAGGGATTGGAATTATCTTCAACTATCAAAAGCCGTAAGAATATCATTATGGATTACTTTATAGCTGACGAAAAAAACTGGAATGATTGGCAATGGCAATTAGCAAATCGTATTAATGATATTGAAGTTTTGCAACATTTTTTCTCTTTCACAGAAAAAGAAATCGATGATATTAAGAAAGTTTCGATAAAATTTAGATGGGCTATCTCACCTTACTACTTAAGTTTGATTAATCCGAATGATAAATATGATCCAATAAAACTGATGTCCGTTCCAACTTCTCTAGAATTGCTTGAATCATCAGCTTCTTTAGATCCTATGGCAGAAGAATACACAAATCCAAGTGGTGCGATAACAAGGAGATATCCTGATCGCTTGATTATCAATGTCACAAATGAATGTGCAATGTATTGTCGCCATTGTCAAAGAAGAAGAAATATCGGCGATAAAGATCTAGTTAAATCAAAAAAAGTATTACTTGAATCATTTAATTACATAAGAAATAATAAGGAAATTAGAGACGTGCTTATAACCGGAGGAGATCCGCTAACTATGACCGATAATTTGTTGGAATGGATTTTACAAGAAATAAGAAATATTCCCCATGTTGAAATAATTAGAATCGGTACTAGAGTACCAGTCACTATGCCACAGAGAATTACCGATAAATTAGTCAAAATGTTAAGTAAATATCACCCGCTTTATATCAATACCCAATTTAATCATCCAATGGAAATAACTTATGATAGTAAGATTGCATGTGAGAAATTAGCTAATGCGGGAATTCCTTTAGGAAATCAAGCAGTTTTACTTAATGGAATTAATAACGATAAGTTCGTCATGAAATGTTTAAACCAGGAACTACTTAAAATAAGGGTCAAGCCTTACTATATTTTCCATGCTAAGAAAGTTAAAGGTACAACCCATTTTAATACCTCGGTAGCAGATGGATTAGAAATAATGGAGCATTTAAGAGGTTTCACATCAGGCTTGGCAATCCCGACTTATATCATCAATGCTCCTAAAGGTAAAGGTAAAACACCGATGCTACCAAACTATTTATTAGAAAAAGGTAATGGATTTGTAAAGATAAGAACTTGGGAAAATATCGTGATAGACTACCCAGATGATGAAACTATCGATATTAAAACTAAAATATAACCATACTTTAAAAACGAAATAAATAAAAAGCTAATTCTCTAATATTTAGGGTTGAAGTAAGGGTTTACATCGTTTATAATATTACTGATGTCTAAATATTATGGAGGTAGAGTTTTGACTGAAATTGATTACAAAAATTTAGGATTCAAAGTTAGAGACACTCATGCTAATTATATTTCTTACTACAAAGATGGAAAATGGGATGAAGGAGTTTTAAGAGAAGAGGATACAATAACAATTTCTGCATATTCAACATCTTTGCATTATGGACAAGAGGCTTTTGAAGGATTAAAAGCCTATCGGCGAAAAGATGGTAAAGTTCAAATTTTTAGAATGGACGAAAACGCAAAAAGATTACAGAGTTCATGTGAAAGAATTTTGATGCCTAAAGTACCAATTGAAAAATTTCTAGACGCAGTCAAACAAGTCGTTATAGCGAACAAGGATTTAATTCCACCTTATGGATATGGAGCTTCATTATATCTAAGACCTTATGTTATTGGTGTCGGAAGAAATTTAGGTGTAAGACCAGCTTCCGAATATATATTTGGAGTTCTTGCCTCACCAGTGGGTAATTATTTTAAAAGTGGATTATCACCAGTTAATTTTATAGTTACTGATAAGGACCGAGCGGCACCTAATGGAACTGGACAAGTAAAAGTTGGAGGAAATTATGCTGCTAGTCTAATGAGCCATGAACATGCTCAAGAAGCTGGTTATGCAGATTGTATCTATTTAGATCCGCTTACTCATACAAAAATTGATGAAGTTGGTGCCGCTAATTTCTTCGGAATTACGAAGGAAGATGTTTTTGTAACACCAAATTCAACCAGTATATTACCAAGTATCACGAAAAAGAGTCTCTTATACATCGCTGAACACTATCTTGGCCTAAAAACTGAAGTTAGAGATGTATATATCGATAAACTTGATGAATTAAAAGAAGCGGGTGCTTGTGGTACTGCAGCTGCAATAACTCCGATAGGAAGAATTGATTATAATAATCATAATCATGTATTTTACAGTGAAACTGAAGTAGGACCAATCACAAGAAAATTGTACGACGCTTTACTAGGCATATACTTTGGGGACATTGAAGCACCTAAAGGATGGATAACAATTATTGAATAAAAAAGGCGAGTTAACACTCGCTTTTTTGCTTTTTATATAAAACAAAAAAATCTATTTCCTATAATAGAACCCCCGATTTAAAAAAAAGAAATTTACCCTTGTTTTAAAAGCGCTTTCATTGTATAATCAATAGTGTTGATAACCGTCCTCTTTTAAGAGGTGATGGAAGAAGGTTTTTGGGTAAAATATAATAGCATTTACTATGCTTTTTTTTACGAATAATGACAATCGATTAAATGAAATCGAAAAAATATAAGAAGTGAGGCGAATAAATTGTTTACAAATGAGCACTTAAATAATCTGTTTGAGATTACTAAAAAAAGAAATAGTTCTCAACCAGAGTATCTTCAAGCTGTTGAAGAATTTTTTGAAGCGATGAATTTCATCGTTGAAAGCGATCCAAACATCCAAAAATTTGGAATCATGGAAAGAATTATCGAACCGGAAAGAATTGTTAAATTTAGAGTTACTTGGGTTAACGATGAAGGCAAAGTTAATGTAAATCGTGGATATCGGGTGCAATTCAATTCAGCAATTGGGCCTTACAAGGGCGGATTACGTTTCCATCCTTCTGTAAATGAATCAATTCTCAAGTTTTTAGCTTTCGAACAAACTTTTAAAAACGCCCTTACTGGCTTGCCAATGGGGGGAGGCAAAGGTGGTTCGGATTTCAATCCTCGCGGGCGATCTGATGCTGAAATTATGCGTTTCTGCCAAAACTTTATGCTAGAAATGTATCGACATTTAGGGGCTGACACTGATGTTCCTGCTGGAGATATTGGAGTTGGGTATAGAGAAATCGGCTATTTATATGGTATGTATCGAAAAATAAAAAATGAAAATACTGGTGTTTTGACCGGTAAAGGAATATCTTATGGTGGTTCTTTAGGTAGAGCAGAAGCTACTGGCCATGGTGTTTTATATTTTGTTAAAGAAATGTTAAAAGTTTATCGTAATGAAACAATCGAGGGAAAAAAAGTTATCATCTCAGGGTCAGGAAAAGTTGGTATGCACGCTGCTTTAAAAGCACAAGAAATGGGTGCCAAAGTTATTGCATTATCTGATGTTAATGGTTTTATTCATGATCCTAATGGATTGGATTTAAACATTGTTAAGATGTTAACAGTTAAAAATCCTGAATTTTCAACAGAATATCTACAGTATCGTCCTTCAGCTACTTATGATTCAAATCCAACTAATATTTGGGCTGTTCCTTGTGATATAGCTTTACCATGTGCGACTCAAAATGAATTACCTTTAGAGTCTGCTCAAGCTTTAGTTGAAAATGGTTGTTTCTTAGTTTGTGAAGGCGCAAATATGCCAACAACAATCGAAGCAACAAAATATTTACAACATGCTGACATTTTATTTGCTCCTGGAAAAGCTGCTAACGCTGGTGGTGTCGCCGTTTCTGGATTAGAAATGACTCAAAATGCAACGCACTACCCATGGACTTATCAAGAAGTTGATGAAAAATTACAGGTAATTATGGCTGAAATCTTTAAAAAAGCTTACACTGAAGCAAGAAAATATACAGATCATCGTAATTTAGTTGTTGGAGCTAATATTGCTGGTTTTATGAGAGTTTATCACGCGATGTTAGAACAAGGTATCATTTAATGAGCGTAGTTGTAACACCAAAAATTTTACTGCCTATCAATTCTATAAACAAAGAAAAATGGGCAGTAATTGCCTGTGATCAATTCACATCAGAACCTGAATATTGGGATAAACTTAAGGCTTATGTTGATAATGTTCCTTCAACATATCATTTGATATTACCTGAAGCTTACCTTGATCACGACATGAAACATAAAATCAACAAGGTTAATTACAATATGGATCTTTATTTGAAAAACCACATGTTTGAAGAACATGAGGGTTTTATCCTTGTTGAAAGACAAACGCCTTATGTCAATAGACGTTTAGGTCTTGTTTTGTCAATAGATTTAGAAGAATATGAATATGAACCAGGTAAGAAAGGGAAAATCGCCGCAACAGAAATGACAGTACCAGCAAGAATTCCACCAAGAGTTCAAATTCGTGAAAAAGCACCGATTGAATTACCGCATGTTTTAGTGATGCTTGATGATCAAGGACAAAACTTTATTACAAATCTTTATAAAAACCGAAAAAAATTCAAAAAAATCTATGATTTTAAATTAAATATGAATGGCGGATACATCAAGGGCTATGAAATCAAAAATACAAAGCCGATTATTGATGCAATTGAAGCTTTGCCTAATGATTTAAATTTAATTGTCGGTGATGGTAATCATTCCTTAGCTGCTGCAAAAGTTTGTTGGGAAAATATCAAGCCTAAATTAACTGAAGATGAACTTAAAACACATCCAGCTAGATTTGCACTTGTTGAACTTATTAGTTTATATGACGATGGTTTAACTTTTGAACCTATTCATAGAGTGCTTTTTAATGTTGATTTAAGTTTAATTAAAGTCCTCGAAAATCGATTAAACGGTCAAGGAAAATTGGAAGTATATTTTAATAATGATTTATATCATTTACAAGTACCAGAAAATCCTTTTATTGCAATTAAAGAAATTCAAGAAATATTGGATGAATATTTAGAAAAAAATAAATTTGCTGAAATTGATTTTGTTCATGGAATTGAAAGTTTGAAAAAAGTTGTTAAAAATAATCGAGATTGCGTTGGTATTACCATGCCCACTCTTGAAAGAGATAAGCTATTACCTTATATTAGAGAAAACGGAGTGCTACCTAGAAAATCTTTCTCATTGGGAGAAGCGGAAGAGAAACGTTATTACTTAGAAGGTAAAAAAATATTATAAAAGGAGTGACTAACTATTAAAAGTCAAGTACTTTTATAGATAACACTGTAAAAACCTCCTATAGCAGATAAAATTGGAGGTTAGCTTTAATTACAGATGACTTTTACTTAACCGCCACAGTTTAAGTAATCAGTTATTTTAACTTCTTTGAATCGTAATCTTCGTGGTTTGTTTCCAAATGATGAATCACTCTGACAAGCTTTTTAGAAAGATGAATGAGTGCGACACGGTGATGCTTACCCTCTTGTTTCTTCTTGGTGTAATAATCGTAGAACACAGGGTTATGAATCATCACCATCATGCAAACATTGATAAGAGTTGCTCTAAGGTATTTGCTGCCACGTTTGACAAGTTTACCGGTTGAAGACATTGTC
>JAVVFA010000011.1:0-11699 GCA_032251215.1 Candidatus Izemoplasmatales bacterium
ATGGTCCTTTTGTGCGAACTCGTAAAGTGACCGCGCGTGGTGTAAGTGAACTTGTCAGCCGGTTTATGTGTTCATCATGTTCTGTTTTCTATTCTCTTTTCAATTTCTTACAGTACTACCAAACTTTTCTAATGAATTTACTATTTGCGTTGCACGGTTAAAACCGATGCCAAAAACTTGAGTGATTTTATTTAAAGAACACTTGCCCTCTTCAACAACATAGGTTGCGACGTCTTTAAACAATTCATCAATTTGATCTAGGTTTTCACCGGTATTCATTTGTATAACTAGTGATTCATGGGTAAATAAATATTCAGGTTCTCTTTGTTTTTTAATATATTCAGTAATGCTTTCAATTTCTTCAGGAGACAAATAAGCTCCTTGTAAACGTCTTGCCATTCCATTTTCGGAGAAAAGCATATCGCCTTTACCTAATAATTTTTCTGCACCCGTCATATCTAATACGACTGATGAATCAGTCGAAGATGGTACCCTAAAAGCAAATCTAGTAGGGATATTAGCTTTAATTGAACCCTTTAAGATATCAGCTGAAGGTCTTTGTGTAGCTAAAAGCACATGAATACCTACAGCTCTTGATTTTTGAGTAAGTTTTAAGATGCTTTCTTCTATCTCTGATCCACCACTTAATAGTAAATCAGAAGCTTCTTCAACTATTACAACGATCCTTGGCATTTTAATAAAATTCGGTAAATCGCTACGTCGACTATAGTAATCAACAACATTGACTGCTTTAAAACGTTTTAAGATGTCATATCTAGCTTCCATCTCTTTAACCATCCATTTTAAAGCTTCATTAGCAACATTTGTTTCGTCGATGATTGGTGTTACTAAATGCGGTAAGTCCGCAAATTGTTGGAGGTCGACTTTCTTAGGGTCGATTAGCATTAGTTTAACTTCATCTGGTTTGTTGCGGGCTATTAAAGAAACGATAATTGAGGCGATACAAACTGATTTGCCCGACTGAGTTGAACCAGCGACTAAGCCATGAGGCATTGATTCTATTGAAGTGTAAACAGGTAAAGCATCAATATCTAAACCAATCGCTAGTAACAATGGATCTTTTGATTTAATAAACTTTGGATTATCGATAACATCACCAAAGAATACTGATTCTCTTATTCGATTAGGAACTTCGATACCCACGGTGTTTTTACCGGGAATCGGCGCTTCAATTCTAATGGAAAAAGCTGATAAACTCATTTGTATGTTATCAGAGATAGATGTTATTTTTTTGGTTGGCACACCTGAAGCTAGAGAAATTTCATATCTTGTGACAGTTGGGCCCATAGTATAGTTGGTTACAGTACCTTCAATGCCAAAAGATAACATCGTTTCATTGATTACATCGATATTTTCTTTAACCCAAGACGGTTCAATTTCTGCTTTTAACTCACTCTTTTTAAATAAATTCATCGGTGGTAAAACATATTCTTTGAAATTGATAAATTCATTATGAATTATTGATTTTTCAGGTTTTGGGTGGTTTTGATCAGGCTTATATTCTTCATAAACAAAATCTTCAGAGAAACCAATTTCTGGTTCTTCTTCAATAACCTCATCATTGTTAAAGATTACATCGCCAACATTTTCTTCTTCAGGTTGAACTTGATAAAATTCATTTTCTTCTTTCGGTTCATCACTACCAACCAAATCGTTGAGAACTTCATCATCGGGATCAAGTTTTTGGGTTATGTTTTCTTTACTTTGAGCTTTTTCAAAAAACTCATCGACCGGTACCGTTTCAATTGATTTATGTTCATTGATTATATCTTCAGGATTTATTTCCGGTTTAGTAGGTCTTTTGGCACGGAAATCTTCCGGGGTCAAACCTTCTTCAGTAAATGCTTTTTTATGAGTAGTGTTATCTATACTGACAAACTCATAGTAAGAACTGCCAAAACGTTTTTGAGCCTCTTCTTTTGTCAGGCGTTTTTGTTTACGGAAGATGTCATACTTTTTATCAATATCTCCTGATCCAGTTCGATCATTAGGAATATTGGTAACATTTTTGTTTTCAACACCAAAGGCAGAAATAAAGGTGTTCGTCATGTTCTTTTTGTCTTCAATGGTACGAATTTCCGGAATAAAAAACTGACGATTATCCTTCGTTCTTGAAGTTTTAGGAATTATTCTTTCAGGCTTATTTTTCTTGGCGAAAAGCATGTTATTCGTCCTCCAACTCTAGTATTTCATCAAAAGCTTGTTCAGCTTTGGTAGATTCTTCTTGATCATGATGAAATAAACTCTTACTATAAACATTGTTAGTTTCTTCTCCAACTATTGCGATGATAAACTTACAGACTTCTTTTGTCACAAGGATAGTGGAAGGTTTGATAGCAAGTCTTCTAAACCAATAGATTGGGTTAGCGTAGTTTAATACCGCTTTGCCAACAGAAAAGATTTTTGAGATTTTCAATTTACGATTTAATTGCATTAATTTTGAGTTATCAATTGCCTTTTTCTTATTAAGAATATCAATGATTGTCGATATCTTATAGCCTTTAAAATGTTTTAAGAATTTACCGTTAACTAACTTTTCCACTCTTTTAGTAATATAATAATTTAATTCCAGTAATTCTTCTATCGATATTTCGTACATCGGGTATTTTGCTTTTGGGTAATAGTATCTAGCAATATCTTCAGCTAATTCATAACTTAATTCAAAAGCAACACGAAAATATGCATTATCTGTTAATTTAACTGTTTCTAGTAATTGTTGCTGCTTCGATTCTATCATTTGAAAGACTTCTTTTTTTTCAATCATTTCCGGTAAAGATAACAGTCTTTTTCTCTGTTTTCTTCTCGAGGAAGTTGTAAACATGAAGGTGATAAATAATCCTAGTAGAATGAATCCGGTTATGATACCCAGAAGAAAGTTGGTTACGTCACGGAAGGAAATAACTAAGAAAGATAAAATTATCGGTTGTAAAGTAACTAAGTATATCATAGTTTTCCTCTCCTTTATAAAATAAATTATATCTTAAAACGCAATAATAATCAATGTATATAATCAATTGCATAATTATAATACCTATGAGATAATATCTTTAAGATTGATGATTTTAAGGAGTGAATAAATAACCGTATGAAAAAATATTTAATTGCTTTGGATTTAGACGGAACGATTCTTTATGATTTTGATTCTTTATCAGAAACACTTTCTGATTTTATGAAAGAAGTTCAAAAACAAGGTCATAAAATTGTGATTGCGACCGGTAGGCCTTATAGAAGTTCTAAATTTGTCTATGATCGATTTGATTTGGACACACCTATCATCAATTATAACGGCGGTTTAATTACTCATCCTAAAAATCCTGATTTTCCTAGAGTAAATTACACTGTTGATAAAAATGTTATAATTGACATTTTCGAAAATAATTTAGATCATATCAGAAATGCTTTTTGTGAAATCAGAGATGCTATCTATGTGCATCAAGAAGAGAAAACCATCGAGCCGCTTCTTCATGTCAAAGGAGCAACTAAGATTTCTTACGGAGAATTTAAAGATACTTTAGACAAAGACCCGAATGGAGCAATTATCATTGGTAAACAAGGTAGAGGTAAATTGATTAAGGAGTATATCGATAAAAAATATCCTAATCAGATACTTTCAAGAATTTGGAACATTTCTGGAGAATATGATTCTATTATAGAAGTCTTTACTCCGGAATCAAATAAAGGGAAAGCTTTAGCTTATGTTGCTAAATATCTAGGGTTTGATCAAAGTCAAACAATAGCTATTGGTGATGGGCATAATGACATTGAAATGTTAGAATATGCAAATCTTGGTGTTGCTGTAAGAAATGCTCATCCCGAGTTGATTAAAGTAGCGGATATTATTTTAGAACATACATCTCAAGAAAATGCAGTATACCGGTTTTTATCAGAATTCTTGACGATAAAAAATTAAAAAAGGCCAATGGCCTTTTTATTTTTTTCTTCTTCTTTCTGCTCGGCTTAATTTAGGTTGAAAATTTCTAGTAGTTACCTTTTTAGACATGTTCTCTAAACTGCTAGGATTCATTCCGCCCATTCTTCGCATAAGTTTTGTCTGCTTGTCCAGCATTGAGATTAAACGGTTAACTTCAGTTGAAGATCTACCGGATCCTTGAGCTATTCTGTTTCTTCTTGAAGATGAACGATTCAGTAAATCAGGTTCTTTTCTTTCTTCTTTAGTCATCGAAGAAATAATCGCTTCGATGTAGACAAGTTGCTTATCATCGACTTTATCCATATCCGCCATGGAACTCATGCCTGGTAACATTTTTAAAATCCCTGAGAATTTACCCATTCTTTTAATCATCTTCATTTGTTTCAACAAGTCATTATAATTGAAGTTCCCACTCATCATTTTTTCCATCATGTTCATTGCTTCAGTTTCATCAATTTCTTCTGTAGCTTTTTCAATCAAAGATATGACATCGCCCATACCCAAGATTCTTGAAGCCATTCTTTCAGGATGAAAGACTTCTATTTCTAAAAGTTTTTCTCCGGTACCAGCGAATTTAATCGGTACACCGGTTACTTTTCTGATTGATAAAGCTGCTCCACCGCGAGTATCTCCATCAAGCTTTGTTAAAATACAGCCGGTGATATGTAAAGCTTCATTAAATGTTTCCGCTACATTTACTGCGTCTTGACCGGTCATTGCGTCTACTGTCAAAAGAGTTTCTTGAGGATTAGCAAGTTTTGCGATGTTTTTTATTTCTTCCATCATCATATTATCAATGTGAAGGCGACCAGCTGTATCGATGATGACTAAATCAAAATCATTCTTTTTAGCATAATCAAGCGATGATTTAACTATTTTTTCAGGATCGATAGCCCCCATTTGGAAGACTTCTATATCAAGTTGTTTACCAACTGTTTGCAACTGTTCAATCGCTGCAGGACGATAAATATCAGCGGCGACTAATAATGGTTTCCTATTATTAGTTTTTCTAATTAAGTTAGCTAATTTACCAGCAGTTGTGGTTTTTCCAGCGCCTTGTAACCCAACCATTAATATAACAGCAAATTCATCTTCAAGATTTAACTCGCTTGTTTCTGAACCCATCAATTTAGTTAATTCATCATTTACTATTTTGACTACTTGTTGTCCGGGATTTAATCCTTTTAAGATTTTTTCTCCATATGCTAGTTCTTTTACTTCGTCAGTAAAATCTTTGACTACTTTATAATTAACATCGGCTTCTAATAATGAGAGTCTGACTTCTCTCATCATCTCGTCAATATCTTTCTCTGTTAATTGTGCTTTCCCGCTGATGCGACGTAAAGCCATCTGAAAACGACTAGTTAAATTTTCAAAAGCCATCTTTATTTCACCTTTTCTATTTTTTGAATGATATTCTTTGTATTAGAACTTAAACTTTCATCTTTTAATGAATCGAATAATTCATCTAAATTATGATTTTTTTCGAGAATTTTAAGTTTTTGTTCTAAACTATATAAATGCTTTATGATGTTTTTGATTTGTAGATGAACTGCATTGCGACTAACGCCAAGAAGATCCGCTATCTCTGATAATGAATAGTCTTCAGAAAAATAATAGCCAAAATATTCTTTTTGTTTGGCAGTTAACAGTTCTTGATAAATATCAAATAGTTGATTAAGTTTAACTGTTTCTTCGATACTATATCCCACTATTATCACCTACTCAAAGAAATCGGAAAATAATCCGTATATGTAATCCTCTATATCAAAATATTCTAAATCAGTAAGCTTTTCTCCAAGTCCGACAAAACTAATTGGAATTCCCAGTTTATTACGGATTGCTAAAACAATTCCGCCCTTAGCAGTACCATCCAATTTTGTTAAAATAATACCAGTTATGTTAGTAACTTCAGAAAATATTTGTGCTTGTGATAAACCGTTTTGACCGGTAGTTGCATCAATTACTAAATAAGTCTCAAATGCTTGATTGTTAGTTTCTCTTTTGATAATACGATTAATCTTATCTAATTCCATCATCAAGTTTTTCTTGTTTTGCAAGCGTCCAGCTGTATCAATCAACAAAACATCAACATTCTTATCTTTAGCTTGTTTGATAGCGTCAAAGATAACGCTTGAAGGATCACTACCAGCTTCTTTAGCGACAACTTCGACACCGACTCGTTCACCAAAAACTTTAAGTTGATTGATTGCTCCAGCTCTAAATGTATCACCTGCAGCCATCATTACAGTTTTACCTTCATTTTTAATCTTATATGCTAGTTTACCTATAGATGTGGTTTTCCCAGTACCATTTACTCCTACGAACAAGATAACTGTTAAACTATCTTTATTATAGCAAATATTTGTGTTAACAATCTCGTTCTTTAAGTAAAGTTCAAACATTTGGTCAACTATAATGTTTTCTAAATCAATTGGTTTTTCAATATTTTGAGTTTTAACAACATTGCGAATATTTTCAATAAACTCAACAACAGTATCAACCCCAATATCTGCCATAATAAAAATTTCTTCTAATTTAGAGAATAAATCTTCATCGATAGTTCTTGATTTTTCAAGTATATCTTTTAAAGATGATAAAGATTGACTTCTAGTTTTCATCATCCCAATTTTAAATTTTTCAGCTTTTTTACGTTTTTCTGTATTGCTAAAGAGTTTCGAGAATAAGCCCATAATTTCACCACCTAAAAATCTATATGTATTATAACATATTTTTATTTTTTTCTAAAAGTTTAAGAACAAAAATAATTCTTACGAATTATACTTTTAAAACGATTACTTACTAAATAAGTAAGTACGCTTAGGCGTGTTCCAACCTCTAGACCCTATCCAACCGGCTTCAGGCTTACCTTTTCTCAATATATTCAATGCTGCATTTAAATCTGCATTGATTACTACTGTCTCTATTTCTTCATATGCTGCTAAAGAGATTATTCGGTCTCTTAATCTAGCTATTGGTATTGACTTTGACCATTGATTATATTGATCATTTAATAATATATCTTTAAATCCTTCATTATATCCGATAATAATCTTTCCAACATCACTTTTTATTGCATGTTCTATTATCAGTTTAGCTGCTTTGTTTATCGCATAAGTCATCTGGTTATTTCTTTTTTCTATCAAACAAATCATCTTTCTGGTTAAAACCTTTTGATTTGGTCTTTTACTAGCTAAGCTACTTATGCGTTAATGTTGTCTAACATTATATAAGTTCTTAGCTGTATGCATTAACATTAACAGGAATGCTCGTTGATTTTTAGTTAGATATAACTTGGATTTAATCGCTTTGTACTTCAAGATTTTCCCTCCTTCCTTTCAATAATTTATTACTTAAATTATAACATTTTATAAAACGCTATTAAACCCTATATATTATATGTTTTATATCACTATATAATCATGTAAATACAATTTCCTAAGAAATAAAAAAATCGTCCTTTAGAAAAGGGCGATTAAATTTCGCGGTACCACCTTAATTTTAACTCATTGCCGTTAACGCCTGGTACGGACTGTATTAAAGTCACTCAGAGGTGGTAATTACTAAGTCTTTATAAGTAGCTTCCACTGCCCTACTTTCGCTAGATAAAGATGATTAATAATCATATCCTCTTCTTCGTTTATACTATTATTATATATATAAAACACCTTTTGTCAAGAAGTATGTGGTATTTCCGTTAAAACAAATTCAACGGTCATTCGTTTAATTCTTTCAACGATTCGATAAGAAGCAATTGTTTCTAAACTACTATCAGTTTTTCTGAAAGCTTTAGATAAGTCAGAATATCCTAAATTAGATGTGAAAAAGGTAGGTTTATTATCTAGTAAACGATGTTGTAAGATTGGGCCCAATACCTCATCGCGGATAAACTCGCTAAAGTATTCTCCTCCAATGTCATCTAGCATTAATATTTCTGTTTCCTTGATAGAAGCAATCTTATCTTCAAGGCTACCGTCGCCAATCGAAGACTTAAGTTCTCTTGCTAAATCAGGGTAATAAGCAAAATATACTTTGTGACCTAATTTTGCTAATTCATTAGCTAAAATCGCTAAAATATAAGTCTTGCCAGTTCCATATTTACCAGTTATATACATTCCTTTTATAAAATTTTCCTTACGATAATCCTTGAGAAATTTGAGAATATAGTTGTTTATGGTTTTTCTGGTATCTCCAATTAAATCAAAATCATCTAGACTAGCATTAAAGATTTTTTTAGGCACATACATGGCGTAGATATTATCAATAGCTGGGCTAAATTTATTGTATTGGCAACGACTATATGTCAATTCAATGTATTTTTTATTATATTCAAGTTTTGGTGTAAAGCCAACAGTCGATAATTGACAAAATTCTAAACCTTTACATTTATTACAGATATTTTTCTCATCACGATATGTCAAAAAGACATTAAGTGATTTGATAACATCATCATGTTTTAAATCATGGTCAAGTATGAATTTTTCAATTAAAGGATCTTGCATTAGACCGTCGACAATACTATCGTAATCCACTTCAGTTTCTCGGGATTGCAAATAGTCTTTTACTGGTTTCATAATTAACTATCTCCTTCATTTTCTTTAAGATATTCTTCTAGCCAATCAGGTTTAACATCTGGTCTTGTACTCTTTTTGTACTGTGGTTTGTCTTTAGAACTGTCAAGATGCTTGATATAGTCCAAAGCTAAATCAACTGTATCAATTTTATCGCGTTTCCAACCCATGCCAACCTTTTGAATATAAGCATAACTAGGTAAATTATTACCTTTTGTTTTAACTATATAAGCAAGTAATACATTTACTACCCCAGAATCAAGTCCAACTTCATCTATTAATCTTTCAACGTGTCTTAAATCAGCGGTTGAAACAAGTCCATCTCCTAATTCGGCCAACAAATCTTTAGGTGAAATTGTTTTAAAATAATTAGCGATATTATCGGTATCAACAACTTTTACCGGAACTTCTACACGGTTTGGATCTATTGGTTCTACATTATAGTTAGATCGAGAATTTTTGGCCAAAACTTCTATATTTATCTGATTATTTTCATCTAGTGATTTCATGAATATTTCTGACATTTTCAATTCATCTAAACCATACACATAACTTAACTGCTCTATTTTTGATTTAACAGCTTCAGTTAAGTTTTCCACGTCATATATATCGCTTGCGATTGTTTCTGAAAATAATCGCCAATTAAAATTATAATTGGTTAATTTCGCAAAACTTTTTGTTTTGTTCGCTAGCAAATCACTTTCATATTCATTGTTAGTTACTTCTAAAGCTGGGAAGATTTCATTAAAAGCTTTAGAGATGTTATATTTTTGTTTTTTGTTTGGTGCTTTCACTTTAAAAATCTTTAAAAGCTTTTTAAATCTTGTTTTTGTGATTGATGCTATTAAATATTCTCCTAAAATGCCGTCATTGATAAAATTACGAGCACTCAAAGGTAATTTTATTTCATAGGTAAAATTATCATTAGCGAAAAAAGTGACTAGTAATCCAATCGCTTCTAATTTAAATCTTTCTTCCTCAATTTCTGATACTTTTAGTCCTAAAAATGATTCTAAATCAGAATGAAAATGTTCTTCAGAGATTAAGTCTTGACGGTTCATTAAATTCATAAGTGTCATATACAGTGTGAACGCTTTTTGACCAATAATCGGTTGGTAGAGTAGTGTCAATACTTGATAATCAATTTCTGAACACAATCCTTCTCCTGAAACAACAAAAGTATCACTTCTTCTCAGTGTTTCCAATAAAATCCTCCTACGGATGAAGTGAGATGCCCTTAAATCTCAACAGTTCTTTTAATTTAGCATAAAACTGGAGCACTTTCTTCTTTGGTCGGTTATATCCAAAGCCAGTAAACCAATTAATTTTGAAATCTATTCCTATTTCTACTGGATTAATTTCTGCTAGTGTTACGATTATATCATAACCGTCTCCTAACATATAGATTTCTTTATGAATTTTATCAACATTTCTTATTTCTAAATGTTCTTGTTCAGCCAGTTTTTCTAAAGCTTCCATAACTTGACTAAAATTATTGCGATAATAATTAGTTCGCAACTCAGGATCTCTATGCAATTCTCTAGTTTCGCATGTATTTGCAAAAAATGTTTTAAATGACATGGATACTCTCCTTTATCTTTTGAAAAATCTGCTCAAATTGTTCATAAGCATATTCTATATCTTGTGAATTGTCAATTACATAATTACTTAGTTTACACTTTTCACTTAATGGCATTTGTGACCTAATTCGGTTTAAAGCCTCTTCTTCAGATAACTTATTGCGTTCAACTAACCTCTGTTCTTGTATTTCTTCATCAACATAAACACAGATGATTTCATCACAAAAATCTTCCATTTTGGCTTCAAAAAGTAAAGGAATGTCTAAAACCACTAATTTTTCTGTTTTAGATAGTTTTCTCAACTGTTCAGTGAAAACTCTGATTACGTAAGGATGAGTTATTTTATTAAGTCTTTTTAACTTTTCCTCATCATTAAAGACAATATTCGCTAGTTGATGTAAATCAAGTTCATCAAGATTAAACTCTTTCTTGATTTCATTATACATTATTTTATTTGTTTTTAATAGATTTTTATAGATTTTATCAGCATCTAAAACAATTACATTGTTCTCTTCAAAAAAATTACTAATCAATGATTTCCCCGAAGCAATACCTCCGGTTAGGCCAATTCTTTTCATAATTCTTTCCTCATTTGACAATTAGGACATAGATAAGTTCCACGACCACCGACTTTAATTTTTTCGATTAAAGTCCCGCAAACAGGACAAGGTTTGTTGACCATCGTATGAACTTTAAGTTCATTTTGAAATCTCCCATCAACCCCAAAACTCGATTGGTAGGTTCTTATTGTTGTTCCACCTAGTTCGATAGCTTTATCTAAAACAATTTTAGCGTTTTTGATTATAAATTTGACTTCTTTAATATTTAAATTGCTAGCTAATTCTTGAGGATGAATTTTCGCTCTGAAAAGCGTTTCGTCAACATAAATATTACCTAATCCGGTCAAAACTGATTGATCTAGTAGTAAAGATTTTATTGGTCGATTAGTTTTATTGAATTTCTTAAAGATTGAGTCAAGATCTATATTATCTTGGTTAGCCTCAACACCTAATTTTTTAACACTCAAAAGTGTGAATTCTTTACCTTTTTCAACCAGTTCCATTGTTCCAAATTTTCTGACATCGTGATATGATAAATATTCACCACTGCTCAATTGAAATATCACATGTTCGTGTTTTGTCATTTGATTCAAATCTTGACGTAAATAATATTTGCCTTCCATCCTTAAATGACTAACTAAGGTATAATCATTCAAAACAAAAAATAAATATTTGCCATAACGTCTGATATCAGTAAAGGTTTGATTGATGACTTTTTGTTTAAAGGTATCTAAATCCATCTTGATTATATTGGGATAAGGAGCAATAATACTCTTTATCTTTAGGCCGATTAACCGTGTTTTTAGTGTTTCTTTTACCGTTTCTACCTCAGGTAATTCTGGCATATTATTTCACCTCAAATAAATTTCTTCCACTTGAATAATTAGCAATTAATTTTGTTTTGAAATCTACTGCATTTTCCATCGTTTCTTTTGTGATTTTTATTGCTTTTCCAAGTTCTTCTGGATAAACATCTAAAACAACTTCATCATGAATTTGGAGAATTATTTGTGATTTTAGATTTGCTTTATCAAAA
>JAVVFA010000011.1:11709-18266 GCA_032251215.1 Candidatus Izemoplasmatales bacterium
TTTTTACCATAGCTATTTTTAAGATATCCGCAGCAGTTCCTTGGATTGGAGCATTCATTGCGATTCTTTTACCAAATTGTTTAGTCATATAGTTTTTAGAATTGATTTCTGGAATAAAGGTTTTTCGATTAAACAAAGTTGTAACATAGCCGTTCTTTTCAGCAAACTCAATTTGTTTATCCATATAAGTTTTTATCTCTGGATAAGTTTCAAAATAACTATTTATAAATCTCTCAGCTGCTTTTGGTGTAATATCTAAATCTTCAGATAAACCCCAGGCAGTTTTACCGTATATAATGCTGAAATTAATTGCTTTTGCGATATTTCTTTCATAATCATTAATTTCATCTTTACCAAAAATTTTCTTAGCTGTTTCATAATGAATATCCAAATCATTATCAAAAGCCATTTTTAGATTCCTTATCTCAGCGAGTTCGCAGACAACTCTTAATTCAATTTGGGAGTAATCAAACGACAAAAGATAATTTCCTTCACTAGCAATAAATACTTTTCTTAGTTCTTTACCTTCTTCAGTTTTTACAGGTATATTTTGCAAGTTAGGTTCCTTGGAAGATAGTCTGCCGGTTTTCGTTAGAGCTTGTTGGTAAATGGTATGAATCTTTGAGTCACCTTTTAGTTTTAGTGCTTCGAGTAAGCCTACGTAGTAAGTGGAATGTAATTTACTATAAGTTCTATAAGATATAATTTGTTTGATAATTGGATGAAAATTTTTTAATTTTTTCAAAACTGAAATATCGGTTGAATAACCATTTTTTGTTTTCTTATTTGTCGGTAAATTCAATTTATCAAATAAAACTTCACCTAATTGTTTAGGGCTATTGATATTGAATTCAGTTTCAGCTAAAGCATAGATTTCTTTCTCTAAACTGTGAATATGAGTCTCAAGATTATTACCAAATTCTTGAAGACGTTTTTCATCAATTAGAATTCCTTTGTATTCCATTTGCGCTAAAAGGTGAGCTAAAGGAATTTCAATTTGGTTCAACAAATCTGTTTGATTATATTCTCCATTCTTCGCTAAAGCTATCTCTTTTAGGTCTTTAATGGCTTTCACCTTGGTAATTACATGTTTGATTAATTGCTCTTTTTCAGGCAATGCAAACTTAGCGCCTCTACCAAAAATAAAATCATCAGATATAACATCGCCATAATCAAGACTCTGGACAACTAAAGAAAAATCGTCCTGTTTAATTGCTGGATTTATCAAGTAAGCTGCAAGTAATAAGTCAAATTCACAACCGTTAAATTCTATGCCATCCCACATAAGAGCAACTTTAATCTTCTTTAAATCATAGACATATTTTTTTATATTCTTGTTTTTCAAAAACTCAATAAACTTATTTGCTTTGATTGCTATTTCATAAGGTAAATAATAAGCTTCGTCAGCAATAATTAAACCAAAACCAAGTTTTTGATCGATATGGTAGTTCTCTCCAAATATTTCTAAATGCAAGAAACTATCTTCATATTTTAGATTATTGATTTTTTCAACAGTATCAAGTATGGTTAAAGCATTCTTGACAACTGCAGAGTCTTTTTTCAAATTTTTTATGAACGAATTAAAATTCATTTTTTGATAGAATTTTACTAATTCTTCTTCTCTGAAGCCTTTATATTCGCTTTTTTCAATTTCAATCTTATTATCAAAATCAGTAGTAATGGTCGCTAATTTTTTAGAAAAGAATGCAATATCTTTATTATCCACTAATTTATCTCTTAACTTACCTTTAATCTCGTCAACTTTATCATAAAGGTTTTCAATCGTTTCATATTCACTTAAAAGCTTAACAGCTGTCTTGTCTCCGATTCCTGGTATACCGGGAATATTATCAGAAACATCACCAACTAAAGCCTTATAATCGATAACTTGTGTAGTCTTAAAACCCAATTTTTCTTCAACGTATTCAGGTGTATAGATTTCTACTTCTTTTAGTCCTTTTCGAGAAATTAATTGATTGACATTTTTATCTAATAATTGTACCAAATCATGATCATTAGAATAAATAGTTATTTCATCAAATTGGTCTTTAAAATGTGTTGCAACATAACCGATGATATCATCAGCTTCATAATACTGTTGTTGATAATAATAAACTCCTAAAGCATCTAAATATTCTTGCATGTAAGGAAATTGTTCTTTCAATTCTTCAGGCGTATCTTTTCTTGTTCCTTTGTATTCTTCATATATTTCATGCCGATGAGTTTTTCCATCTGTATCTAAAGCAACAAGGATGTGAGTATAACCATTTTTTATAAGTTTAGTCATAGCGTGAGCAAAACCGAAGATTCCATTTGTATATAAACCATCTTTTGTCTGCATAAGATTACCAGTATATGCAGTAGCATAATAGGAACGAAATAATAAATTACTGGCATCAATTAATAATAGTTTTTTCTTCATAGGGTCACCTCTAGTTTCTTGTGTTTTATTTTACCATATTTAACAAAAAAATGCACTTAGCAGTGCATTTTCATCTTATCTTTTATTCTTCTTCAAAATTAACAATAATCCTTTCAAGATTAATACTTCATCTTTAATCAGTTCTTCTTGACAGTAAGGGAAAATTATCTTGGCGTGACCGCCAGTTATTATCACTTTGAGGTCAGGGTGATTCGTTTCTTCTTTAATTCTTTTGATTAAACCATCAATCATTGATGCATGTCCGAAAACAAGACCTGATTTTATGCAATCAACTGAATTGGTGCCAAGAACTTTTTTTGGAGCTTGCAATTCAACTTGAGGTAAAAGTGAGGTCTGTGATACTAATGCATTTTTGCTGGTTGTTAGGCCAGTAGCAATAACAACTCCTTTTAATATCTTGTTTTCAAGATATGAAAAGGTTGTAGCCGTGCCTAAATCAATTATAAGACAGGTTTCTCCATATAGTGAAGTTGCAGCCACACTATTGCCGATAAGATCAGCACCAACCTCTTTAGGGTTGTCAGAATTGATTTTTATCCCAGTTTTAACTCCAGTTCCAACAAAAAGAGCATCTATCGCAAATCTGTTGAGAAAATAGTCTCGAAAAACTTCATTTAACTCTGGAACGACAGAAGAAATTATCGCTTCGTCGCATTCGTTGATAAAACCATTCAAAATTAGAGTATACTCATCAGCAGATTTATTCTTTTCAGTATTGATACGATATATCTTATCTATGTTTTCTCCGGTTCTAGATAATCCAATAGCTATAATAGTATTTCCAATATCAATCAATACTTTCATTATAGATTCCGCCTTTGTAGAATGAATGATTATGTTCTAAGTAAGCAATTAATCTATCTGCTAATATTGAACCAATAACAGTAGCCAACAAAGCTTCTATTATTCCATTAAAAGTAAGAATAGCAAACAGAGTTCTCATAATCATGTTAAAAGACTGTATGCTTTCCAAAATTGCAATTTGATCAGCTCCATTTGAAGCTTTTAAGACGCCCTCATACAAACTTGGCATTTCAAAAACTAAAGGAAATCCCGTTGCTAACATCGGTAGAACCAATAATGTATGTATTAATGAGGCTGTAAAGAACCCCAACGCTAGAGATAAAATTCTCTTTTTGATTAATTTATGATATAAACTAAAAATATCATAAATTAATAGTCCAAATATAACTCTAGGAAGAATTGATATCCATGGAAGTATAAACAAAAAGTCAATTCCTCCATTCATCGAGCCTCTAATCAAAGAAGTGATTCCAAAAGTTAAACCTAAAATTATCCCAGCTTTTCTTCCTAATATAATACCGCCAATTATTACCGGTATCGGTATTATAGTGAAAGAAACACTGCTTATCGTTATGAACCCAAGCATAGGCACCATTCCCATAACAACTACAATAGCTATGAACATTGATAAAATTGACCATTCTCTAATTTTTTCGCGATTAGATATCGCATTTTTTTCTTTCATTTTTTCCCTTTCCAAGCCACTTAAAGTGGTCTCCTAAGTAAAATTAAATTTTTTTATACGTTCTTTTTTATTTCTGCTATTTTATTATAATCTATTTCTTTCAACATTGCTAGAATTTCTGCTTTTACTGATTCATAATCATCTTTATGAATAATTGAAGTAGTGGAGTGAATGTATCGAGAAGGCATACCAATGGTACAAACCAATACTCCCTCACGCGAAAGTTGAACAGCTGCAGCGTCAGTTCCACCTAGAGAATTGTAGTATTGATATTTGATATTATTTTTTTCAGCGATTTCTTCGATAAACTTTTTCATGCCTTGATGAAGCAAAGCTCTAGGATCATAAAATCTTACCATAAAACCTGCGCCTAAATTACCGCTTACCTCGCTTTGTTCAAATGTGTCTGAACAAGGTGAGCAATCAACGGCAATAAAAAGGTCGGGTTTAATTTTATATGATGATGTGGCAGCTCCTCTTAAGCCAACTTCTTCTTGAACATTAGCTCCCGCAAATAGACGACATTTCAAATCATTTTTATTAACAGATTCAAGAATGTCAATAGCCATAGCACTACCAAAACGGTTATCCCAAGCTTTAGAAAAAATCTTTTTACCATCTTTTGATTCTTTATAAACATTTTCAAAGACTACTTGTTGGCCAATTCTTATACCTAATTCTTTTGCGTGTTCATAACTATCAGCACCTATGTCTAGGAAAAAATTATCAAAACTTGAAACTTGTGCTGTTTTACCATCTCTTAAAAGATGTGGTGGCTTGGCTCCGATTACTCCAGGAACAAATGTACCATCTTCAATAACCACATTCATATGTTGAGATATTGCCACAACCGGATTAATGCCTCCAATTGGTAAAAGCTTAATTAACCCATTTTTAGTAATTTCTTTTACCATAGCTCCAACTTCATCCATATGTCCGGCAATCATTACAGTTGGTCCATCATAATCTAAATTAATTCCTCCAAAAATTGATCCCAAATTGTCTTCTACAACTTCTTCACTCAGTTTTTCAAGATGAGATCTCATGTAATTTCTGACAAACTTTTCTTGACCGGAAATTCCTGGCAAGTTAACTAAATCTTTGTAAATTTTTTTCATTGTAATTCTCCTTTAAGTTTAGCCCTAATATAGTAAATAGGTTTATTCAATTTTATGAACTTTATTTCAAATTCAGTTTGAACGTTGTCTTCAGGTAAATTTTGATATAAATCCAAGATTATTTTCTCTATTTCAAAATTTTTGTCATCATTTAACATCATCATCGAATATTCAAATAAATCATAGTTATCTGTTTTGAGATGGATGTGTCCATTAATTTTTAATATCTTTGTATAACTGTTTAAAAAGTTAGGACTAGTTAAACGGCGTTTAGCTTGCCTTTTTTTTGGCCAAGGATCAGAAAAATTCAAGTAAATGTTATTAATTTCATTATCTTTGAATACTTCATTAATATGTTGAGCATCAAATCTTATCAAACGCAGATTATCTAAAGGATTAACAAGTGCTTTTTCCAAAGCTCTAACGATAACCGAATCAAATTTTTCTACTCCAATAAAGTTTATTTTAGGATTATTCTTAGCTTTTTCATAAATAAATTTACCCTTACCTGATCCGATTTCTAAATCTATTTTATTCTCATTGTCAAAAACAGCACGCCACTTTCCAGCGTGTGTTTTGGGGAGTTCTACAACAATATTCGGATAAGACTCAAGTAATTCCTTAGCATATTTAACATTTCGTAACCGCATTAAATCATTCTCCTGCCAACACAACAATACTTTCAGCATAAATACTGGCCGCTATAATCATATCCTTGATGACAAGATATTCATTAGGCTGATGAGCTAAATCTTCATTACCTGGTAAATTTGGACCAAATGCAACAGCTTTCTTTAATATTCTTGCATATGTTCCTCCACCGATACTCATTATTTTAGTGTCATGATCACCAGTGTATTTCTTGTATGCCTCATGTAATGATTTTACTAATTCATCATCTGGTGAAATGTAATGAGGTACAGAATTTCCAACTAATTTATATGTGAGTTTAAATTCTTCTGCAGCTTTAATAATTTTCTTTTCGCCTTTAGCGAAATCATAATTTCTTGGATAGCGAATATTAACACCAATTTTAGCAGATTTACCATCGTAATGAATAAAACCGGTATTAAGGGTAAGTTCTTTCATTTCGCGATCGAAAATTTTGATATCTAGTTTTTTTCCTAAATGATCTGCATTTAAATATTTATCAATAAATTGAATTAATGGATTTTTTGTATGTTGTTTTAAGAAATTAACCATTAAATAGATAGCATTGTTACCGAGATGTGGCCAAGCCGCATGTGCATTCTTACCAAAAACCGTATAGGTATCATTATTTACTCTACCATGTGTTTTAGTATCTTGTAGATACTGAATAAACTCCTTTTGTTTGTTCTTTTTCAAAACTACGACACATTCATCGGGAACTACATTATATCTTTCTCCCGCTTCAAGAGATTTGATTAAATCATCTTCTATTTCACCTTCAAGGTTAAAACTATAGATTCCTTTTTCAGCATAAATCAAAGGGAATTCAGCGTCAGGAGCAAAACCAATATCTGGC
>JAVVFA010000012.1:0-17940 GCA_032251215.1 Candidatus Izemoplasmatales bacterium
ATTTTCATTTTTTAGCAGGTAAGCAATTTTCAGAATAATTTTATAGAAAATTCTTCCGTGTACATCTTTTTGACTAGTTTTAAATATTTATCTTGTTTCTCTTTTTGAGAAGTTTCGAATTCTTTGAGAATTTGATTTTGTCTTATCTTCTCTTGTTTTTGTAAGTTAAGATAGTTTTGTTTCTCTATTTCTAATTTTTGGATTTTGTCATGATAATCATTAATATCTACATCTAGTGCTAGACTTTGTTTTTCTAATTTTTCAATCAGTTTTGAAACATCCGTATCAAATGATAATGATACATGTTCAGCATTTTGACAAATGTCTTCATTGAGTCCTAATCGTCTAGCAATCATAATGGCATTTGATGTTCCAGGAACTCCAATCTTAAGACGATAAGTCGGTTTTAAAGTTTCAATATCAAACTCAACTGAAGCATTAATTGTATTATCAAGATCATAGGCATAAGTTTTTAGTTCAGGATAATGTGTAGTAATCATTGAGTAAAGTTTCTTTTTTCTAAGGAATTCAATGATTGATATAGCTAGAGAAGCTCCTTCTTTAGGATCAGTTCCTGAACCAATTTCATCTAATAGAACTAAAGAATTATCATCAGCGATATCGACGATTTTTATTATATTAGAAATATGAGATGAAAAAGTCGATAATGATTGCTCGATTGATTGTTCATCACCAATATCTGCAAAAATATGATTAAAACAAATCGTTTCGCTGTTTTCATTTACTGGAATTAACATGCCTGATTGAACCATAATGCTTAACAATCCCAACGTTTTTAGAGCAACAGTTTTACCTCCCGTATTTGGTCCAGTAACGATTATATGATGATAGTCATGAAAGCTGATATTATTACCTACGACTACATCGCGGGAAATTAATGGGTGTTTTGCATTTAAAAGATTAATTTTGTCTTTTGTTATTGTTGGTCTTGAAAAGTCATTATTTAAAGCATACTTAGCTTTGGCAAAAACAACATCCAAATAGGTGAATACTTCCAAATTATGTTGTAAATCAAAACTATATTCAGCTACTTTATACGTTAACATTCTCAAGAGATTTTCAATTTCATTGGCTTCTTCAACAAAAAAACGCGATAAATCATTATTCATATCAACACAACTCATTGGTTCGACGAAAACTGTTTCCCCACTGGCTGATTGATCGTGAATAATGCCTTTCAAAGAGTTTTTGAATTCAAGTTTAACTGGCAAAACTAATCGATTGTTTCTAATGGTGATGATGTTGTCAGTTAATTTTTTTTGTTCGCTCCTTACAAGTAATTGCATCTTTTGATTGATTCGATCTTCGGTTGTGTTTATTTTCTTTCTTATATCCGATAATTTAGGGCTAGCATTATCGTAAATCTCGCCCTTCTTATCAATAACCTTATCGATTTCTGTTTTAAGTATCGGTAAACTGATGATGCGGTTATAATAATCTTTTAAATAGTTAAATTCTAACTCTAAACTAATAACTTTTTTCACAAATATATAGGTTCTAGAGACTGCTTCTTGATGAGAAACTACTCGAAGTAATTCATCAATCGAAAGCACAGATCCAATTTGTGATTTTTTTATTATTTCTGTCAAATCTAAAACTCCTGTTAAAGGAGTTGAATCATATCTTTGAATGATATTCTTTGCTTCATCAACTTCAAAAAGCAATCTTTTAGTCTCATCAGAATTTGTTATTGGAAAAATTTCTAAAACTTGTTTTTTTCCTAAGTCTGTATGGGTAAAAGTTTGCAGTATTTTTAAAATCTTATCAAATTCTAGTTTTTTTGTTTCAGCATACATAATCTCTATCTCCGCTTCTTCTATTTTAACACATTTTATGATAAAATAAAAAGAGGAGTTGAGACAATGAACTATGTTTTTACGATAAATGATAAATATCTTGAAAAATTAAGAGAATACTATAAACAAATCCAAGTTGAAAGCGATAATTCAACTCATAAATACTTGTTTAAGACCGATAAACTCACGATTACTGTATTTTACTCTTTTAAAGTGATGTTTCAAGGTGAACAGGCTTTAGAAGAATACAATAAATGGGCGGTTATGTTGAATTTAGATCCTATTGAGGCAGAGAACACGATAACTGATTATAACAACCAATATTTTTCTCTTAGTGTAATTGGTTCTGATGAAGTTGGAACCGGAGATTTCTTTGGACCCGTTGTTGTATGTGCTGCTTATGTGAGTCCTTTAGATTATCCTTTCCTTGAAGACTTAGATATTAAAGATTCCAAAAAATTAAGTGATAAACAAATCCGTTTTATTGGCGAAAAACTAGTCAATCATATCTCTCATCACGTTTTAGTTACCAACAATGAAAAATACAACGAACTGATTGATAAAGGCTTTAACATGAATAAGATTAAAGCTTATTTGCATAATCATGCTTTAAAAAAGTTGATAGTAAAGCATCCTAAATATCAAAAAATAATTGTTGATAAATTTTGTTCAGAAGAAAATTATTTTAAATACTTAAATCATGAAGAGACTATAAAAGATATTGATTTTTTAATTCAAGCTGAGTCCGTACATAAAGCGGTTGCTGTAGCTGCTATAATAGCTAGATATAGATTCTTGCAAGAATTTGATAATTTGAGCAAAGAAATCAATATTACTTTACCTAAAGGTGCAGGTCCTGCAGTTGATGCTATTGGTAAAATTATTGAGCTAAAATATGGTAATGAGATTTTTAGAAAAATAGCTAAATTAAATTTCAAGAATTATCTTAGAATACAAGAAAAAAAGAATTAAAAATGTTTAGTTTTTAATTCTTCTATTTTTGATGTAATCAGTAAATTCTTGTGGTAAATCACAGGAAAATTCTAGCCACTTCTTTGTTTTAGGGTGGGTAAATCCAATAGTTTGAGCATGTAAAAACTGTCCAAAATCATTTTGTTTGGCATACCCATAGACAAAGTCATTAACTAAAGGATGATTAATGTATTGCATATGAACTCTAATTTGATGGGTTCTGCCAGTCTCCAAGATACACTTGATAAGAGTTGAATCATCAAATGTTTCTAATACTTCAAAGTTAGTGATTGCTTCTTTACCAGAACTAGTTACAGCCATTTTTAATCGATTTGCTTTATCCCGTCCAATAGGAGCGTTGACTCTTCCTCTTTTATTATTAATAACACCTTCTACAAGTGCGATGTATTCTCTTTTTGTTTTCTTTTCTTGTAATTCTTTAGCTAGTATATCATGCGAGTAATTATTTTTGGCAACCATCAATAGCCCTGATGTATCCTTATCAATCCTGTGAATTATCCCAGGACGCAGTTCGCCGTTAATGTCTGACAAGGAATTTATGTGCCAAAGTAATCCGTTCACTAAAGTATCTTGATAATGGCCAGGAGCCGGATGCACAACCATTCCTGATGGCTTATTGACAACTAAGACTTCTTCATCTTCATAAACGATGTTTAAATCCATTTTTACGGGAATTATTTCCGTTTCGGAAAAGTCGACATCAATAATTTCGATTAAATCAAGTGTTTTTATAGTGTAACTTGCTTTAACTGGATTTTGGTTGACCAAGATTTTCCCTTCAAGAATTAACTTTTTGATGGTCGAACGACTTAAGTTTTCAATTTTGTCTGATAAAAAACGATCGATTCGATCAAGATTGTCGGTATCTAAAACTTGATATTCAAAAAATATATCATCCATTAGCAACAGCTCTTTTCTTTTCTAAAAAGAAGGTGTCAACGAAGAAGAGAAATATACCAACATTTAAAAAAGTATCAGCAAAGTTAAATATATATGACCAGATTCCATTAAAATCAATAAAATCTATAACTGCATGATCGATTTGAACTGCTCTATCAATTGCATTACCTAAACTTCCGGCAATTAAAAGAGTAAGTGATAATCTCAAGACAAATAGACGTTTGTCTTTAAAATCACTTTTATAAAACATATAACCAAATACTGCGGTTGCTAGAACAGCAAATATTAAAAATATGTAGAAATAGTCAGCTGCAGTTCCTTGTAAACCGCCAAAGAGAATCCCGGTGTTTCTGGTATAAGTTATATGAAAAAAGTTTGGGATAACAGGTACTGATTCACCTAGGGATAAAACTGAGGATACCCAAATTTTACTCGCTTGATCGATACCTACTAACGCCAATATTACAATAATCCATTTTGTCATGATTTTTCTCCTAAACTAGCCACATTGGAATAAAAACAAAGATAAATAATAAACCGATAATGAGATAAACAACATCTAAAATTATTTGATTATAGCAAAATAATCTTTTGATGTTTGTAATTATTTCTGGTTGTTTTAAATACAGGGCTTTTTTCCACCACATATGTAATATGCCATTTAATAAAGCCACAACAATTATAATCAATACTACCCAGAAAGTCAATAAATAGAAATAGACAGAAATTACCTGAGCGATAGCTAAAAAGATTGGTAGTGACAAAATTAGTGTATAAACAAAACTGCCTAGAAAGGCATCAATAATATTTTTTACTGAAATTTCCTCTTTGAGTTCTTTCCAAAGATTTAAGTATTGTTTCATGATACATCAAGTCCTTCTAAATAAGCTAAAGCATCTGCAAATGTTGCTACCGGAACTAACCAGCCGCTCGGATCGATTCCATGTTTTTCACATGCTCTTAGTGCTTCCATATAATTATCATAGTAATAATCTTCGTTTAAAAAAGGAATGAAGAATACGTCAACCTTATTGATATAAGCCGTGATTATTTTTTGTTCAGTCCCACCGATATAACCTACACTTCCGTCATAATTGATAGTTCCTGTACCGGCAATTTTTAAGCCCTTTGTTATATCGTCAGCAACTAACATGTTGTAAACTGATAATGTTTGTAAAAGACCTCCACTAGGCCCGCCGATATTCGAGCCTTTTTCAGTAAAATGTGGGTATGTGTTATCTCTATCAACTAGATAGTATTTTTTTAAAGTAATACCAAATTTGCCGGTTTCTGAATCTTTTGTCAATAGCCTTGAATAGTTTCCCTTATCATTACTAAAGAAAAATTCATATGTATCATCAAGAACAGTATACACAGATATTTGAGTGTAGTCTTCAACAACTTCATCATTGTCGCCAATCATGTATAAAAACTCATCGCCAAAGGCTATATCTTCATAGAAAGATAAATATATCGCTTTACCGAAAACCATGACTTTTTCATAATAATCAATAATAATTTCGGAATTATTTTTAGCTGCTTCTTGATATGCAACAATAACTGCTGCATCTACACTTGTGGCTTTATCTAGATAACTAATTTGATTTATCTCTTCGTTTGTATAATCTGCATAACTTCCAGTAATAACATTAGCATAATTATAATCAGAGAAAACGCTGATCATGAATTGAAAGAATGTCGGCCGGTTTATAGCCATTATGTAAGTTGAGGAAATAGAACCTTCGATATCTTTGTCCTGATTGTAATCAACAGTTATTAAGCTTTCAACTTCTGCTATTCCTCCAGGAGCGTCGATATAATAATTGATTGGATAAACAAGAATGAATACAAAGAAAAGATAAGGCAAAATTAATAGTTTTATATACGGCCAAAACTTTTCCGTTAACTCATTCATCTTTAACAATCCTTAAATGATAATTTTCTAATTTTCTGACCTTAATGTTTGCTAAAGCAAATAGTCTTCTAGAAGCTTCAAAAATCGGTTCGTTAGGATATTTATGTTCAAGATAGATTACTTCTTTTATTCCTGATTGGATGATTAATTTAGCACATTCATTACAAGGGTAAAGAGTAACATACATTCTAGAACCCGCTAAATCAATTGATGAATTTAAAATTGCATTAGGTTCAGCGTGAACAACATAAGCATATTTCGATTTCAAAAAATCATCGTTTTTGTCCCATGGTAATTCATCATCACTACATCCTATTGGAAAACCATTATATCCGATACCTACTATTCTATTTTTTCCATTGACAATACAGGCACCAACCTGAGAAGAATCATCTTTCGAGCGCATTGCGGAAAGATGTGCAACTCCCATAAAGTACTCGTCCCAACCAATGTAATCAGTTCTTTTCATATATCTCACCTATCCTTTGATATAAAAATCTATTTGTTTATTCAAAAAATTCTTTATCTAATTCGTCAACAAGACTTAAATCAATATGACAATATCCACAAGGGTTTTTACGTAAGTATTTTTGGTGATATGCCTCTGCAGTATAAAATTCTGGAGCTAATTTTACTTCTGTCTTAATTGGCTTATTATAATTATTTTTTACTTTTGAAATATAATCATTGATAAAATTAAGATCTTCTTCATTATCATAAAAAATTGCTGTTCGGTATTGCTTGCCAATATCATTACCTTGACGATTAAGTAAAGTTGGATCGATTATTTGAAAGAAGTGATCTAAAATTCTTTTTAAACTTACTTCGGTTTCGTCAAATTCAATTTTCACTGCTTCTGCATGATTAGAACCATTGCAGACTTGTTCATATGTCGGATTAGGAAATTTACCGTCAATGTATCCTGTTTCCGTATTCTTGACACCAGCGACTTTGTCATAATAGGCTTGAACGCCCCAAAAGCAGCCTCCTGCTAAAATTATTTTTTTCATGAGTTTTCTCCTACAATTTCATTTATTATATGCGCTGCCATATAAAGTCCGGCAATGCTAGGACAATATGCGTTTGAACCTAATATTTCTCTATTGATTACTGTTGCTGGTTTTTCTTCAGAATAAACAACATTGAAATCTAAACTATAACCAGCATTTTTTAGTTTTTTACGTAAAGCTTTCGCTAATGGGCAAACGGAAGTTTGATTTAGTTTGGCAATTTTAATCATTTCTGGTTTAAACTTATTGGCAAATCCCATTGAAGAAATCAAACTTATATTATGATTTGAACAATACATTGCGATTTCTGCTTTTGCATTCAAATCATCAACACAATCTACTACATAATCAAACCCTATTTGCAAAATTTCCTTGATGGTATCTTTATCGGCTTTAACTTTATATCCTATTATTTTAATTTCGCGATTGATATCTTTGGCACGTTCTTTGAAAATATCAACTTTATATTTACCTATTGTCGATTCTAGAGCGATTAATTGACGATTGATATTAGTTTCTTCAACTAAGTCGTAATCAACTACATAAAGAGTGCCTACTCCACTTCTAGCCAAAGCTTCGGTAGCAAAAGAACCTACACCTCCCAAACCAAAAACCACAATTCGCTTTTCTTTAATTGTCAAGAATTTTTTTTCGCCTATCATATTGAGCAAACGGTCAAATTTCATAATCTTCTCCTAGAAAATATGGCTGCACTGCAGCCATTATTTTTTCTTACGATAATCAAAATTAAAGAACTTACTTCCAAGTTTTAATAGAATATAAACAAATATAACGACTAGTAAAATTAATATATTAGCTATATATGTGCGGTTGCCGCCTAAATAATCAAACAGAACAACAAAGCCTAAAATACCAAAAACTACTATAGTTACAAGATAATAAAATTCATAAATATAATTGGCTTCTACTTGTCTTTTTAAAGAATCTTTTTTTATAAGTAAAATTATTGTGCCAATGATTGTAATTACAGCTGTTATAATTAAAAGAATTATTAAAAAAAGATTGGTGTCTATAATTGTTTCGATATCAAACACGTATGTGAACACTAAGATTAAGGGAATGAATAAAATCATCGTACCATAAAATGTTACCGCATCAATTTCAAATTTCGTATATATTTTTGGTCTTTCTTTCTTTATCATGGAGCGCTCGCCTCAGCTTGAGTGGTTTTTAATTTTTCTTTACGAAGGTCTTTAAAGAACCTATAAATTACTCTGATCGAAGCTGCTATTGGTGAGGCGAAAATAACTCCTAAAGCGCCAAACAAGGAACCAAAGAATAAAATTGAAATAATAATAACTATCGGGTGAATTGAAAGTTGATGTGACATTATCAATGGTTGGAAAATATTTCCTTCAAAGAACTGCAAGATAACATTAACCACAAGAACTAACAATGGTCCCGGACCAGATGTAGCAATAAAAGTATAGATAATCGGTGGTATCGCTGCGATAATCATCCCAAAATAAGGAATGATGTTGGTGATACCGACCAAGAAGCCAAATAAGAAATAATATTTTAAACCGATTAACTTATAAGCAATGGTAGCTACTGCTCCTAAAGCAATCATCAAAATCAATTGTCCTCTTAAATAAGCGCCGACTGTAACGTTTAGTCTTGACGTCAATTCCGCAACGTTCTTTTCGTGTTTAGCGGGAATAATTGTTCTTATCCTCTCACTAATGACTTCATAATCATTAAGATAGAAAATTAATAAAATTGGTAAAAGTGCTATCGCGGTTAATAGTGGCAGCAATAAATTTGTCATTGAAAGAATTAAGTTAGGAACGATGGTGTCAACTGTATCAGCAATAATATTTGTTTCATTGATATAAGCCAACATGCGTTCATAAAGATCAGAACCAAAAATAAATTCATTTCTTAAATCATTGTTGATATAGTCAACGATAATTTGAAAATCATCAATAAAGAAATTTTTAATTTCATTAATAATCAAAGGGGTCAAGAAGTAAAATGCAGAAAAAATTAAACCCACTGTGAGAATAAAAACTAAACCAAGAGAAAAACCTCTAGGTCCAATCCCTTTCTTCTCCAGATATTTAATTAACGGGAATATGATTAAAGCTCCAAGATATGCTACCCCTATTGGAACGATAACCGCTTTGACAGCTCTTAAAATCCAGTTCCAAAAATCGCTAAATTGAATCGCAAGTAATATGATGCCAAATCCTAAAAGGATAATAACCAAATACTTAATGATTCTATTTAATGATTCATCAGAAAACGGTTTTTTATTCATCAATTCTCACTTCCTAACGAGATTAATTATATCACAATTATTATTTATTTTTCATTAACTTTATTAATTACAACCATCACAACTTCCGCAGCCACCGCCACAGCCATTGCCTGATATAACATTTACGATATATTGGTATAAATTATCAAGAGGAACCTCGATTTGTTCTTTGGTATCTCTTGATTTAACATTTATTACCTGTTTTTTCGCTTCTTCTTCACCATAAATGAGGTAAAAGAACGGATTTGAGCGGTCAGCTTGTTTAAATTGCGATTTTAAATTTTTATTGAAAAAATCATAATCGACTATCAAGCCACCATGTCTTAATTCATTGATAATTCTAAGAGCATCGGTTTGAAACACATCCCCTAAATTGATGAAATAACAATGGATATAAGGCTCTTCTTGGTTTTTTTCTATGGCTTCAAGTGCTAAAAGCAATCTTTCAACACCAAAAGCAAAGCCGACTGCTGGTAAATCAGGGCCTTCCAAGGAAGCATATAAGTTATTATATCTACCGCCACCGACTAAGGTAGATTGTGCTCCAAGCGTTTCTAGGTCACTATCTATTTCAAATACTGTGTGCGTGTAATAATCCAAACCACGTACTAGGTTTTTATCGATTTTGTAATTTAAGCCGATACTGTCTAAGCCCATAATGACTTGGTCAAAATGCACTTTCGCTTTATCAGATAAATAATCATAAGGTTTAGGAGCGTTCTTTAAGGTTTCGCTATCTTTATCAACCTTACAATCTAAAACTCGCAAAGGGTTTTCTTTATAGCGACGATTGCAATCATCGCATAAATGTTTAATGTTAGTCTCTAAATACTCATTTAAAGCTATTTGGTAATTTTCTTTTGATTGTTTATCGCCTAAAGAATTAACTCTAACTTTGATATCATTTATTTTCAAAGCTTCTAAAAAAGTAGCTGCAAAATTAATAATTTCAACATCTGCTAATGGTGAATCAGAACCAATGATTTCAGCACCAAACTGATGAAATTGGCGTTGACGACCTTTTTGAGGTCGTTCATAACGAAACATTGGGCCATAATAAAAGAGCTTCAGCGGTAAATTAGGGTCGGCATAGAGCTTGTTTTCTATCACTGACCTTACAACACTTGCAGTTCCTTCTGGCCTAAGGGTATTCATTCTTTGCCCACGATCTTCAAAATCGTAGGTTTCTTTTTTAACAATGTCAGTTGTTTCACCAACAGAACGATGAAATAACTCCGAAGCTTCAAATATCGGAGTTCTAATTTCAGTAAAGTTAAACAATTTAGAAACATTGCGCATAACTTCTTCTAAGTCCTGCCATTTCTTGATGTCATTTGGCAGAATATCTTGTGTTCCTTTTATTTTCCTAATCATTATTTTGATTACTCCTTTTTTTAAAAAGTCGCCCTTATCAACAAGGACGACACTTTTTAGCAGGCGATAATCACTATTTTATTCAAAATAACTATCGCTTACTTTATTTGTAACATACTCAACTAAGTCCTTTACATCTTTCATTTCTGTAGCTGCTTCATCAGAAATTGTGATTAAGAACTCGCTTTCTATTTGAT
The DNA here is from genome assembly GCA_032251215.1 of Candidatus Izemoplasmatales bacterium. Taxonomy (GTDB): domain Bacteria; phylum Bacillota_I; class Bacilli_A; order Izemoplasmatales; family Hujiaoplasmataceae; genus UBA2289. The sequence goes on from JAVVFA010000012.1 coordinate 10,488, forward strand.
TAAACAATTCTAGCGCATCTAAAGAATCAGCGCCAAAATCTTCAGCTAATCCTGCGTCTAAAACTACAACCTCAGGTTTAACACCTAATTCTTGTACTATCATTTCTTTTATCTTCGTAAATACTTTTTCTTTCTTTTCCATAATTTCCTCCCGATACGTATATAATTTATTATATTATTTTTTAGTGCTTTAGTCAAATAGGATTAACTATTCTTTTTCAATAATTATCGTTACAGGGCCACTATTTATGAGCGACACTTCCATATGTTCGCCAAAGACTCCTTCAAAGACTTCTAAATTATGCTCATTTCTTAGAATTTTATTGAATTCTAAGTATAATTGATTCGCCGTTTCATAATTAAGGGCCTTGGTAAAACTTGGTCTATTACTTTTGATTACATCACCATAAACAGTGAATTGAGATATCGATAATATTTTGCCTGTAACATCGTTAATCGCAAGATTCATTAAGCCTAATTCATCTTCAAATATTCTTAATCTAGCAATCTTTCTTGCTATGTATTCAATTTGCTTTATCCCATCGCCTTCAGTAAAACCGACTAAAAGGAGTAAACCACTATCTATTTTTGATATCACTTTTTCATTAACGGAAACTTGAGCGCTTTTAACTCTTTGCACCACTACTTTCATGAGCCTAGTCTCTCAATCGAATAAACATTTTTTACCTTTTGAATATTAGCAATTACATTATCAAGTTCTAGTCCGCTGCCAATTTCAATTTTCATTCTGATTGTGCCTTCTTTAACATCATTGGATTGAGCGGACACTTGAGCGATTTTCGCTTTTGAAGAAGTTGCAGCATTGATAATTTCGGCAAGAATATTATCGCGGTTAAGCACGCCAATTTTTAAGTTTGTAACATACTTTTTGGTAGTGTTGTTTCCCCAATAAACATCTAGCAGACGATTTTCATCAAAACTTTCGATATTTCTACACTCGCGTCGATGCACTACAATACCAGAATTTCTTGTAATATATCCAACTATATCATCACCTAATATGGGGTTGCAACAATTACCTAATTTTACAGAAGGCTTATCTAGCCCCTCAACGATTACGTTGATATCTGAATGGAGATAACGTTTTTTCTTTTCACTAAGTTGTTCTTTAGAATATTTTTCTAATAAATCTTGTTCTGTTAATTCTGGCTTACCGATAATTAAATTAATCGCACCAATAGGGGAAATAACATTTTTACCAATTTCATAATAAAGATCTTCTAAGGATTTTACACCTTTATTTTCAAAGAATTTGATTGCTTCTTTATCGGTTAAAGTTATGTTTATATGACGACTGTTGATTTCGTGATCAAGTTCTTCTTTACCTTTTTCAATGAGGAATTCTCTTCTTTGTTTATTAAGGAAATTCTTGATTTTACTTCTGGCATTTGATGTTTTGGCTATTTTCAACCAATTGTCGTTTGGACCCACTGATGATGGAGAAGTTTTAATTTCCACTAAATCACCGGTTTTTAACGTATAATCTAACGGTCTAATTTTTCCATTTACAATCGCACCGACAGTTTTTTCACCAACCTTAGTATGGATTCTAAAGGCAAAGTCAAGTGGTGTAGCTCCAGCAGTTAAGTCAATAATTTCGCCCTTTGGAGTAAATACATAAACATTGGCTTTTAAAATATCATCGGTAAAAATGTCTAATATTTCTTCATCAGAACCGCTTTCTTCAGTATATTTGATTAATTCTGAATACCATCTCAATTTTGAAGAAACAATGTCTTCAATGTTCTTTCTGGAAGCCATTCCTTTGGTTTCCTTATAAGCCCAATGAGCAGCAACCCCTTTTTCAGCAATCTCATCCATTTCTCTGGTTCTGATTTGAATTTCAAAGATTTTACCTCTATTAACAACTGTTGTATGCAATGATTGATACATATTCGGTTTTGGCATAGCAATATAATCTTTGAAACGCCCTGGTACAGGGATAAATCGAGAATGAACTATGCCTATCGCTTTATAACAATCACTGATGGAATTAACTACGATTCGCAAAGCTAAAAGATCGTGAATTTCTTCAAAATCAATTTTTTTCACTTTCATCTTGCTGTAAACAGAATGAATATTTTTAATCCTTCCTTTAATTTCAAACTCAAAGCTTTCTTCTGTTAAAAGATTTGCTAAAGCTCTTTCCATTTGATCAACATCAGCTTCTCTACTGCCTTTTTTGTCTCGTAAAAGACGAGCGATTTTTTGATATTCAAATGGGTAAAGATATTTAAAAGATAAGTCTTCTAACTCTGCTTTTAAACGATACATACCTAAACGATGGGCGATTGGCGCAAAAATATCCAAAGTTTCTCTTGATATTCGCGTTCGTCTTTCATCATCAAGGAATGATAATGTTCTCATATTATTTAATCGGTCTGCTAGTTTAACAAAGATAACCCTAATGTCTCTAGCCATTGCTAAAACCATTTTTTGATGATTTTTCACTTGTTGGGCAGCTTTAGTTGTCTGATATTGCAATTGGTCTAACTTAGTTAAACCTTCAACTATATCAGCTACTTCTTCACCAAATGCTTCTTTTACTTCTTCATAACTGGTATTGGTATCTTCAATAATATCGTGCAAAAGTCCCGCTGCTAAAGTGTTGGGGTCGACTTGATATTCAGCCAAAGTAATAGCGACATCACGAGGATGGACGATGTAAGGCTCTCCAGATTTTCTTAATTGGCCAAGATGTTTTGCTTCGGCGTAGTCAAAAGCGCTCCTGATAAAATCCAGGTGCTTGTTTTGAGAAATATATTTAGATACTTCCTTTAAGAGTGGGCGAAACAAATCATTGCTTGTCAAAATAAACTCCTTAGAATTGCATTAAAACTTTTATTGGATAATTTAAAACTTTATCTCTTCCTTTTAAATCGATTAGTTCAATCATAAATCCTAAACCAACAACTTTTCCACCAGCAGTTTCAACTAAATTAATCGTTGCTTCCACTGTTCCGCCTGTTGCTAAAAGATCATCGATGATAACCACTCTATCCCCAGGCTTTATCGCATCTTTATGCATACACAAAGTATTTTTTCCGTATTCAAGTTCATAATCATAAGTGATAACTTCACGAGGTAACTTACTAGGTTTTCTAACTGGTATGAAAGCAGCTTTTAAAGCATAAGCCACTGGAGCTCCAATAATGAAACCCCTTGCGTCCGGTCCAATTACTTTATTAGCATTTAATGATTTTGAAAATTCAGTTAGTTCGTTGATAGCGTTGCTGAAAGCAACACCATCACCGATTAATGGTGTAATATCTTTGAATTGAATTCCTTCGATCGGGAAATTTGGAACATTTTTAATATAGTCTGTATATTTCATTATTTTTCCTCCAACATTTGTTTAAAATATTTTTTTATTGCTAAAATTTCACTTTGATAAATAAAGTTAATATGATGAAACTTATCTAGTATTAATTGATAAGTGAAAGAATCATTTAGCTCCATTTTTGATGTGTGTGTTTTGACATGATAAATATTGTCATTAATTTCAATTAAACCGAGTTCAATAAATATTTTCAGGGCTTTGGTAAGAATAAATTCATGATATAAATTATAGTTTAAATCATCTAAAGAAAAATGATTAAGTTTTTCAAAATACTTATATATCTTACCAAGTTCAACTCTGTCAATAATCTGATTTAGATTGTATTTCTTGCTTTTTGGCAATATAACGATTGTTTTGGTTTTTTCAAGAGATTTAACTAAATCATCATTTTCAATAATAAAGTCGTCATTGTACTGAGTAGAATTTTCACGCAGATAATCAATAACTTTATCGTTTAATCTGCGGTAATCAAATACTTGTAAATCTGAACATTCAATATCTTTAATCATGATTTGCAAACTATCGCGATTACGATATGAATTGACATTTAAACCGCCGACAACGCTGATAATATCACCTAGATTAAGAATATAATAAAACTCCAGGCTATTGAAGTCAAGGGCATCAAAGAAATATCCTTCGATTTCCAATTGTAGTTTTGTGTGTTTTTGATTTAATATTTGTTTCTTAGCTACCCTTAAATTTCGCATTACATATGTTGCGGTAAAGAATGATTTATCTTGAATACTTTTAATTGTTTGAATGTTTATTTTAGGAAGGTCAACTTCCATATCAATTTTTAAAATAGGATTGGTTTCTTTTATCTTTAAAGAATTTAAACCTTGCTTAAATTTTTCAAGATTATTTAAGTTAATCTGTAACCCCGCGGCTTGAGAGTGGCCACCATATCGCTCTAAAAATTCGGACATTTGGTTAAGCATTTCCAGTATATTGGTATCACCGAAGGACCTAGCTGATCCTTTACCTAGATTATCTTCATTAATGGTAATAACAATTGTTGATTTTTGGTACTTCTCAACTAATCTTTGCGCACATATCCCTATAACGCCTTCGTGTAGTTTTTCTGAAGCAACGACAATGACAGAATCTTCCGGATTTACTAATTCTTCGCAAACAAGAAAAGCATCTTCAGTTAATTTCTTACGCAAATCATGATTTTTTTCAATATCAAGAATTAGTTTATTAGCTTCTTTTATGTCTGATGTAATCAGTAATTGTATAGCTTCTTTTGCTTTGTTTAAGCGGCCACTGCTGTTAATTTTTGGAGCTATTTTAAAAGCAATGGCTGTGACATTAATAATATCTAGATTGCTAAATTCTAACAGTTTTCTTAAACCGATATTTTTAGTGTTTTTTATTCTTTCGATTCCTAAGTTAACCATCGCTTGATTTTCATCTTCTAAAGGCATCAAATCAGCGATAGTCCCGACCATAACCAAATCTAACAAATCATCGAGATCGTCGTTTTTAAGAACTGATGCCAGTTTATAAGCAACCATGACTCCTGAAATTTCAGTAAATGGATATTTTGGACTAAGTTTAGGATGAATAATAGCGAATGCATTAGGTATCATTTCACTTGGCTCGTGGTGATCCGTGATAATAGTATCAATCCCAGCTTTTTTCAAGATTTCAACTTCATTGTTGCAAGTGATCCCATTATCAACTGTAATAAGTAATTTTACTCCGGCTTTGATGATTTCAGTTGCTGCTCTTTCATTTAAACCATAACCTTCATTAAAACGATCTGGTAAATCATAGTCAACCATCGCTCCCATTTGTGTTAAAGTTCGGTATAAAAGTGCTATTGAACTAATACCATCGCAATCATAGTCGCCAAAGATTATGATTTTTTCTTTGCTTTCGATTGCCAATTTAATGCGGTTAACTGCCTTTTCCATATTTTCCAAGAGAAAAGGATTATGAAGTCTTTCTTTTCCCATTGAAAAGAAAGTCTCATAGTCAGAGATGTTGCGATTTTTAAGTAATGTCTTAAATATTTGGTTATCAGAAACTACTTCTTCAATTTGTTTTTCCCAGATATACTTGCTTTTAATCAAATTAGATAACCTCAATTCTTTTATTATTAAAACTTAAGTGATATATCAAGTGACTTATAAGAGTGAGTCAGACCACCAACACTGATATAGTCCACTCCAACATTAGCAACTGATTTTACTCTTTCTAAAATCATATTTCCACTTGCTTCTAATTTCTTAATCTTATTGTTTATGATAACGCATTCTGCCATCATTTCATTGCTCATGTTGTCTAACATGATGATATTACAATCGCTTGTCAAGGCTTGTTTAAATTGTTTGATATTTTCAACTTCGACTTCAATTTGCATATCATCGCCAACGGCTTTTCTAACTTTATCAACAGCTTCAACAATTGAATTTGCTGCCTTTAAATGATTGTCTTTTAGCATAACCATATCAGATAAACTCATTCGATGATTAACGCCACCACCATCAACAACAGCTTTTTTTTCCAAAGTTCTCAAAAGTGGAGTTGTTTTTCTCGTGTCAAGAATTTTCGTTTCATAACCACTGACTTCATCAACAAATTTTCTTGTCATCGTGGCGATACCCGACATTCTTTGTAGAAAATTTAAACCAACTCTTTCAGCTTTTAAAAGTGACTTGCTCAGGCCTTCGACTTTAGCAATAACATCGCCTTTTGTGACTTGAGTTCCATTATTTTTGAAGATTTCAAAATTAATATCTTCATCAACTTGCTTGAACACTTCTTGACAAACATCAATGCCAGAAATAACTCCATCTTCTTTAGCGATAAAGTTGCCGGATGACACTTGGTTAGAAAAGAGAAATTCACTGGAAACATCTATTTTTGGAATATCCTCTTTCAGTGCTTCCTTAACTAAATTTTTAATATATTGTTCCATACTTACTCACCTAAATCCATCTTGATTTGGCCATCAAATTTATGTTTGGTTTCTTCCTTAACAATCTTAACCCATTTAGCTTTTCTGCCAACACCTATCGCTCTTATGATATTTTCGTCTGACATTCGCTTTAAAGTTCTGTTAATTGTGGAATTAGATATTGATGGGTGTTTTGCTCGAATATCTGCTTTTGAAAAGACATCTGGAAGTTTATAGATTGTGTTTTCAATATAATCAGTTTTATTAATTGATAAGTCTTGGTCGTATTGAAAATCACGAGATACAACTGCTAATTCGAAGTAAATACCATTAAAAATTTTGATAAAAAAGTCCATTAAAGGCATTAAGTCAGGGAGACCTTGTTTGCTTTGAACATTGATACGATTATAAATATCTTGATAATCGTTTTTATAAAGATATAATTTTTCAAACAATGATAAATAATTAGCAGCTTTAAAATGATTTTCATGGACTAGAATATAAAATAACAACACACCTAAACTTTCATTGTAAGGCATATCAAATACTTCCATGTTGATAAAATCAATCATAAAGTTGATATAAAGAAAAATCGGTTCAACAGTTCGCTCTTTGAATATATTGGTGACTTGTTCGATATACTTTTCTAATTCTTCGCGCATAGATAATTTTTCGGATAAAAACATACCTTTCTTTTTACCAAACTTACGATACTTTAATCTTTCTTTGGGTAAAACTCCATGGAATAACAGATTGAAAAGATCATGGATTTCACCTAGATGCAAATTAAAAGGTTCACCCGCTTCAACGTGAATTTTTCTAAATATTTCGATAAGGTTCTTATATAATTGTTCAGCCTTATTGTTAGATACAGAGGAATCAAGAAGCAATGTTTTAAAACGATTTTCACGAATTTGAAAATCAGATGAATAAAATATTTTAAAGAAATATTCAGCGTTTTTATTAGCAATATCGTTTTTAATATATTCAAGGTTTTTTTGGAAAATATCTTCATAGAGATGGTTTTTACCCATTTCATAATAAAGAGAGGTTGTGCTATTAAAAACCTCATGAGTGACTAGATTAACTTTAATTCGTTCTAAACACCTCATATAAACTTCCTCCTTTTTAAAATATGATAACTACCGGATTTTCCCAATAACAGAATCTATCAAAGCTTGGTC
>JAVVFA010000013.1:0-17486 GCA_032251215.1 Candidatus Izemoplasmatales bacterium
AGAATGACTTGCGATTCACGATTATTTTGAATCCCATTCATTTCTTTAATAAAGTCTTGATTAGCCGTCTTTTCAAAATGAGCTCTGACAATATCTTCAGCTTTCTTGTCTAATTGAAGTCGTTTTATAATTACTGAACCAATAATCGTCTTTTCTCTTATAAGATGATAATCACTTTCTTCTAAATGATCTTTACCTTCGAAATCATCGGTATTTAAAATCTCTCTTTTATTGATATGAATCAGTGAATAATCATAGATTTCTTGGCAAAGTTTTGAAGAATAACCTAAGAAGTTTCCTAATTTAGCAGCCATTTCCGCAACTCGTTTAGCTGCCTTAGCGAAATTCTGTTCAATTTTATCTTCGCCTCTTTGTTTATACACAGTAATTACATCGAACACATCTGATACTACTGCTTTAAAATCTTTTTCCATCGCTTGGCGTTTAAGCAACTCTTGTTTTCTTTTATTATTGATGTCTTCTGATATTTTAACAGTAGAATATAACCCAATCATAAAGATTGCTAAAACTAATGTTCTTAAAAAGATATCAATTAAAACTGCACTGTTATTGGAAATCAAGAAATTCCAAAGGTTAGTGAAGTTATCTGCATAAATATATAATGGATAAAGAATAATTACATGGATTATTGTCATTACAATAATCGTAACTTTAAAAACAACGTTAAGCAATTTTGGATCTTGATATAAGGCAATAACCACAAGCGCAAAATAAATCAATGAATACCCTGCTTGTGTTATTGAAAAGAATCCACCTTCCAAAGAATCACCTAAAGTAAGTCTTAATTTTATATAAACCGTTACAGCCATCATTAAGATATATATCCCACTGATATATTCAGCCATCTGTTGTTTTTGAAGCGTCATCGGTTTTTCCATATTAATTCTTTTAACAGCTTTTCCAGTAAAAAACATAACTAAGAAAATTACAAAAGTAACGATTAAGTTAACATTACGGTTTAACCCGGAAGAACCAATCAAAGTAAATAACAAGAAAACAATATTGGTAATAAAAATAATGTTTCTAATTACTCTATTTTTTCGGTATAAAACCTGTTTTTCATCAAGGATATCAATCCCCGCTTCAAAACTAAAGCGTTTGGTAAAGAAATTAGATATTTTACGTCCTATTTTTGAAGTTGGGGTTTTACCTGACACTTCCAAATGTTTAGCATTAACAGCAACTTTATTTTCATCAAACTTATTTTTAAAAGAAGTTATTTTAAAAAAATCAACTAACTTTTCAATGAAGCCCTTTTTTTTAGACTTTCCTAGAGAGACTCTGTCAAAATAATCGTCAATTTTCTTTGAGCTTAAATCATTGATATCTCCCCGTTTTTTAGAATCATTTTTTCTGAAAAACTCATCAAGAGTTTTTTCACGATTATCCAACTAAAGTCACCTCCTTTGTTTAAATAAAAATAATAATTAGAATAATTGTGGTTCTTCGATTATGCTTGGATCTTTTCTAGCTTCATTTTCGTTCTCAATTTGCGCAACACGAGTTGAAGCAGCTGCCGCTACTGCGCCAACAATGTCATCTAAAAATGTGTGACAAGCTGCTTTATCGCCTTTACCATCATAATTTAGTTTAGCCACTATCCCAGGTTTATTGACATCAATATCACCAAAATTGGTTTTACCTATTGTACCATAAAGACCTGCTAGTTCAATACCAAACAATTCATCAATACCAAACATTCCTAAATCAGAAGATAGGATTGATTGAATCGGTCCTTGAAATGCTTTTTCTTCAGTCAAACGATCAATTTCTGCTCCTAACTGCAGGATATGGAATACATCTCTTAATGACAAGATTTTTTCTACTGATTCCAAACATTCTTGGTAAGAAATACTATCATTCCATTTTGATTGTTGTTTATAGGCAATTTCAGCAATCTCTGAGACTTGAACTCCTCGTTTATTCAACATTTCAACGTTCATAGTTAACATTTCTTCACGAGAAAAAAGATTTTTATCTCTATTCATTTACAGTCACCTCAACTTTTTAGTGAATAACATAATTAATTCTAACTAGATATTATAACATAATATCTTTGATTTATAAATAATCATTTTAAAATCTGGCCTTCAAAAAACAGCGTCTTTCCAATTCCATTCATGAATGCAAAAATGTCCATCACGGTTTTTCCTTCCAGTTGAACCCTCTTAAAAGTAATTACTCCCTTAGCTGTTTGTACATGAAGACCTTGTTTATTTATCTCCACTACTTTACCAATATTTTTGCTAAAATCTTCGTTTATATATTCAGTTTTAAACACCTTTAATTTCTTGTTTTGAATCATCATATAAGCAACAGGCCAAGGATTAAGACCTCTTACAAAATTGTGAAGTTCTTTAGCTGTTTTAGAAAAATCTATTAACAATTCTTCTTTTTTAAAATTATAGGCATAAGTAACTTTTCCCTCATCTTGAGGAATAGCTTTTATCTCATTTTTTAAAAGCAGGTCTAAAGTCTTTAAAAGCAGGTCTTTTCCCAAGATACTTAACTTGTTTTCCAAACTTTTAACGTTATCAGTTTCAGTTATTTTACAGGCTGTTTGAGAAAGAATAAAACCGCTGTCTAAAGCCTTTTCCATATAGATTATACTTACACCAGTTTCCTCATCCCCTGCCATAATAGCTTTGTGCATCGGTGATCCGCCACGGTACTTTGGTAATAAAGAAGCGTGAACATTTATCGCTTGAAACTTACCGTGATGAAGAACAACCTCAGGAATAATTTGACCATATGCTGCAACAATAATAAAATCAAATTCTTGACTTAAAATTCTTTGATAATCTTTTTTAATTCTCAAAGGTTGAAATAATTCAATTCCTAATTCTACTGCCTTTTCTTTAACCGGTGTCCCCTGTAAAACTTGTTTTCTTCCTACTGGTTTATCAGGTTGAGTTACAACTAAATCAACACCATATTTTTGGTGCAGACCTTCAAGGATTGAAACTGCAAAATCCATGCTTCCCATAAAACATATTTTCATAATATTACCACCTATCCAACATTAGGATAATTATCAACGTAGATAAATATATCATCGGTTAAATATTTATCAACTGTTTGATTAATTATTCCAAGCACATTATCTTGTTCACGATATTTAATTAATACTGAAGCCGTGTAACGATTATTGATTTTCATTGCCTGATCCATTGCTGGACCCAAGACAATAATTCCCCCATCAAAATTCCTTTTTGTCTCTTTAGCAAATTCAATTCCTGCATAAAAAATATCACGAATTTGTTTACCCGAAAACATTACTTCAATCAAGTAGTAAAACGGAGAATACCTAGCAACCCTTCTAATCTTCATTTCATACTGATAAAAACCAAGATAATCACTTTTACAAGCATACTTTATCGCATAATGTTCTGGATTCATTGCTTGGATAATTACTTGACCTTCAACACTTCTTCGGCCAGATCTACCGGATACTTGCATAATCAATTGGAACGTTTTCTCTGGTGCTCTAAAATCCGGAACGAATAAATTAGAATCCGCCTGAATTATACCTACTAAAGTTACTCGAGGAAAATCTAATCCTTTAGCTATCATTTGTGTGCCAATTAGAATATCCCCTTCAAGAGCGAACTTATTTAATAAAATCTCATGAGCATTCTTTTTCCTAGTTGTATCATTATCCATTCTTAATACTTTAGCTTGCGGAAAGTTTTCATGAATAAACTTCTCGATTTTTTGGGTACCACTACCCATAAAATTAAGTTCCGAAGATCCGCACCTTGAACATTGATGCGGTGTTTTTTCTTCGTGATTACAGTAATGACATTTTAATGAATGTGAGTATTCATGGTAAGTTAAAGAGATATCACAGTTAGGACATTTAAAAACAAAACCGCATTCTCTACAGATTACAAAGTTAGAAAAACCACGACGATTTATCAATAAGATAACTTGCTCTTTAGCTTCTAAACGCTTATTTATTTCATCATATAATTTTGTGGAAAAAGACGAATTGTTACCATTTTTGAATTCATTTAACATATTGACAACTTCAATTTTTGGCATTTTAGAATTCAGTGCTCTTTTTTTGATTTCCAGTAATTCATAATATCCTTTCTTAGCCCTGGCATAAGACTCAATATTAGGCGTCGCTGAGCCTAAAACTAAAGGACAATTATGTAATTTACTCCTTCTTTCCAAAATATCTACTGCATAATATATCAAACCTGTGGTTTGTTTGTATGTTGATTCGTGACACTCATCAACTATTATTAAACCAATATTTTCAAGTGGTGCGAAACAAGCGCTTCTAGCCCCTATAACGATCCTAGCTTCTTTTCTAATAATCCTACGCCATTCATCATATTTTTCTCCAGCGGAAAGACCAGAATGCAGTGCCGCAACCATATTAGAAAACCGGCTTTTAAACCTTGATATCATCATTGGCGTCAAAGATATTTCTGGCACAAGCAATAACACGTTTTTACCTTCATTAATGATATTTTCTATAGCTTTTAAATATATCTCGGTTTTACCCGAACCTGTTACTCCATGTAATAGAAATATTTTATGATTATTTTTTGAAAGTATTACTTTGTCTAAAGTTTCTTGTTGAATATCATTGAGCGTGATTTCTGAGTTATTAACTGGATATAGATTTTCAATTTTCCGATAAACTTCTTTTTCATATATTTCTAGATAACTATTCTTTTCTAAAGTATTGACAACTGAAGTACTGACATTAGCTTTTTTCAACAAAATCTGAAATAATTCTTCTTTTTCAGGAAGTTTTTCTAAATACGCAAGTACTTGTGCTTGTTTATCAGTAATTTTTTCAATTGGTTTATTTGTTCTTCTGACAAATCTTTTTGATAAAGTGTTTTGTCTATCTTTAATATCATAACTTTGAAATATATTATTTTTCTTGATTTCTTGATTAATAAGTTTATATTTATCTTCTTTTAAATTATCAAGATAGACTTGGTTTTGAAATTCAAAGATTGATTTCAACTCCGGATTTAAATCTGTAGTGTTTAAAACTTTTATCTTTGGTTTATATACTACCTTAAGTGCTGAAGGCAAGATTGTTTCCAAAACTCTTATTAAAAGGGTATTACTTTCAAAGCTGATTTGTTTTGCTAGGTCAATCAATTCTTGATTAAGATAAGATTCTAAATCTAATACTCTATGAAGCGATTTTAATTTTTTCGGATAATCGCTATTTTCAACAAATCCTAGAATAAAACCCATAATCTTTCGCTTCCTAAAAGGCACGATGACTCTTGATCCAAGTTCAATAAAATCCCTGAAAGTTTCAGGAATTAAATAGTCATAGGTCTTATTGACATTTTTTGCTTTAACGTCGACTAACACTTGGGCAATCATTCGGGTTCTCCTTAATAATCAATTATACCAAATAATCACTGACAAATAAATATTATCTGAACAATTATAAAAAACCTCATCGCTAATCAATTGCAATTATTACTGATAAAAGTTATAATATTGATGTTATATTAATTATGAAAGGAATTTATTATGAACAATAAAATTCAATTAAAGGAGGAGGCATTGGTATTTGCTCTTGGTGGACTCGGTGAAATTGGCAAAAATATGTACTGTATTCAATACCTAGACGAAATAATCATCATCGATTCTGGCCTTTTATTTCCAGACGAACATTTGATGGGTATCGACTACGTAATTCCTGATTATTCTTATCTTATTGAAAACGAAGATAAGATTAAAGCCCTAATCATCTCTCATGGCCATGAAGATCATATCGGTGGTATACCTTTCCTTTTAAGACAAGTAACAATTCCGGTAATCTATGCTTCAGGATTAAGTCACGGACTAATTCAAGTAAAACTGGAAGAAAGAGTAGACTTTCGTGTAAATCTCCAAAAATATGAAGAAAACGATATTATTAAATTCGATAATCTTCAAGTGACTTTTTTTAGAACCAATCACTCAATTTCAGATTCTTTCGGTTTAAAGATTACGACACCTCAAGGCGTAATCGTCCATACCGGTGATTTTAAGTTTGACTTTTCACCAACAGGTAGTGACTCAAATTATCAAAAAATGGCAAGGATTGGTGAAGAAGGCGTTTTATGTCTTTTATCCGATTCTACTAACGCTGAATTGGAAGACTTTACAACTTCTGAAAAAGTTGTTTCCGAAACCATAAAAGAAATGTTTGAATCGATTGACGGGAGAATAATTATTTCTACTTTTGCTTCTAACATCCACAGAATCCAACAGATTGTTGAAGCATCAGTTGCGACCAATAGAAAAGTCGCTGTCTTTGGTAGATCAATGACTAAGAATATTGATGTTGGTTACAAATTAGGATATATTAGAGCCCCTAAGGGTACTTTCATTTATACTAGAACCAAATCAGAGATTAGAGATCGAAACTTAACAATTCTTTGTACGGGTTCACAAGGTGAGCCATTAGCGGCTCTAACAAGAATCGCTGCCAACACTCATAGACAAATTGCTTTGATTCCTGGAGATACAGTTATCCTTTCTTCATCACCAATCCCTGGTAACCTTGAAAGTATTAACAGAACAATAAATATGCTTTATAAGCATGGAGCTAATGTCATCACACAATCACCATTCGCCGATGTACACGCATCTGGTCACGGTGGTCAAAATGAACTTAAACTGATGCTGAAACTGATGCGTCCTAAATACTTTATGCCTATTCACGGTGAATATCGAATGCTCAAAATCCATACTAAATTAGCAATTGATACAGGCATTAAACCAGAGAATACCTTTATTATGGAAAACGGCGACGTTTTGGCACTAACACCTGATAATGCCTATATCAAAGATAAGATAAAAACCGCTGATATTTATGTCGACAGTGAAAGCATTGGCGAAGTCGGTTCTTTAGTAATTAAAGACCGAAGAGAACTTTCTGAAGATGGACTACTTTCCGTTATATTGACTATCTCACAAGCTAATTATGAAGTAATGTGTACACCAAATATCATTTCTCGTGGATTTATCTACTTAAATGACGATGATAAAATGACTAAAGATATGCAAGAGATTATCCTTGATGTTACCGAAAAATATCTTAATCCAAAACATAAACTAAATATGTCAGGAATTAAAAATGATATTATAAAATCATTAAAAAAATACATCAGTGATGAAACAAGAAGAGAACCGATGATTATGCCAGTAATTATGGTATTATAATATTTATTAAAAAAACAAATAAAACAAAAGCAACTCAGCATTGAATACTGAGTTGCTTTTTTATTACATAAAATTTAGGATTTTAACAATTTGTTACTGAATTGCTTCAATAGCGTCTGTAACAGCTGCTATGAATTGTTCTTTAGTAAGATTTCCACTTGCAAAGTTAGTATAGATTGGTCCTAAAGTATCCATACCAAATCCACTAGGCATATCATTTTGCCACCATGCATAAATCTTACCATTACCCATCCATTCAACTACTGCTTGAGAAAGAGGGCCATCAGGAACCAATGTAACAGATTTGAAAGCTGGAACCATTCCTGCTTCATTAACCATGTATTCATGTCCTGCTGTTGTTGAAGCTAAGTCATTTAAGAAGGCTTTAGCAACATCAATGGAGTCTGAATTCTTGTTAATTACATAGTAAGAAGGTGCAGAAACGAAGATTGAATCGTTTGTACCTGCTGCTGAAGCATGAGGTGCATATCCCATTTCAAATTGTCCACCATTTTCATCAAAATAAGATAATAGATTTGGATCAATCCAGTTACCTTGATGAATAAATGCTGCTTTTCCAGAAGCAAACTTACCAACTTGTGTATCATAAGTTCCTTCAAGAAGAATTGTTTCATCCGCATAATTAAATAGTAATTCTACCCAGTTTGCATAAGCAGTAAGTCTTGCTGTATTAACAACACCGTCATTCAAATCATCGATTACTGATGAATCTGAATAATCTAGACCTCCAGATAAATAACCATTAAAGTTATGAAGACCTGTAACCCAAGTCATACCAGATGCTGCAGCCATTGAAACAACTGCATAATCAGTCATAGAGTTTGCATCATAATAAGATTGAATTGCAGCAAATGCAGTTTCATAAGCAGCTAGAGTTGTAAGTGTAGCAGGATCTACTCCAGCGTCTTCAAGAATTTCTGCATTGTAACCCATACCCCAACCTTCAACAGCTACCGGGAAGCCATAAGCAACGCCATCAACCATGAATTCAAGGTCAGTGTCTGTTAACCATTCTTCACCTGTTAAAGCAAGAATGTTGTTTTGGTACTCATTGTAACCGCCCATACCTTCGATAACAAAGATATCTGGTTGATTAGCAGACTGGAATTCAGCTAAAATTTGAGTTCCGTAAGCACATGAGTCTCCACCACATGTAATAACTTCAACATCTACATCATTTGCTAATCCCCACGCTTCAGCGTAAGTAGTTAAAGCTGCATCGATTTCCACTTTGTTTTGGAAAATTCTTAATGTTTGTGTTGGAGCTGTAGTTGTTTCAGTAGTTGCGCCACCGCAACCAACAAATCCAACTATTGTAACTAAAGCAACTAAAAACAATAAAACTTTTTTCATAATTTCCTCCTATTTTTTTTGATTTTTAGTTTTAAAAACTTTTATAATCACACTGATAATAATCTTTAATTAAAATTTTATCAGTGTAGATACCTATAATGATTGGTTTTGATACTTTAATATTAATTTTTGAAGATAAATTGATTGTAATATCAATTCCATGATAATTGACTGTTGTTTCTATACCTTTCATATCCTTTGGCAATATTGGATTAAAACAAACTTGTTCACTATCAAATTTAAATCCAAATATTCCTAATATAATTGCGAGATATATGCCGCCTGAATTTGCAATGTGCAAGCCATGATCAGTATTATTATTAAGATTATCAAAGTCCATGTTAATAATGTCTTCTAAGTATCTTGAACCTAAATCAACCATACCTAAGCTTAAAGCTGCAATCGCATGAATGCATTTTGAAAGACTAGAATCATGCGTTGTTCGTTTTAAGTAGTAATCAAAATTACTCCTCAAAATATCTAAGTCGTAATTATTCAATAAAATCATTGACAACAATACATCTGCTTGTTTTAACACCTGATGTCTGTAAATAAATAAAGGATGATAATGAAGAAGTAATGGGAAAGTTTCCTTAGGCAACTTATTTAAATCTAGTTCTGCTTTGGTAAAAAACGAAGAATCTTGTGCATAAACCCTTAATTTTTCATTGAAAATTATACTTATAGCTTCATGGGCTTTTTGAAAATCTAAAATCTCTTTTTCAGTAAGCTTAAGCTCTTCAATATGTTTTGTTAAATTTGATTTATTTTTATAATAAAAATCTACCAAAAATTCGAACTGATTTTTTGTCATCGAATTAGTATAGTAATTATCGTTAACCATTGTAGTATATTCATCTGGTCCCGTCACATTGTTGATATGGAATTTCCCTTGATGATAATTACCTGCAGCATATAAAAATCTTGATGTTTCTAACACAATCTCAAAGCCGTAATTAATCATAAACTCAAGGTCATTGGTTAATTGATAATATTTAATAAATGCATACGCTATATCAGCGTTGATATGATATTGGGCACTACCAGCGAGAAAATATGGACTAACTTCATAACCATTGATTGTCCGCCACGGAAATTTTATACCCTTATCTATGCCTTGATTTAAGGCTTCTTCTTTCGCCTCTTTTCGTTTATTATAACGATAAAGCAATAAATTTTTAGCTAATTTTGGATGGTTGATAGTAAAAAACGGAACCATATAAATTTCAGTATCCCAAAAATAATGTCCTTCATATCCTTCGCCAGTTAAACCTTTAGCAGGAATACTAACCATATCACTATCTAAAGCACTGGAATAGAGTTGAAAGAGATTATATTTTACCCTTCTATCCAATTCTTCATTACCATAAATATTTAAATTAGTATGTTCCCAAAAATTATCTAGATGTTTTTTTTGAAGTTTAAGAAAATAATCAAAACTCTTATTTTTTATTTTTTGATATATTTCTTGATTGCTTTTTACTATGTCTTCATGAATTGTTGAAGGAGTATAAATCACATATTTTTCTAACGAAAATTCATCACTTTTTTCCAAGAAAAATCCTTGTGAAGCTTCTATTCCAGTTTTAGAAGTTTCAATTTTCAAATTTTGATTATGAAAACAACCAGTAACTATCGACATTCTTGATTTTGTCGTTGAAGCTTTTATCAAACTGTAATTCTTATCAATAATAATATCTTCTAGTAAAAGCTGTGCTTCTGAAGGTTTATGTATTCTTGAATCTAAACGTTCGTTTTTCATCGGTTCTGGCAAACTTAATTTAGAAACTACTCTTACATTGGCATCACTGTTCAAAATCTTGATACTGATTTCCAGAACAAATAGTTCTCTAATTTCGAATAAAACTAGTCTTTTTTCAGTAATTAAAACATCTAAATTATCTTTGGTTTTATATAGCGATTCACGCTTATATAAACCTGTGGATAAATCTAGTTCTCTCTTTAAATTAATTAATTCCGCTGTTTTTAAATTCAACTGTTTTCCATCAAGATAGAATTCAACGGTCTGTCCATCAATAACGTTGATAATTCTTTGACCGATTTGCGGGAATTTAGGTGAGTTTTCTTCATAAATATAGTTATAGAAATTCAAGAAACCGTTGACTAAAGTCTCTTTGATATGATTGACTCCATAACCTTCAGCGAAATTACCCCGAATACCAATTAACCCATTTTGTAAAGTAAATATTGATTCATCTACTAATAATTCTTCTTCCTTTAAACGATTATCTCTAATAACTAACATATCATTTTATCGCTCCTGAAGTCATACCTTTGATGATGAACTTTTGGGCGAACAGGAATAGAATTATTACTGGAATCGCTGCCAATAACACACTGGTAAGCAATAAGTCCCATTGACGGACATAAGCGCCAGCTAAATTAGCTACTGCTAGAGGAAGAGTTCTAACTTCACCGGTGATACCGATGACTAATGATGGTAATAGATAGTCGTTCCAAATCCACAAACCATTTAATACTAACAAAGTAACAAAAATTGGTTTTAATATCGGAATGATAATTCTAAAGAATAATTGTGGTCTTGTACAACCATCAATAATCGCAGCTTCTTCAATATCCATTGGAATTGATTTAATAAATCCATGAAACATAAAAACTGATAATGGTGCGCCGAAACCAATGTAAACCAAGATAATACCATGATATGTATCTTTCATATCTATTCCAAGATTAACACTAATTAATTCAAGTAGTCTTACTAGCGGTAACATAACAACTTGGAAAGGAATAACCATTCCGCTTAAGAACAACAAGAAAATGAATTTGGAATATCTTTTCTTGGTTCTAACCAATACCCAAGCAGCCATAGCTGCGAAGATACCGATTGCCAGTAAACTACCGCTGGTAATAATCAATGAGTTAAAGAATGAATTCCAATATCTCATTCGATCTGAAGTTAAAATATTAGTTAAGTTTTTTAAGAACACCTCAAAAGATCCGGAAAACGCTAAAGGATTTTCCACTATTTGATTAGCAGTTTTGGTTGTGTTTAAAATAATTAAAGCAAACGGTGCGAAGAAAAGCACTAAGAGAATAAAGGTTATAATCTCTATATATAGCAAACTTCCTCTACTGCCCATAACTTTGCTGTCAAGATTCTTGAGATATAAGTTATTGCCTTTATATCGTTTCTTCGTACTAAGAGAAATAAGAAATTTCTTGAATTTAAAACAGAAACTTTCAGTGTTTACAATGGCCTGTTTTTTATTTTTATTAAAAGCAGAAACAATGAATTCTCCAAATTTTATAATTAATAAAATAATTTTCGCAAGGATTGATACAACGAAATTAATCGGATTGTAGATAAATAAAACGATAAATGTGCCAAAAATTGTTGCTATCCATAAACCTAATCTTTTAAGAAGTGATAGTATTTTATTCATTATAATTCCACCTCTTTCTTTTGATTATAGGTTACTTGAATAACGCTGACAACCATTAAGATTAAGAAGAAGACAATTGCTTTCGCTTGGCCTATACCCATTTGGTATCTGTTAAAAGCTGTATTATAGATATTGATAGCCATTAAATCAAGCGATTTAACACTGGTATAATCAGGAATCCCCATGGCAGTCGCTAGATAATCAGGAATCAAAACTGCCGGGCCACCTTGAGTTAATGCCTGCACAGTATCATATTGTTTAAATGATGTTACTAAAGTTAAGAATAATGAAATAGTAAATGCTTGAGCTACTAAAGGGAAGATTATAGTTCTTAATCTTTGATAACTGTTAGCTCCATCAATCTTTGAAGCCTCAACTAAATCTTGAGGAACATTCAACAGTGCTGCAATATATATCATCATGATATATCCAGCATATTGCCAAGTAACAACTCCTAAGAGTGCACCCATTGCTTCGGTCGCTCCAGCACTTGATCCAATTAAACTGTGACTGAACAAGGCAGCTTCTTCTAATCCCGCAACAGTTCCAATCGCTGGAAATACTGAAGAATAAACGAATTGCCAAATATAGCCTAATACCAAACCTCCAATTAAGTTTGGTAAGAAAAATCCTGCTCGATAAACGTTCTTGAGTTTAAGTTTTTGCGTAACCAATAATGCTAGTGAAAAAGCTACGACATTAATAATCACAACATTAAGTAAAGAATAGCTAACAGTTCTAATAAATGAATAGATAAATAAGTAATCTTTAAAAATTGTCCGATAGTTTGATAGTCCTACATATATTTCCGATCCACTGTTTAACCCCGTCCAATCAGTAAAGGAATAATAAACTCCCATAAAGAACGGTACCAAAACAAATATGACAAAACTACCTAGAGCTGGCAATAAAAACAGAATGAAATTTCGATTTTTTTGCGCTTGTTCTTTCTCTCCGACAATGTTCTTGTCAAGATAGAAAATAAAGCGGTTTTTACCTTTATAAGGGTGATATGATTTAACATAGGTAAAGAAACGAATAAATTTATTACTGTCATTTTCAACAAATTTCTTAAGAATAAATAAGAAAAGGCCAGATAGTTTTCTCGCAATTAACCTTAAGGGTACATAGATAAAAACTAGCGGTATGGCAAGTAAAAAAGCCAAAAGTTTAAAAAGATAAATTATCAATTTGTTTTCGGTGGAAAAATCTTTCAGATTATCTTGTTTAACCATTTGAAATCTCCGTTTCTTTGATTATTTTTTTAATAAAATCTAAACTAATTTCTTTATTTTCGCTATTAAGGAAATATTTATGAATAGTTATTTTATCATCGCGTTTATAATTGCTTAAT
The DNA here is from genome assembly GCA_032251215.1 of Candidatus Izemoplasmatales bacterium. Classification (GTDB taxonomy): domain Bacteria; phylum Bacillota_I; class Bacilli_A; order Izemoplasmatales; family Hujiaoplasmataceae; genus UBA2289. The sequence continues at coordinate 13,372 of JAVVFA010000013.1, forward strand.
ACTTTTTTTTATCTCTGATAGATAAGTATTAGCAGTGACTTCCCAAGTGTAAGTGGTATTTACTCTTTCAATACCAAGTTTTTGGTAGATAGAATGATTGTCTAAAGCCATATTCAAACCCTTTGCGATTTTTTCTTCATCAAAGATATCAACTAAAATACCATACTCTGTGTCTTTATCTTTAAGAACATCTGCTGGACCTCCATACTTGGTCACAACTGCAGGTAACCCTGCACTCATCGCTTCAATTGGCGCTAAACCAAAAGGTTCATACAATGCAGTTAAAGTAAAGATAGACTTGCTTTTTGCCATGTATCGATAAAATGAAGCTAATTCAGTTTGTGAATTTATAGATATAAAAGATAATTTACCATATAAATTATGGTCTTTAACTATTAACATTATTTCATCCATAATTTTTAACTCTTCTGGTTTTAAATTAGAATAATCTTTAAAAGCATTTTCTACACCTCTTAAAGAAATTGCCAAATTAGCTTTTTCTTGAAGGGTTAAATCATTTGCATAAGTTCTAATTAAACCGAGATGATTCTTCTTTTCATCTAATCTGCTTGCTGAGATAATGAATGGTAGTTTAAGTCTGGATTCATCAATATCACGATCGATAATTTCTTTAAATTTTTTATTATATAAATCATCAATTTCCTGCGGATATGAACTAAAGACTTTGACATTTGCTCCTGGTGAAGCTACTCTAAATACATCTTTTTTATTAGTGATAATGTCAAGATACATTGGATGATGATATTGTTCTAACTTTTCTTGAATTGTCGATACAAATATAATATCAGCATATTTCATTGTAGTTCTTTCAGCTTCAATTCTCTTGGCAAAATTATATTTCTTATTTAATGATTCAAGATCATTATTCAACTGCAATAATTTATCAAGTTTTTGAGCTCCTAAAGAATGACCGGTAAAAGAATAAGGGATATTCATTTTCTTTTTTAAGATTGAAGCAACAATGCCTCCGTCAGCATAATGACCGGTAAAAAAATCAGGTTTATAATTTTGTTTTTCCAAGAATTCAACAATATTTTTTGACCACTCATTAAGATTTTCCCAAAGTAATTCCTTATTTAAGAATTTTTTACCACCACAAGGAATTCGCACAATTCTTACATTTTCATTATCCGGGTAACTATCAAATTTATCAGAAAAAACATAAAATTTATCATCTTTAATTTGACGGGTAAATATGTCAATCTTATGCCCTAGTCTCCCCATCGCTAAAGCCAATTCTTTTACATAAACCAATTGGCCACCAAAATCTGGGTGTTCAGTCCAAAAAGAATCTAATTTATCAAAGTTTCCTTGAGGGTTTAAGAATGCTATATACATCAAATCACCCCTATATTCAAAAGTCTTTGAAATTCATCAACGTCAAAATCAGGCCCGATTGTTCTCATTTTTAAACTGCTGGCTAATAATCCCATTTCAAAGGAATTATAAATTGACTTTCCTTTTAAAAGGCCAGTATACAATCCGCTCCAAAAAGCATCTCCTGCTCCAGTAGCGTCAATTACTTTTGTGGCTAATGAAGGCATCTTAATCGTCTGTTTTTTATACCTAGCAATAAGACCGTTTTTTCCCAAAGTCATAATTATTAATTTGGCACCTAGTTTCTCATAGATGTCTAAATATTCATCAACTGTGTGTTCTCCAAAAATTCTTAAAGAATCATCAAGACTTGGTTTAATAATATCTATTCTATTGATAACCTCTTTTAGAGTTTTTAACCCTGTTTTCATATCATCGTCTAATAGAGGATGATAATTTGGATCAAAACCAATCAGAGTCTTGTTTTCGCGGGCCTTATCTAAAAGAGACAAGATAGTTGAACGACTTGGTTCCTCAGATAAAGGCCAGTAGGAAAAATGAAGTAATTTGGTTTTTGCAATATCATTTATCAAACAATTGCTTAAATGAATTTCGCTATCGGCTGAACGATGAAATATGGGTAAAGGAGAAGAAATTGTTTGATCCATCGTCACTGTAGACGTTTCAAAATCAGTAATGTTAATTTCAGCATTAATTCCCCTAGATTGAATTTGCTGAAGAACATTCTGGCCATTCTTATCGTTGCCAATAGCTCCATAAAAGCGATTAATGATACTTAAGTTAGTTAAGTTTTTACAGATATTAAATGGACTTCCGCCGATAATATTGCTTACTAGATTCAAATCATTATGAATAATTGTATCTACTACTACTTCACCAATTATCACAACTTCTAAATGTTTATCGGCAAACGCAAATTTTTCGTTCCAGACCATTTTTATCCTCCAGAAAAAAACTTTTAATTAATAATACAAAAACTTAAAACTATTAATAGTGGAAACCTTTCCATATGTGTATAAAAAAATATAAATGCTCTTATAGCGTTGATTATACCACTTAATGAAAACGCTGTCAATTACATTTAAAATTTTTTATTAGATTTGAACAAATGAATATCAAATCAATGTTTATGCCGTTTGACCCTCAGAAATTTCTACTGGGATGATGATTTTAGTATTAGAATTATCGTTATCAAAATTGACCAATAATTTGACAATTGCTTTGGCAATAGCATTGGCATCTTGATTAATTGATGTTATTGTTTTGCCGAAATTATAGAATGTTTTGCCTCCATCATAACCGATTACTTTAATATCCTCAGGCACTCTCTTACCTCTGCTTTCTAAAACTTTGATTACAGTATACGCAACAAAGTCGGAGATACAGAATATTCCATCAACTTCAGTGTAAGGACCTAGAAGTTCAGTGAATTGTTCAACAGTAACGAAATAGTTTTTAAGAGGATACTCTACGTTAATGATATTATCAATATTATGTTTCTTTAATGTGTCGAAGAAACCAATTCTTCTTTTGGAAACATCAGTTCTAACTTCGGTATATTCACCTTGAGCATCATCACCGATAAACATTATATTTTTACAACCTTGAGCTAGCAACCTTTCCGCCGCTAATACACCACCCATATAATTATCACTGGCAACATAAGGAACATCGTCGAAATAGCGATCGAAAGATACAATAGGTAATTTCTTATTTAAATATTTTTCAACATCATTGTTAGTTAATAGAATAATTGCGTCTACACGATTATTTTTTAACATATCTAGATACTGAATTTCTTTTTCCAGTCTTTCACTAGAGTTGCATAACATCAATTTATAACCTATATCAAATAACTCTTCCTCAACATGATATAATAATTCAGCGAAAAAAAAGTGCTTAGAATTAGGTAAGATAAAAGCAACGATATTATTTCTTTGTCTGGTCATACTTCTAGCAATTTCATTAGGTTTATATCCTAATTCTCTGATTACCGCTTCTACTTTATCTCTTGTTTCTTTCTTTACATACCCAGATTTATTAATTACTCTCGATACCGTTGCAATCCCACATCCAGCTTGTTTAGCCACATCTTTTATGTTTGCCATATTATCACCAATTTCAGTTTTTCTTTTATTTTATCATATTTATTCGAAAAAATGAATGAAATCAAAAACAAAAATATCGGAATTATCCATTAATAAAAAATCATATCATTTCTGATATGACTTTAAGATATTATTTTTAATTAAATTCAATTAATCTTTTATTGTTACAAACATCTTTGAAGGCATAGAAGATTTCTTTTGTTACTAAAGCATCTTCCAAAGCATCGTGTTTTTGTTTGTCTAAATCTGTCTTTTCCGCATAAGCGCTGTAGGCATTAAATAAACCTAAATCATTCTTTAAGCCATAATACATTTTATGAAGGCTTAACAAGTCGATGAATTGCATAGTTTTAGTAAAATTATTAAGTTTGTGAATCCGATTTAGTTTATTAAGCTCCAATTGATCATTTTTACCCCATACATAGACAATCGGATTATATTTCCTTTGTAATTCAACTATTTTATTGTGCAAATCATCATAGCTTTTGCCGTTATCGACATCACTTTGATCGATATGAAGAAACTTTTTAGTTCTAATGGAGATTTCGGGAATTAATTTAGGTTTGACATAAGAAGAAAACTCTTCTACAATCTTACCTGATTGATCAGTAAGAATATATCCAGCTTGGATTATCTCGGAAACAAAAC